>CAZKHW010000026.1:3016-8311 GCA_964552525.1 uncultured Ruminococcus sp. | reverse complement strand
TGTTCTCGTCGTCGATATCTGCAATAAGATCAATGAGTATCCGATATCCTCCGAAGCGGAAGTCATGAAACAGCTCATAATACTGTTCAAGCTCCGGCAGCCATTCCGAAAGCATCTCATCACGCTGTTCTTTAGGTGTTAAATGCCAGTTCCGAGCCTGTAACTCCTGTCGGATAAATGTTATTCTCTCGGGAGGTATACCCTGAAACAGGGTATACAGCATATCAGCATCGTATTCGCTGTCCTGACCTCTGCTGTATAAGATACGCAGAATGTCGTTCCTGCGCTGTTTATTGTTAATGGGCTGACTGCAGGCTCTGATCCGTGACAGACAGCGTTCATAGTCGCTGATAAGAGCTGTCAACCGATCCAATTTACTGCTGTTCAGCTTGCTCTTCCAGTTTTCATCATCGGCGAATGTGAAAAGCTCACTGTCTAAAGCAGGCTTATCAACAATAGGTTTTGTATTCTTGCCAAGCATATATGCAAGATACGGCAGACGCTCCACATTGGAATCCACCTTGTCCCAGTTCGTGTCTGAGAAAAATTTCTCGAACTGTTCCTCAAATGTAGGCTCGTACCATGCCCGACGTCCCTCGCTTTTTTCAAGCAGACTTTTGTACTTTAAAAATCGGCTCTTTGCAACAGCTTTCGTGCCGAGATATTCAGATAGATCAGGCTTAACTCCGCTCTTAGCCGAATCAATTTCAAGTCCTGTCAGTATAGCCAGAGTTTCAGTTTCCTCGCGGCATTTGTCACGCTGTTCGGCGGTGGAGTTCTCATTGTAAGCGATAATACTTCTGTTCAGTGCAGCGTTTGAAATCTGACCGACTCTCGATGAAAACGTACTCTTGACAGTCTCAAAACGTGCTTTCCAGTCGTTAGCGTCGCGGACAATAGGCTGAACGGTTGGTATTTTAAGCAGCGGAATATTATCCATATTTCTCAGGGAATCAAACTCGTAATTGCGTTTAACGCAACGGTTTACAATAGGATCGGAGATAGTTTTTATCATATCGCCGTCGAAGTCCGCACCGCCCAATCGTTCCGCCGTAAGCGAGTCCCAGTCCACCATAACTACATCGGAAAGATGTCCGAGATAATATTTACGAATATTTTCAGGCTTCGGATAGACTTTAAGTTGTATCTCCTCGTTGCGCGAAATGTGAGGGTTTCGGAGTAACGTACACTCTTCTGTGTGGGAATATGCAGCTTTCGGAGCGTAAAATGCACTTTCTGAAAACCTCTGTGACCACGCATTTGAAAGAAAAATTCTGTTTTTATTTGTTATCTTTACGCCCTCCGGAATTAAAGCAATAAGAAAGTTCAGAAGATCGGCGGACAGATATCTGTTATCACCGGAAACAATAAGTCTACCGAGAGCATATTGCTTCAGAACAGACTGCGCTCGTGACTTCAACCTGTCGGCATATACCGATTCTGCAATGAATTTCGGGTTCTTCTCCAGTATTTTTTGGAGATAGTAATCCTTGCTCTTGCGGCTGTGCTTTTTGCCTGTAAAATAACTGATACGGTAATCTTTATCACAACAAAGCCTGTAATATTCACGCTCAGTCTCCTTAGTCAGCCAATGACGGGAATCGGAGACAGGAAAACTCAGCGGCAGATCAATCGGTCTGAACTCGTCCGCTGTCATAGAAAGAGTATTCAGGAATTGATAGTTCAGTTCCGTGAACTGCTGTGTAGTTTCCTTACTCACACCCGAGATATATAGTGCGTGACAGTACTTACGGAATACCCTCCAGTAGTCCTCCCAACTCATATTATTTTCTGTAAGCCAGTTATATCCTTTGAACATACTTTTGGTTAGGATAATATCTACGTCAGTAACTTTGTGTTCAGTTCCCCATATATCAGTCAGAATCGTAACTCCAGCGCTCTTGAAGAAATCATGGATATCAACTTGATGCAGCATACCCTTGATATATGACAGACGTATCTGGAATGATGTGTGCTTGCCGTCAAGCTGTTTATTGATAAGCGCAGCATACTCCTTAGAGATAACTCCCTCGCCGTCATAGCCAAGGATATCAACATTTTCTTTCCGCTCAACACGATGATACTTGCGTACTGCGTTATCGCTGCCGTCATCCTCAACAGTTATTACTTTTGTATTGTAGGTTGTGAAGTGTGGATTGTCAACAACGATTACTCTATGCGGTCGGTCAATATCAATGTTATCAATGCGAGTACCGCCTGAGAGCATAAGTCCGTTGTAGGCATACAGCTTACTAAGCTGACACATAGAAATATCCATGTCGAGCCTTATGCGCTCGGTAACCTTGTCATAAAAGTCCTCACGGATAAATGACAGCACAGCGTTTCTGCTCATGCTTGCGGAACGCTCGAAAGCGACATACCTGTGCATACCGCTGTCGAAGTCTATGCTTGCTCCCTGCGGCATGAACAGTGACTCTGCTTTCTTCTGAAGCTGTGCATAGTACGGGATAGCCGAGTCCCTGTCAAATACACGGGAGAAGTCAGCATAAAAAATAATTTCGGAAAGATCTGTTACAAGATCGGTATCGTTGTACTTAAAGTCGTCACCGTGTAGAACGCACATGATCTGATAGAAAAGCGCGTTGTCATCCTGCTCGTGCGCTGAGTGTTTCAGACAACTGCGCAGTGCATTTTTATCTATTTCAGTTTTATAACTGTCACCGTCGGGCTTGGAGTAGTTCAGCATCGCCCGAACGGACAGATCGTAAATTTTGTATTTCATGGTCTCATCACCTGAAATAATTATATCATAAAACGTGTCAAAATGCAATAAGGATACTGCTCCCACATTTTTTACAAGAAGAGGTGATTTTTATTGAGTGAAAGACATCAATTACAATTCATAAGCAGCGTCGAGATAATGAACACGCCTATGAAAAAACAGCATTTTATCGTTGATGAAATGATCTATCCCGGACTCCATATTCTGTCGGGAGATCCGAAGATAGGTAAGTCATGGATGATGATGGATATGTGTCTGTCTATTGCAAAAGGAGAAAAATTTCTCGGACGCAAAACTGAAAAAGGTCATGTAGTCTACATGGCTCTTGAAGATACGTTCGTGAGCTTACAGTCACGAATGTATGAGCTTACTGACGAGCCGACGGACAACCTGCAGTACATCTTGCTCGGTAACTCTATCGGCAACGGTCTCGAGGAAGACCTTCGTCAATGCAAGAATGTGTTTGCAGACTTGAAGATGATAGTCATTGATACCCTGCAAAAGGTTCGCAATACTGTTGACATGAAGTACGGAACTGATTACAGAGACTTATCCTCTCTGAAAGCGATCGCTGATGAATTACAGATAGCAATTGTACTTGTTCATCACAATCGCAAACAGCATGACTCGAATCCAAACAACATGATACTTGGTACGAACGGTATCGCAGGTACAGCAGACGGTCTGCTTGTTCTCACAAGAAAATCCGACAGTAAAAATGCTGTGCTTAATATCAGTGGTCGTGGTGCTCCGTCGCTTGACATAAATATTGTCAGAGATCATGCGAAGTGGAAATTGCTTGATACGCCGCCTGAAGATAAGCCTGATGTTTTTCCGTCGGCTATACATGATTTCATGTTGGAGCGCAAAGAGTTTCGAGGAAGTGCGTCTGAGTTGTGTGAACTGCTCAGTACAAAGTTTCCGTCACAAGAGTTCAAAAACAACTGGATATATCGTGATCTATTACAACACGATGATGAGATTCAATTGCTTGGTATCAGTTATGAAAAGATGAAATGCAACGGCACTCGCAGTATCTGTGTCCGATATAATTCCGAACGGGACAGCAGTGGCGGTATATTTCTGTATGCAGAAAATGCTGTCCCTGCCGTCCCTGAAACGTCTGTAAATGCTGATATATCTTCGCCAACGGTTACTGCCTCTGAAAATGATATTCAGACTGTTGCTGTCCCTGTCGGTGATAAAATTATTGAATGGGCAGCTAACAGACTTACCGATAAGTTAGCGGAGCAAGGTATATCAGTTCCGCCGTTTCAAGAGTAAGGCGCAAACACGCCCGTTTTTGCCGCCGATACCAAGATCGGGTAGTTATCCCACCTGCGGCGATGAAAGCGGTTGTTGCGCAACGTGGAGCGAGTGTAACGATACAATACCCTCCCGATAAGTTACGGTATTATCCGCAGATGAAAAGTTATGGTCAGAAGGAAGTGATAGAGATGCAGAAATGTCAAAAATCGGGTAACCTACAGTGTTGCAGGTTAAAGTTTCGGGGTCGCAGCCCCCGAAACGGTCACAGCGGACCGGCAAAGCCGACCGCAATATCGCAGAAAAATGAATATACCCAAAAGGAGTCGTGGCAACTCGATGTGTTACTACAAAGGAGTCGGTATCAAATAATATGGCTAAGAATAGGCGAATAATATGAATCTGACAGTAATAATGGAGGCAATTATGCAGAAAAAGGAAAAACAGGCGGTGTGGCTCTACCCCGAAACAAAAGAGCTCATGATGAATCATTTGCAGGCGGCTGATGCAAGGTCGCAGAGCGAATTCATAGAGAAGGCTATTAGGTTTTACTCAGGCTACCTTGATTGCAGTTCAGATAATCTGACCAACTATCTTGGTACGATACTGGGATCAGTAATCGAAGCCATTGTGAAGGGTTCTGAGCAGCGTATCAGCCGAAATATTTTCAAGCTCGCAATTGAGTCGGCAATGCAGTCTCACTTTCTTGCGGCAGTCAACGATGTTGACGATGAGACAGTTGACAAGCTGAGAGGTATGTGCGTGGACGAGGTTCGCAAGCTTAACGGGATAATTGACTTCGAGCGTGCCTACAAATATCAGACAAGGGAGTGATGTGAATGGAGAAAAAGGTCAGGACAGGTATATATGTTTCCGAGGACTTGCTGCATGAGTGCGACGAATATATCTCAGATAGTAACAGCAGTCGGTCTGAGCTTATCGAGTCGGCACTGAGATTATTCCTCGCAACGAGGACAATAAAAACTAAGTCCGAAACACTTGTCCCCGAGCTTGCGGAGTGCATTTCTGCTGCGAGCGATGAGGGCATAACCAAAATATCAAAGGGTCTGTTCAGATACGCAGTGGAGGTGGAAATGCTTATCGCACTGCTTGCTGAGACGTTTGAGGTAGACAAGCAACATCTGAAAGAGGTTCGCAGAGAAGCTGTCAACAACGTCCGCAGAACGAGAGGAAAGATAAACCTCGACGATCTTATTATGCGTAATGAGCGTGAAGCTATCATCGACAGCGATGAGTCACTGTAACGTATATGGGGTACCGTAACG
>CAZKHW010000026.1:0-2916 GCA_964552525.1 uncultured Ruminococcus sp. | reverse complement strand
ACGCCCTTGCGGTAAGGGTATCGTGAAAAACGATACCCTTTAGAAATATCAGCAAGACTAAATGTTGGTTATGCTTTGCTTCAACAGGCAGTTTTCAGCAAATCTGATGAATGGATTTTGTCTGAGATATGTGGTATGATTGGTGGTTAGCAAGGAGGTGACCACAACGATGAAGCTGCAGGATCTATATTACGGAAATATAACACCGTGTCTGCATAGTGTAAAGAGCGAATCCGAATATGCGAAACACAGTCTTGAACTGCTCAAGATGTGTGACTCTCTGGAGAAAAGGTTATCGCTCGATGACAAAAAACTGCTCAACGAAATAACAGATCTGCATGGAAAATTGTCAGAAACAATGATAGCTGAAAGCTATGTACAAGGCTTTCGTGACTGTGCTGAACTAATAATAGATGTAATGTTCGGCAAGAGTGAAAACCTGAAATAGTGTCATAGCCATGGCAATTAAAATTGTGTAAGGGTACGGTGAAACACCGTACCCTTTACATTGTCAAAGGGAGCGGTACTTCACCGCTCCCTTTCAAAATATTCCAAAGGAGGAAAGTAAAATGAATAATGTAATTTATGTGATTGCGTTTAGAAATATAACGAGAGGTGTTAGCTATTGGCAGAAATTGAAAAGATGTACGACAAGATGTTTACCGATTATCCTGACGTGGTGAGCGTTCCTCAGCTGATGAAAATGCTGTCGGTAGGTCGCCATGCTGCATATGAACTGGTCAACAGCGGCGAGATACAGAGCTTTAAGGTCGGTAAGAATATAAAGATACCAAAGATAAAAGTAATAGAATATATACTTGGAACAAGGAGGTACTGTCCATGAAAAATGTTACTGGGAGTCTGCAAACCAAGTACGGCAAGTACTACGCCGTACTTAATCTCTACGACCATGCAGGCAAACGAAAACAGAAATGGATATCAACAGGATTCTCGATGCGTGGGAACAAGAAAGCTGCAAAAGCCTTCCTCGACGAACTGCTCGTTGCTTACAACAAGAAACAACAAGCAGCACTGAAGGTCATATCCAAAATGAAATATCCCGAACAATTCATAAAGGAGCAGAGCCGCATTATGGCTCTGCCTCTGTTTTTATATGTGGAAGAATGGATAGAACACGCCTTATTGACCTTGCAGCCAACTACCGTTGATGGCTATAGGAAACTTTGCAATGGCAGGCTTAGGGAGTTCTTTGAGAGTAGAGGAACGACTGTTTATGATTTCACAGGAGAGGATCTGAACGAATTCTATATCTTCCTTACTCAGAAAGGTTTGAAAGGTTCCACACAGCAGAAGTATCATGCACTTATCCATTCCTCTTACAGTTTCCTTGTGAAGCACCAGTACATTGACAGCAATCCCTGCGACTACGCCGACCGTCCAAAGGCTGAAAAGTACCGTGCGGCTTACTATAATCAGTCGGAACTGGCAGAGCTGTTCCGTGCGATAAGCGGGAGTGGCATCTATATCCCTGTGATACTCGCCGCTTATTACGGTCTCCGTCGCAGTGAGGTGCTCGGAATCAAGTGGAGCAATATCGACTTCGAGAATGGAACTATTAAGATAGCTCATAAAGTGGTCGAACAGAAGGTGGACGGCAAATATCAGGCTGTCGGGCACAATAAAATGAAAACGGAGTCAAGTAACAGAACGCTTCCGCTGATAAAGGAAGTGGCAATAGCTCTGCAAAGATTGAAAATACACCAAGAGGAACAGCGGCAATTATGCCGCGATTCTTATGTTCACGAATACGACGATTACGTCTGCGTAAACGAGATAGGACGGCTGCTTTCGCCCAACCATATCTCAACTAAGTTTGGAGAGCTGCTCAAAGAAAACGGATTGAAGCACATACGCTATCACGATCTCCGCCACAGCTGTGCAAGTCTGCTCATCGCCAACGGAGTGCCAATGAAGGCGATACAGGAGTGGCTCGGTCATGCAAACTACCGTACAACAGCCGACGTTTATTCCCATCTCGACTTCAGAAGTAAGGAACATTCGGCGGAGATAATTTCGCAGGTACTGGCGGTGTGAGGTTGATATTCTTTCGATTGACTTTTTCTATTAGCTTATGGTATAATGAGAAAAAATGAATCAGGTGATTTTATGAGTAAATCAATCAGTGTTGAGTTTTGCAGTTATTTTTGCAAACATCGTCATTCCGAATTAAAAGACGGTTGGTTGCCTACCTGTGATGCATACCCTAATGGAAATCATGGCAACGAAAACTATCTATTTGAATTTAAGAGAGAATGTGCTAATGGAGTCGGCTTTGAACCAAATGAAAGAGCAGATACAGCTTGGCTTAAACTAAGAAGAGAACGAAGTCCATGGATTAAGTGTATTCGAAATTATTTACAATTTGGTATTCCAGGAAAATGCGCGCACTGTCATTCCGATGCAATTCATGTTTACAGCGATGCACCTTTAACAACAATTGTTACATTTGTATGCTATGGCTGTGGCAGTAGGACTACTTTTCAATCTGACAAAAACCAATACCTAAACAAACGATATTTGAGGTACATTGGTCATAATCCTCTATTTCCGCTAACATTCGGCAAGATTTACGAGTGTGACTGGATGGAGCACGGAATGTACTGGATTACAGATGATAAAAACGAAGAATACTTATATCCCCTTTATGTTTTTGAAATTGTAAGTGCAGAATTCGACTGTTATTATGACTTATAAATTTAAACCGGAAAGTTAATACGCTTTCCGGCTTATATTTTGAACACAAAATGTGTCCTAAATCTTAATTCTGAGTCCGAATATTGATTTTGGGGACAGGTTGTGATATACTGTTGTTGCTGAAGTGGATTTCCGAAACAGGAGGTCAATATGAAAGAAGTAACAGGAAATCTGCAAATAAAAAATGGCAAATACTATGTG
>CAZKHW010000025.1:0-18892 GCA_964552525.1 uncultured Ruminococcus sp. | reverse complement strand
GTTACTGTTCAGTGGCTTGATAAAATTAAAAATCAAGCGGAGCATAACCAATGCCGGATTACAGACGATGAGGTGTTACTGATTGAGCAATACCGCAGGCTCACTTCCGCCGAAAAGAAGGAAATGATCCGATTGATGGTAAATAAATAGAAGTGTGGCACGGCGATCCAGAAAGAAGGATAAATATGACAGGATACGAAGTATTAGAGAATCAGAATCTATGTTACATTTGCGACAGTGATGCTGCCATTTATTTTACAGGCACACTTGAACAGTGTTCGCGGTATTTGCATGAACAGACTGAAATATTTTCTTTTCTCCCACGGGTTATGATACTGACCGAAGAAAAATATGTAGAAATGTTTTCTCCTACAGAAATAACAGATCCAAAAGCCGAAATACTTTCAGGAATGGCACAGATGGCAAAAGTTGACATTTGTTCTGTGACAGAAACAGCTGATCTTTCGCAGATAATAATAATTGATCCCGAAAGTTTGTAAAGAAAGGAAATATCATGAGAATAAAGGAGGTTCCCCATGAGCTGCTACAAACTCAGCAACCAGATATTCAATCTGGGACTGGATGCACAGGCGTTGAGCGTATATGCTTACCTATGCAGCCTCCCGTCCTTACAGGATATGCTTGACGGCGCAGCGACCGTGTACGTCAAGCAGTCCACAATTGCTGCAAACTGCGGCATACGCACCACGCAGACGGTATCAAAGGTCATTGCACGTCTGGCAGACAAGGGGCTTGTAGAGCCTGTGAAACGCGCTGTCAAGGCTAACCGCCACAAGGGGACTTACACCTATGCTGTTAAGCATCTGCCCCTCGATGGCGGTTATTTCTTTGTAGAGCGCAAGGTGTTCGGCAAGCTGTCCCCCAGACAAATGCTGATCTACCTGTTCCTCTGCAAGTCCTACTCCTTGCGGCTTGGCATCTGTTGGAACTCCTACAATGACATTGCTGCGCAGACAGGCATGAAGCGTGAACAAATCATCCAGACTGTCCGCGAACTGATCGAGCTGCACCTGATCGTTCGGTCACGCCGCAAAGCCCGTGAGAATAAGAAAGTGTTCATCGACAACCACTATCTCATCATTTTCTTTGTCCAAGGGTCAATAAAAAGGGAAGTGCGGCTGTTCCGCAAAAACAACCGCACAGGGGATCTGCACCAAGGCAGACCTAATAACCAATTTCAGCATACCACATTTTTGCGGAATTGTCAAGAGGTTTTTGCAAATTTTTTCTTGAGTAGGGGTAGTCCCTCAGATTAAGGTCATATTGAGTACTCACGAGATATTATTAATTTTACAGGGATTACATGTAGAGAAAGAAAAAATTAGAATACTTAGAGTATAGTAGATACTTAGGGCGATTTTTAAATTTTTTCTGTATCTTGTGTGCGGTTCTGCGCTGTTTTCTTTCATGATCTTTGCAGGATGCGGCTTTTTCTTTCTCCAATGCGTAGAAAAATTTTCTCGTAATAACTCTTGACTTTAACGCTTTAATGTGGTACAATTGAGTTGGGAGGACAAAAATGCAAACAAAGTACGAGAAGTACGAGCAGCTTGGTACGGAAACACTGCAAGGTCTGATGCGAGATCAGGAAACATGGACAAGTTTTCTCGCAACCTCGGCGCGGATGTACAAGTACAGCTTTGACGAGCAAGTGCTAATCCATGCGCAGCGACCGGACACCCGTGCTTGCGCAGACTTCGCGTTCTGGACGGCACGCGACCGCATGAACCGACACATCAAGTCGGGAACAAATGCTGTGACTTTGGTAGATCGTGAGCGTCACAAACTCTACTACGTCTATGCTGTGGAGGACACCGAACCACGCCAAAACGGTACATCACGTGATCCGGAGCGTTACATCTGGAAACTGGATAGTGACAAGGCAAGCGGTATCAACGAAATGCTGTGCCGATCCGGACGCATCCAGAGTGCAGATATTGCGGAAACTGTGGTGAAAATGGCATACGCAGCAGCGCAGCAGAGCATCGCGCAGTATGACGAGGAATTTGCAATGCTCTATGCGAAAAATGCGCCGGATGTACCGTCCGAGATCCTTCGGGCGCAGATCGCGGAAATGATGGCAGAGAGCGCAGCGTATATGGCACTTCTGCGCTGTGGTCTGGAAGATGCAGCGGCAGCGCGGCAGTTTTCACACTTAGGCAAATTCGATACAGGCTTTACCAGTCTGATCGGCAAGGGAACGGGAGACATTGCGCGGACGGTGCTGCGAACCGTCGAGCGAACCGTTCACGAATACAACAGGCAAGAAAGGATGAATCAGCATGAGCAGCTTACCCAAGGAAAAGATCGAGAACGGAATCCATTACGTTCTGGACGAGGAAACGCAGACGTATCTGCCGGACTTCGGGGAGATCGAAGAACCGAACTACGGGAAGTACGGGATGGAGAGAGAGAAATTTCTCAAGGAGCATTACGGAGCGACGTACTCGCAGATGATCGTGGAAAACAGCTTAGTGCCGCATCTGAACGAAATCGACGAGAAGGCAGAGAAGATGGTGGACGAGATCGTAGCGTCGATGGCAGCACAGGACGGGACAGACGAGGATCTGAAATCGAGAGATCCGATGAAGTGGGTCGGTCTGATGAACAACTACAAGGCAGCAGCCGAGGAAGTGGTTCGGAAGGAACTGATCTGCGTATAAACAACACAGAACAAGCAGCGGAGGCAAGTGATACACAAGCCTTCGCTGTTTCTTTGTCTGATGATGCTTTTGCGGATCGTATCCATGCGGCATTTGCGGAGATCGGCATTGACCGCAGTTTTACGGAAAAGCAGCAGCAGTTCTTAAACCGACTGGAAAAATTTGCAATTAAGCAGCGTCTGACCGCTGATCTGATCGTGACTGCATTCCGTGACAGCGCAAGATTCCGCAACACCTACGGCGGCTTGCGGTGGCTGAGCCAGAAGTTATTCAGCGGTCGCGTCATGGCGTTGGAAGGCAGTCTGAATGCGGCACTGGATCGGCAGTTCAGCCATAATGCGGAGGCTGAAATTGCTGTGGAACAGAAAGAAATCACCGATCCTGAAAAGATCCACTTCGGGCTGCTCGGCAACGGGATCACTTGCTATGACGTGACCAGAACCGATCCGCAGACACACGATTACCCGATTGTTGCACATATCTCCGAGGAGGGCAATGTCACGATCCGGGATCATGATCTTGCGCCAGAGGATCTGGATCGGATCAATCATCAGGCAGAGCTGCAGCGTGCGCGGTTTATAGCGGATTGGAATGCGCGTACCATCGAGCAGCGTTATCATGAGATCATCAACCGAGCAGAATACGCACAAATGCGTCAGATTATGCACGATGATCTGTCTATCGAGGAACGTGTCAAAAAGTATGAAGGCAGCATCATTTTCGGTGATGAGGATTTTCCGCCTATGACAGAACCTGAACCGATACAGGAAATCATCGAGGCAGAACCTGTCATGCAGGAACTTGTACCCGATGAGGAACAGGAAATACAGGCACTGACACAGGCAGTACAGGAACAGATCGACACCGATGCCATCGCACAGGAGATCACCGACATTCTGAAAACGGATGCAGCGCAGACCTCTCCCCTCTTATCTTCTCCAAATGTCACTCCCGATGATGCAGAGCGTTTCCATATCACAAATGAAAACCTCGCAAGCGGCGGTGCAAAATCGAAATTCCGCGCCAATGTCGAGGCAATCAGAACCCTGAAAGCCATTGAATCCGAAAACCGCACAGCTACTCCCGAAGAATGTGCTATTATAGCACAATATTCCGGATGGGGCGGCTTGGCAGATGCTTTTGATGAACGCAAAGAAAACTGGGCAAAAGAATATGCAGAACTCAAAGAACTGCTCACCCCTGCGGAATACGATGCCGCAAAGTCCTCGACCGTCAATGCGCACTACACACCGCCGGATATTTTTGCTGAAATCTTCCGAAAGCTGCAAAGCAGCGGATTTAAAGGCGGCAGAATCCTTGAACCGGCTGCCGGAATCGGCAATGTGTTCGGCGCGATGCCCGATGCGCTGCGCACAAAGTCGGATCTGGTCGGTGTCGAGCTGGACGCTCTGTCCGGTCGCATCCTGAAAACCCTTTACCCCGATGTGCAGACACATATTCAAGGCTATGAAACAACAAAATTCTCGGACAATTCGTTCGATCTGGCTATTGGAAACGTGCCGTTCGGCAGTTTTTCCCTCAACGAAAAACAATACAACAAGCATCATTTCCTGATCCACGATCATTTCTTCGCAAAATCCCTCGACAAGGTGAAATCCGGCGGTCTGGTCGCGTTCATCACATCTAAAGGCACATTGAACAAGAAAAATCCCGATGTGCGCAAATACCTTGCAGAACGTGCGGAACTGGTCGGTGCAGTCCGTTTCCCGAACGACACGTTCAAAGCCAATGCCGGAACAGATGTCACGGCTGATCTTATCATCCTTAAAAAGCGTGAACAGCCCATCGAGCTGACACCTGAAACCACTCCCGGCTGGGTGAACCTCGGTCAGACGGAGGACGGCTTGCCGATCAACGCCTACTTTGCAGAGCATCCGGAAATGGTGCTTGGCAAAATCGTTGAGGGCAACAAGCTCTACGGCAGACAGGATGGCGATACCTCCTGCGAACCTCTCCCCGATCAGGACACGATGAAACTGCTGCATCAGGCACTTGACAGCATGGAGATCACAGTCGATCAGAAACGGGTACAGCATGCAGAGCGTTTTGCTGCATCAGAACGTGTGGACATTCCTCTTGGATTGCCTGATAACAGCTATGCCGTGATCGGAAACAAGCTGTACTTCCGCAACGGTGACGATATGCAGCCATTCAAGGCAGGGGTGCGCTCCAAAAAAGTACCGCAGCAGGAAGAACGTATTCGGGCAATGCTCCCCATGCGTGATACACTCCGCGAGCTACTGCAAATCCAGACAGAAGATGCAGCGGACAGTGAGATCAAAGCACTGCAAGAAAAGCTCGGTCAGCAATACGATGTATTTGTTGCAAAGTTCGGCAATCTGCATGAGGACAACAACTCACGTGCCATCAAAGCTGATGCAGCGTCCTATTTGCTGAATTCTCTGGAAGAAGTCAAAAATGGCAAGGTGGTCGGCAAAGCGGCGGTATTTACGAAACGCACGATTAAAGCCAATCACGCCGTCTCCCATGCAGAAAGCGCGAATGATGCGCTTGCGGTGTCGCTCAATGCCAAAGGTCGTGTGGATATAGAATACATGGCATCGCTCACCGGATTCACTACGGATCGGCTGCTGCATGATCTGAAGGGTGTGGTCTATGAAAATCCCATGCGCCCCAATGCTGACGGTTCTCCGCGCTATGAAACAGCCGATGAATTCCTGTCTGGAAATGTCCGCGAAAAGCTGAATCAGATGCGCGAACAGTTCGGGAACGATCTTGCCTATGCCGATCACATCACAGCACTGGAGACAGCCATGCCGGAACAAAAGACATTTGCCGATGCAGACATTCGTCTTGGTATGCGGTGTATATCCCCCGAAATCGTAACACAATTCATGTATGATACATTCAAAACGCCAGCTTATTGGCACAACACCATCAGGGCAGACTACTTCTCGGATAAGGAAGGCTCTGGATGGGAGATTGCCAACAAGAACAACGACAAGCATAACCGCATCGCCAACTCCATGTACGGTACAAAGCGGATCGGTGCGTATGAGATTTTAGAGCGCATCCTGAATCGTCAGCAGATCAAGATCACCGACCCTGTAGAACGTGCAGACGGCAGCAGGACCTATGTACTCAATCAGGTGGAAACCGATCTTGCAAACGACCAGAAACGTGCGATTGAAAACGCATTTCAGGATTGGCTCGTGCAGCATCCGCAGATCTGTGACCAGATCATGGAGCAGTACAACATCGCCTACAGCAGCAAGCAGCCACGAAAATATGACGGATCGCATCTGCAATTCCCGTCCATGACAACGGAAATCACACTGCGAGATCATCAGAAAAATGCCGTTGCACGCGCACTCTACGGCGGTAATACGCTGCTTGCACATGAAGTGGGCGCAGGAAAGACATTTACCATGATCGCCTCGATCATGGAAGGAAAGCGGCTCGGTCTGCATAACAAGTCGCTCCTGTGTGTACCCAACCACCTGACGGAACAGATCGGCGCGGACTTTATGAAACTATACCCCAATGCCAATATTCTTGTGGCAACAGCAGCAGATTTCAAGAAAGAGAATCGCCGCAAGCTGTTCGCAAAGATCGCAACCGGAGACTATGATGCGGTCATCATCGGACACACGCAGCTTGCCAATATCCCCATCTCCCCTGTCCGGCAGGAAAAGCTGCTGAAAGATCAGATCGACAGTGTGATGGAGAGGCTGCAAGCAGCAAAATCCCAAAATGACGGAAATCTGAGCGTCAAGCGGCTTGTGGCAAGCCAGAAATCACTGGAAACCAAACTCAAAAAACTGCTCGATGCACCGCGTAAGGACAATGTGGTCACGTTCGAGGAACTGGGCATTGACCAGCTTGTCCTGGACGAGGCTCACGAGTTCAAAAATTGCTTTATATCGACAAAAATGGGGAATGTCAATGGTTTATCTACAAATGATAATGTGCAGAAAACAATGGATCTGCTGCTCAAATGCCGCTACATTGACGAGATCACAAACGGCACGGGCTTGATCTTTAGCACGGGTACGCCTGTGTCGAATCAGCTTGCGGAACTCTATGTATTCATGAATTACTTGCAGCATGATCTGCTTGTGGAAATGGGTCTGGAACATTTCGATGATTTCGCAGCAGAATTCCTTGAAATTGTGACGGAGAGCCAGATCAACGTAGAGGGTACAGGCTATCAGACGGTCACGCGCATTGCAAGCTACAACAACTGCGATGAGCTGACGGAGCTGTGGCGCGAGAGTGCAGATATTGTCACACAGGATATGATGCACCTTCCCCGACCGGAGTGTATCACGGAAACTATTGTTGCAAAACCGACCGAAACGCAGAAACTCATGATTGATGCGTTGTCGGAGCTTGCTGCAAAGATCCGTGCAAAACAGGTGGACAAGAAAGAAGCGACCATGCTCACGGTCACGGAGCGCGGACGCAAGATCGGACTGGATCAGCGGCTTATGAATCCGGATCTTCCGGACGAGCCGGGAACAAAAATAAACCTCTGTGTGGACAATGTGTTCCGCATCTGGGATGAAAACAAGGAGAACCGATCCACGCAGTTGATCTTCTGTGACCAAGGTGTTCCGAAAGACACACCCAAAAAACCGAAGTCCGCAGAGAGAACTGCTGTGCTTGATCCAGATGCAGAACCCGAAAAGCGGCGGCATTGCGTATATGATGATATTAAGGAAAAGCTGATCGCAAAGGGTGTTCCGTCAGAGGAGATCGCATTCATCCACGATGCCAAGAACGAGGAGCAGAAGGACAAGCTATTCGCAAAAGTCCGCAAGGGCGAGGTGCGCGTCCTGATCGGCAGCACGGCAAAGATGGGCGCAGGAACGAACGTCCAAGACCGCCTGATCGCATCCCACGACCTCGATGCACCGTGGAAACCCTCGGATATGGAGCAGCGCAAAGGACGTATGGTGCGGCAGGGCAATGAAAACCCGACCGTGCATCTGTACCGCTATGTCACAGAGGGAACGTTTGATGCGTATATCTTCCAGAAGTTAGAGCAGAAACAAGCCGGAATCTCGGCAATCATGACAGGCACATCGACCGCGCACAACTGTGAGGCGATGGATGAGGTGACGTTGAGTTATGCCGAAGTCAAGGCACTTGCGACCAACGAACCGGATATGAAGGAGCGCATGGAGCTTGAAGCAGAACTTCCTAAGCTGCGTCAGAGCAAGAAAGCGCACATCAACCGTCAGGCAGAAATGCAGAATAACATTCTGCACGTTTATCCGGCACAGATCGCCGCGCTCACTACAAGAGTGGAGGCAGCCAAGCAGGATATCGCGATGGCTGAGGCAATTCCGATCACCTACAACGAGAAAGGCACACCGATTTTCACGGGCATGGAAATCGGCGGAAAGCAGTACATGGACAAGGACAAAGCCGGTGCTGCGCTGCTTGCGATGCTGAAAGAATCGGTTGTCCATCACAAGGGCGATCCGATGAGGATCGGCAAGTACAAGGGCTTTGAGATCATGGCAGAGTTTGACGCATTCCGCACGACCTATGTGGGCTACATCAAGAGCGCAGGGACGTATAAGACGGATTTGGGCGGCAGCGAACTGGGCAACATCACGCGACTGGACAACCTGATCGGCGGTCTGGGTGAGCATCTGGAAATGCTGCAAAACAAACTTGACACAGCGACTTCACAGCTTGAGGACAGCAAGCGTGTCATTGGCGCGCCGTTCCCCCGTGAGGATGAGCTGCGGCAGAAGGAGCAGCGGCTCGAAGAACTGATCAAGAAGTTTTCGGAACAGGAGGACAAAGAAAATGCCACGGTCGAGGTGTCGGAGCATCTCATGGAGCTTGGCACATCCGATCAATTGGCAGCCCTGAAAGCAAGCGGCATCCCTTTCCAGAAAACTGAAACCTCGGACGGAAAGATCATCGTTAAGGTCAAGCCGGAGCATAAGGAGGCGGCACAGAACGCGATCCGGAATGCGCAGAATGGGTTGAAACTGTGAGACGAATTGTGCTATTATAGCACATTTTACTGCATGTAGTAGGTTGAATTGACTAAACAAGATTAGCAAAAGCCTTAAATACTGGTTAAAAATACAAGGTTCTCTAAATTCTGTATCCTTTTGCAATGAAATTGTATTATATATCATTAGAGGAATACTGTTTTCTTTGAGGAAAGTATAAATTGTGCTTTCATAGCAAAAGAAAATCTGAAACAAACCAGAAAGGAAAAACATTATGAAAAAAATTGCAATTTTCACGTCAGCACTGCTTCTGATCTGTGGGATGACAGGCTGTGGAAAATCTTCTGGCGGCACTGCTGTATACACGGACATTGACATTCATGATGAGAATATCATCCGGCATTGTATCGAGCAGCCTGCCGATGATCCTCAACCTGATTCGTGGTTGTATACAGAGATCGTTTCTGGTGATTCGGGGCGTCTCCGTTACATCACATCAACGGAAACAGTCGGAGATTCAGAGGAGGGGACGGATGCAGCCGGAGAAACCGTTGCCCAGCCGGTCGAGATCGATGTGTTTGAGGGAGCGGAAATCAATGTAAGTACAGATGTAGTTTATCCCCAAAGTTTAAATGTACGTTTTAGCGGAGCGTTTGACAAAGTCGGTATTGAATGCTCCCTTATCTCCGCAACACCCCAGTCAATGACGATCAGAGCAACAGCGAACGAAAATGCATCGGTGCTCAAAGAAAACAACTACGTTCTAAAGGAAACAACCAAGGAGTATGAAATCAGCGTTTCCAATATTTTTCATGCTTTTCTTTCAGCAGACGAAATCACACCTGAAATTGAAAACAAACTGATTGATGGCATGGTAGCAGAAGTTGCCGACCGACTCAAAAGTTCGGCTGAAATGCAAAGTTATTTATATGGTGAGAGCGTCCAAGTTCCAGAGATAAGTCCACTCGCTTTATATACAGTTCTTCCTCCGGAGAATACCAACTTCATTACAGAAGAAAAGACAAGCTCAATTGGTTTTTATATCATCACTTCTTCCATGGAATATGATTATTATCGTATGTATGCCATTCTGACGGATGGGCAAGGGCATTACTATGCTGCGTATGCTGTTCCAGAGTTCAATACGGACGGCACGTTTGAAGCTCGCTATGATTATCTCACAGGTGATGTGACAACGTATCAAGCCTTAGACAAGTATGAATTTGATGACTTTGAAAGTGCTTATGCTTGTATCGAAGAAAAGTATCAGGTAACTGCCGACACCACGGTACTCTCTGAATTCAAAACCTACACCGATACTACATCAGAACAGCAGGAAACCGCAGAAAGCACGGATGCCGAATGAACTGAAACATAATTACAACAGCCGCCCCATTGGTAATGAGGCGGCTGTTTTCCGTGAAAAAATAAAAAATCATCCAAAATGGTTGACAAGCCCGGAAATATATGGTATAATAAGAAATAGAAAATACAAAAAGCACCCCCACAGGGGCACAGATCACAGCCTGATCCGTACCCTTTAAATCTTAGAGAAGTTTGCCGACTTCTGAAAGATCGTGAGAATGCTATTTTTGTGCATTATGAGAAAGTTCTCTGTAACTGTATCATTATAGCACATTTAATAGATCTTGTCAAGCCTTTCAGTTGTTCGCGCGCTGGGAGGCTTGTACTATTTTCTAACACAATTGCACCTTGACAACTTCATAGAAATTCTCAAAGCACATTATCCTTGCACCGCTAACCACGGTAGCCACTTTGGATATGCGCCACGATATCTGATACTTGCCGGATGACTGTTACATCCGTTCCACTTGTAAGATCAGACGAGCGACCAACACATTCCATAACCTTTCGGATAGCAACGAAAGTCGGCAATGACAAGCAAGGTGACAATGATACTCCCACACACTGTGGCTCTTGTCCGAACAGGAAAGAGAAGGATTGACATAACCCCTGTGAACCGTTCTGCTATCGGTTGCTTTGAGTATTTCAATTTTCAAAATCATCAAGATATGACATTCAGTCAAAGCGCATCTGTGCGATGCGCCTCGACTGGCTGTCATGTATGGTTGCGGGAGCTGGATTTGAACCAACGACCTTCGGGTTATGAGCCCGACGAGCTACCGAGCTGCTCCATCCCGCGTTCTCTTGACCGCCTCATCTGCGGTACTCATATAGTATACCACAAAATCCGTGCTACGTCAAGAGCTAAACCGAACTTTCGTCCATTTGCACAGCAAAAATCCAGTTTAGAGGAAAAATCACATCAATATGCCATTGATTTCTACCGAATTGCTCACGTCTTACGGACTCCTTTCCGGCTACGGTGCTTTCGCGAATGCACGAACAGCAGATCCGAGCTGTACAGCCGCAGTGCCGCCCAGACCAGCACTGCCAGAAACGCAAACTGGTACGCCATACCGCCCCAGAACAGCAGGTCATCGTGAAACCGCAGGCAGCTTGTTGCGATGAACGTATGCGTAAATGGAATCGCCATCATCAGCCACCGGATGCCGCCCTCCATATTCCGAATGTCCGAGATCATCGAAAGCAGGTACGGGAACATCGTACACAGCATGATTGGCAGGCTTGCCGACTGCGCATTCTTGGTATCCTCCACCAGCGCACCCAGAATGATCGCTGATGTCAGCGCAATGGCTAGCGTCAGGATGAGCTGTCCGATCACACCGACCCAGCCGTATGCCGGGATCTGCAGCCCAAGCGTCTGCACCGCCTGCCGGGTCAGCGTCATATCTGTAAATGCCGCACCGATATCCATCGTCTCGGTCAACTCACCGCCGCTGACGCTCAGAAGCATCGCCAAAAGGAAGCTCAGACCGTACACTGCCGCATAAATCAGTGCAACCAGCACCGCCGCAAGCATCTTCGCACCGATGATCTTCGTGCGCGGCACCGGCGAGGAAAGCAGTGTCTCGAGTGTCTTGTCGGTCTTTTCGGACGCAATTGCCGTGATGATCGTCTGCGCCGTCAGGACAACCAGCAGGAACAGCACCATCGGCATCGCCTGGTCAAACATGGCAAGTGAGCTGATGACCGCATAGGCACTCACCTGCACGAGCGTTCCGTTGGCGTAGGTATAGGGCGTTTGCTTGACCGGAGCATCCAGAAATACCAGGTCGTCATCTTCCAGATAGGTCTGCTGCAGCAGCTCCCGGATCGCACTGCTCACTGCATCTGCACTGCTCTCACCGCTCATCGACATCTTTACGGCTGAGGTCGTTTGCAGCGCGGTGTAGCTCTCGATCGCACAGCTCTCGTGACGCTCGAATGCCGCTGTCATGCCCTCGAGCAGGAGCACTGCC
This sequence comes from uncultured Ruminococcus sp., assembly GCA_964552525.1. GTDB lineage: Bacteria > Bacillota > Clostridia > Oscillospirales > Ruminococcaceae > UBA3855. Next base: position 6,904 of record CAZKHW010000025.1, on the reverse strand, counting down.
TCGCTGCATCCGCCAGCCGCCATCGTCTCGAAATCCTCACCCGTCTCAATGGTGTAGCCCTTCTCCTCAAGCATCGTCATCACCTGCTGGGTGAACACGGTCTTGTCCTTGTCAATGATGTGGAGCGTACCGCTGGACTTGATCTCGCCGGTTACGGCGTTGGTCATCAGCATTCCCAGCGTCAGAATAATGACAAAGCTCACCACCAGCGAAAGCAGCATCTGTTTGTTGAGCAGCTCGGACAGCTCCTTCTTTAATAGATTCCTCATTCGTCACGCACCGCCCTTTCAAATGCCTCCTCCAGATTCTGCACCCCATACTTGGCAAGGATCTCGCTGATCGTCCCTTCCGCCAGAAACTGCCCGTCCTTCATGATCGCACCGCGGTCAGCCGTGGTATGAACCTCCTGCATGTGGTGCGAGGACAGCAGAAATGCCGTGCCGTACTCCTGCGCACAGTGTCGGATGGTCTTGCGGATGTCGAGCGAATTGAGGACATCCAGTCCGCTGGTCGGCTCATCGAGGATCGCCAGCCGCGGCCGTGTCATGACCGTTCGGGCAAGCACGAGTTTGCGCGTCATGCCGCGCGAATAGGAATTGATCTTCTGCTGCAGGGCATCACCCAGACCACAGATCTCCTCGCCGCGTTTCACGCACGCCTCCTGCTCCGCCTCCTCTTTAAAATAAAGCCCTGCAATAAATTCCAGATACCGCTGCCCGGTCATGGTACGGTACGCACCTGCCTCGTCAGGCAGATAGCTGATGCATTGGCGCACCTTGTCCGGCGATTTGACGATGCTTTGCCCGGCGATCAGCGCATCGCCGCTATCCGGCCGCAAAAGCGTGGCAAGCATGCGCAGGATCGTGGTCTTGCCTGCGCCGTTCATCCCCATCAAGCCGAAAATCTCGCCCTCCTGAATGGTGAAGCTCACGTTCTGTACCGCCTGCTTTTTGCCGTAGGACTTGTGCAGATGGGTAACTTCCAGTGCTGTCATGTGATGCCCTCCTTTGTTTTATGTAAATTATATTTACATTGTAGCATATTTACGGGGAATTGTCAAGACCTTTTTGAGGGAAATCTATTTCATTGAGAGTTTCATGCAAGAGCCGCCCTACGCCTTTGGATCTGCTTTTTGGTCGGCTATCACCGACCCAGCTTTGCCCTCTTGCCGTCAGGCAAAGGGCATTGCGTACGCTAGAATCCGATCTATCGTCATCACCAACTCGCCAGCGCGGGCTGTCGCGCCGCCTTCGGAAACCGCTGGCTGGTCGGCTATCGCCGACTTAGGAGGGGCTGCTCGCCCCTCCTAAACCACCCCCGGCAGGGCGGTGACCGCCCTGCACCCACATCTTTTTGTGCAAGGTGACAGTCTATGCTCATCTATAATCTGAAAGTTGAATTCCATGATTTTCCGAAAAACAGTTGATTTTTCTGCGGCTGTATGGTACAATAACACTAGAAACTAAAACCGGACACATCCGGCGCTGAAAGGAGCAGCCTATGCCACTACATGAATCCGGTGAGGATTATCTGGAAACGATCTACCTCCTGACCCGGCAGAACACATTTGTCCGCAGTGTGGACATCGCCAATGAACTGGGATTTTCTAAGCCGAGCATCAGCCGCGCGATGCGCATCCTCCGCGAGGAGGGGCTTGTGACGGTTGCCGAGGACGGGGGCATTAAGCTCACCAAGGCAGGCACTCGGCGTGCGATCGCGGTGTACGAGCGGCACACACTGATCACGGATTTTTTTGCGCAATATCTGGGGGTCAATCCCGTCACGGCGGAAAAGGATGCCTGCAAGATCGAACACGTCATCAGTGAGGAGACCTATCTGCGTCTGCGCAGCTACATGACCGAACGCGGCTATGAGCCGCAGGTGCTGGACTGATGCAGCAGCTCCTGCTTCCGGAGGCATTCGGCACACTCTACCTCTGTCCGGCAGGGCAGACCAAACGGGAGCAGTCCGCGGCTGCCCACGCCATGCTGGAGGAATGCCTGCCGCGGTATGCCGACATGCACTGTCTGCACCTCCCTGACACGCTCACCTACCAGCGCACCGAGTTGGGAAAGCCCTCTTTTGCAGAGCTGCCTGCGGTGCAGTTCAGTCTCTCGCACTGTGCAGGGATGGCAGCATGTCTGCTCTCACCCTATGTGTGCGGTGTGGACATTGAACGCACACGACCGCTGCGGCAAAAGGTCGTCTCGCGTGTTTTTTCACAAGAGGAGCAGGCGATGCTGCAATCTGCCAATGACCCCGATCTCCTGTTCACACGCCTGTGGACGCTCAAGGAGTCCTATGTCAAGGCGATCGGCACGGGGATCTCCTACCCGATGAAAACGGTATGGTTTTCCCTGACGCCGGAGGGCATCATCTGCTCGAAATCCGGTGCAGCCTTCTGGCAGACCTGTGAGGGTGATTACAGCGTCAGCGTGTGTGTGCTGCGATAAAACTTCAACAAAACGCCCCCTTTTGTCAGACTGTGGTAATCTCTGATACCACATTGTCTGTCAAAAGGGGGCGTTCTATTTGCAAGGCTTACGCCTTCTTCTTTTTCTTCTTGGAATCCTCGGAATCGCTCTTGGCTTCTTCCTCATTTTCTGCAGAATCCGCGGAAGTGTCCGCCGGCTTCACCTCATCATCTGCATCGTCATCATCATCGCTGTCCGTGCCGTTTTCGAGCGCCTTGCGCTTTTTGTTCTCCATAATCAGGGAATAGCAGAACGAATAGCCGAAGAACACAACAAAGAGCAGTGCCTCCGCAATGACCAGCGGCTCCAGCGAAGAGTTCAGTACACTCTTGGTCGTGGTCATGCCAGAGGAGGTCGCCGGTGCCAGTACCTGGTATGCATTGGACAGGTAGACCGTCTCATAGTAATCATTGGCAGTCGCATTGGTCTTGTTAATCAGATCATTGAGCTTGGCACTGAGTGCATCCAGATCCGCCTCGATCCGGTCGATCGCCTCCTGTGAGCCGCTAGACTGTGTTTTCAGGAGATTCAGGCGTTTCTGATACTCCTTGAGCATCTCCTGCCTGGAGGACAGGCTTCGCTGTACGGAAACCTTTTGGTTGACCAGCTCATCATATGCATCCGAGGTCTGCTGATACTCGGCACTTTCACCACCATCACCGTAGATGATCATGGTACTCATCTGATAATTTGCAATAGCATCGTTGATCGCCTTGAGCTGCTCCTGATAGGTCGCTACCTCCTTGGCATAGTTCTCGATGGTACGCGTGTAGTAATTCATCAGGGAGTCTCTATCCTTCGTCAGGTTGTTCTGAAGGATGTTGGCAGAGAGCAGATTCAGATCTACATCACGGATCGTCTGAATTGCTTGGGAGAGGTCAGAGAACGTGTAGCCTGTCGTTGTGGAACGGAAACGAGTGGTGTCCTCCTTCGACAGGTTGGTGATGTAATTCTGGAGCGAGGACAGGGAGGAATCGAAAATATCCACCTGCTCCGGATAGTCATACGACTTGTAGTCCAGTGCAGTGACTGCACTTCCCAGTGCCTGGTTAAAACCATAGGTCTCAAAGAAGTAATTATTGTAGTTGTTCAGCATCTGGTTGAAGAATTCTACGGGCTGGTTGCCTTTGAGTCCAGATGCAGCGTAGTTGAATGTCACAACATACTGTGTCGGGAAATAGGTTGTCTCCAGGATCTTCTCTGCCGCAGTGATGTTGCCATTTTCGTAAGCACTTTTGTAGACCGTAAATCTGTCAACAACATTGGTCGGCGTAATGCCTTCGATGGTAATGCCCTGGCGAATCCCCTCCAGTGAGGTCAGCGGAACCCCCAGCTCTGTAAGCGTCTGTTCAATGACAGACGGGTTCTTGAGGGTATTGACATCGAACTTGCTCTTATCGGGTGCAAGTCCTTGCTCGATGCCATTGTAATTGAAACCGACCACGGCTCTCAGGTTCTTATGCTGATCGGCAGTAAATACCGCAAAGAACACCGGGATCAGGATGCCAACAATGATCGCGGCTACCAGCCAGAAAATGAGGAATTTTTTCAATGCATTCATAAACGCCGAAAACGAGATGATGATCTCCTCCGACTTCTCCTCCTGATTCTGGAGCGTAATGTTCAGAAAACGTTCATCTTTTTTTGCCATAGTGCCCTCCTAAAATTACAATGGATTCCAAATCCCTTCTTATCCTCGCCGGCATCAGGGATCCTGTCAGACAAAAACAGCGCCTTGACAAAGAACGCCGCAAAAGTCTTGTGTGCAAACACGGAAGCCTTTCCGTTTAGAAAGGCATCCGGATGTTTCTCTGTTAACAATTTTTTCCGCCAAGCACATGCAGAACGGTTTTCACAATGATCTTGATGTCTGTGCGGATGGAACGTTCCTGTATGTACTTACGGTCGAGCTGAACCTGCTCAACGGTAGTCAGCTTGTTGCCGCCGCCGATCTGCCAGTAGCAGGACAGACCAGGCTTTACCAGAAGCCGGTCATCCGGCAGTGCATCCTGCTCATCCTTGACAAAGGGTCGCGGTCCGATGATGGACATGTCACCCTTTAAAATATTGACAAGCTGCGGCAGCTCGTCCAGAGAAGTCTTGCGGATGAATGCACCCACTCTCGTAATGCGCGGATCATTCTCGATCTTGAAATTCGCTCCCTGGCTCTGATTTTCTGCCAGAAGTGCTGCCTTGCGCTCGTCCGCATCCTTGTACATGCTGCGGAACTTGTAGATCCGGAACGCCTTGCCGTCCTTGCCAACACGCGTCTGCGAATAGATCGGCGAACCAAAATCATTGAGTACGACAGCAGCCGCAACACCGAGCAAAACCGGTGAAAGTACCAACAGTGCCGCCGCAGAGCACACGATATCTCCCAATCGCTTGCACACATCATAGACGGGCTTATGCTGCAGTTCAACGGTCTCATGCAGAAGCCTGTACTGTGCGAGCTTTTCTGTATTGGTACGTACCGTAATGGGCGATGGCACGAAATCAGCAGCGGTATTTTCACGATATGCCAGATTGACAGTCTTGAACACTTGAAGCTCCCCCTTTGGTCATTATGACCCGTCTCATTACGGGCGCACACGATCCGCAGCATCCCTCTGCACTGTGCAGAGCAGCTCTCAAATCCATCCAACCGATGCAGCAGATCCTACCTTTCAACGAAAACGATTTTCCTCCCGGGTATCCCAGCTCTGCAACACGAACTTTACCCGGTCACCATGCGTGCCAAGGGAATACATTCTCATTATACACGATTCGCTGTCTTATGTCAATGTCTGATAAATGGAAAATTATGAATTTTGTAATAATGTGTGAAAAAGCCGGGATGAACCGCAGGAATAATGGACATAATCACACGATACCGGTACGCAAAACACAGTAAACAGGAGATTTTTGGAACATCCTTGTGCAAAGGGGCAGAAACGGGGAGTGACACATGGCTCTGATCGGAGGGCAGAAGCTAGGAGCGGCACTCCCGTTTCCTTCCGTTTACACTTCTCTTATTTTTTGCGGCAGTCATAAGCCTGCCGAGGCTTGCCCATCCTGCGGGATGGTGAAGCCGCATGCTTGGCGGCTTTCATTCTTTAAAACAATCTGGGGGGAAAATAATTGGCGTGTTCATAATTTATTTACATTCAAAACGTCCAACTTGTAGAAACCCACAAAAAGCTCAACTCACAAATGCACTGAAATTGTCGATTCCTTACAGCTCGTAAACACGCAGCTCACAGTTGCCCATGAAGAAATGCATGAAACGGTCGAGCGTCATGTCGCAGAAATAGCTGTCGATGACCCGGCAGATGCCGCCGTGACATACAAGCAGTACATTTTCCTGCGGATACAGCCGCCGGACATCATCAATGACGTTGTAGGTGCGCTGTACGATCTGAAAAACCGATTCACCGCCATCGGGCATTTTGCAGCCCCAGGCAGCCTTCGCCTCCCGAAAGCCGGGGGTATCGCGTTGCAGTCCCTCAAACGAGCCGTAATCCCACTCGCGCAGACGCGCATCCGTCTGCACGGAAAGCCCCAGGCGTGCCGCAACTGTTCCTGCTGTGACCTGTGCACGTTTCATGGGCGAGGCGATGATGCGGCTGATATCGCCTGCCTGTGCACACTGCTCCGCAAGTGCCTGCGCCTGTGCAAGACCTGCCGGTGCAAGGTCGATGTCGGTGATTCCGCTGATGCGGTCGCAGGCATTCCACTGCGTTTCTCCGTGACGGGTGACGTATAATTTCATTTCCGGATTCTCCTTTATGTACCCCGTTTCCGGGGAGATCTTTTGATTTACAGATTGGCAAGAAAGTACAGAATGCCGTAAACCGCCGCCGCTGCACAGCCGTAGAGGATGACAGGCCCTGCAATGGTGAAGATCTTGCTGCCGACACCCAGCACCAATCCCTCTGTCTTTGCCTCGATGGCAGCCGAGGTCACGGCATTGGCAAAGCCTGTGATGGGCACGAGCGTTCCGGCACCGGCATGGCGCGCGAGCTTTTCATACAGACCAAAGCCTGTCAGAAGCGCACTGCATGCGACAAGCGTCACCGAAACCCAGCCCGATGCTGCCTCGCGTTCCATTCCAAGGCGCATATAGCCTGCCAGCAGGAGCTGTCCGATCACGCAGATCAGACCGCCCACCAGAAATGCCACGGGAATGTTTACGCGGCTGTTGGATTTCGGTTCGATGCGTTTCTGCATCGCGGCGTATTGCTGTGGGGTCACATTCATGGGAATTCCTCCTTATTGATTTCAGATATCGGAAGTATGCCCAAGTATGCGGCGTTTTATTTGTGGAATCTATAAAAAAACTAAAAATTTCTTGCCATTCCTGACATTTTGTGCTATGATTACAGTATAGCACATTTTGGGGGAATTGGCAAGAAAAAGATTGTGGATTTGATGCAAGAGTCGCCCCACCC
>CAZKHW010000024.1:0-19704 GCA_964552525.1 uncultured Ruminococcus sp. | reverse complement strand
GCAGATGGCAAAGGTCAGCGGCGCGGTCAAACATCACAGCAATGCAGGGCTTTTGTACCTGACGATCCTGACCGATCCGACCACCGGCGGTGTGACGGCATCCTTTGCGATGCAGGGTGATATCATCCTGGCAGAGCCGAAGGCTCTGGTCGGCTTTGCAGGTCGCCGCGTTGTGGAGCAGACGACCAAGAGCCAGCTTCCGGATAATTTCCAGAGTGCAGAGTTCCTGCTTGAGCATGGCTTTGTGGACGCGATCATTCCGCGTGCCCAGCTCAAGGAGACCATTGCACAGATCCTGGCAATGCACGCGTAAAGGAGGGGAGCAGTATGGTTTCTTACGAAAAGCTCAAAACAGCCAGAAAAAACGGCAGACCTACGGGTGGTGCCTATATTGAGGAGATCTTCGAGCTGCCGATCGAGCTGCACGGCGACCGCCGTTTTGGTGATGATTTGGCGATTTACGGCGGTCTTGCCTATATCGACAAGCTCCCCGTCACGTTCCTTGCCATGGAAAAGGGCGTGGATCTGCCCAGCCGCCTTGCACGTAATTTCGGCTGTCCCAAGCCCGAGGGCTACCGCAAGGCACTGCGTCTGATGAAGCAGGCGGAGAAATTCCACCGTCCTGTCATCTGCTTTGTGGATACGCTGGGTGCGTACCCGGGTGCGGACGCGGAGGAGCGCGGTCAGGGACAGGCGATCGCAGAGAGCATCATGGAAATGATGGGTCTGCGCACGCCGGTCATCTCCGTTGTCATCGGTGAGGGCGGCAGCGGCGGCGCGCTTGCACTTGCCTCTGCAAACAAGGTGTTTATCCTTGAAAATGCCGTATATTCCGTCATTTCTCCCGAGGGCTGCGCCTCCATCCTCTGGAAGGAATCCTCTCCGGAGAATGTTGCCAATGCAGCGGACTGCCTGCACATTACGGCAGAGGATATGAAGCACTTTGGCGTTGCGGAGGATATCATTCCGGAGGATTTCGATAACTTCTCCAAAATGTGCAAAAATCTTAAAAATGTACTGGTCGATGCCATTGATGAGCTTTCCAAGCTCTCCGAGGATCAGATCGTCGAGCAGAGATACGAGCGTTTCCGCAAATTCGGCATTTTTGACGAAAAAACCAAATAAATCCGGGTTCCCCCCCCCACCTCGATGGGGGGGCTGATCCATACCCGATCTTATTTTAAAGAACTACTTGACAAAATGATATAAACGATGTATAATAGTATCGTAAACCAGATGGAAATTTTCCATCGGATGGATGGCAAAGGCGCACGGACGCCGTGAGGTTTTGTCATCTATTGGAACAGTGAAATTTCAGTATTGGAGGAAATCCCATGGAACCACTTAGTGAACGATTCAGCACGACCACATTTGACGAGCAGGGGCATCTTGCAGGGTTTACGCTGCATTATGAGGATAATTTCAACTTTGGCTATGACGTAGTCGATGCCATTGCCAAGCAGGAGCCGGAGAAACGCGCTGTACAGTGGTGTGATGAATTCGGTGCAGAACGCATGGTCACGTTCGGCGAGATCAGCCGGTTGTCCAATCAGGCGGTAGGTGCGCTGCAAAAACTCGGCATTGGCAAGAGCGACCGCGTGATGCTGATGCTCAAACGGCACTGGGAGTACTGGTACATGGCGCCGGCACTCCATAAGCTGGGTGCGATCCTGGTTCCGGCGACGCACATGCTGAGAGTTCACGACATTACTTACCGCATCGAGGCTGCCGGCATCAAGGCAATTGTCTGTGCAGAATCCGAGGATCTGTGCGAGCGCATCCGCGAGGCGGCTGCCGAGGTCGAGACAATGCCGCTGCTGCTTACGCTCCGCGCTGATCGTGAGGGATTCCAGCGCATCGACCTGCTCATGGAGAGCGAGCCGACCGAGATCGAGCGCATCCCGACCAAGGCGACCGACCAGATGCTCATGTACTTCACGTCCGGCACGACCGGAAATCCGAAAATGGTGGTACACTGCCACACCTATCCCCTCGGTCACATCGTGACGGCAAAATACTGGCAGTGCGTCATGAATGACGGGCTGCATCTGACGGTTGCGGACACAGGCTGGGCGAAATGCTCATGGGGCAAGATCTACGGTCAGTGGCTGTGCGGTTCGGCAGTCATGGTGTACGAGTTTGAGCGTTTCAACGGCGAGCAGATGATGGAAGTCATTGAAAAGTACAAGGTCACCACGTTCTGTGCGCCGCCGACGCTGTACCGCCTGATGGCAAAAACCGGTATTCGCCGCGAGGCATTTGCAAGCGTCAAGCACGTTTCCACGGCTGGCGAGGCATTGCAGGAGGAGATCATCCGTCTGTTCCACGAGGCAACAGGTCTGGAGATCATGGAGGGCTTTGGTCAGACGGAGACGACCCTCATCATCGGCAACTTTGCAGGATCTAAACCCAAGCGCGGTTCGATGGGTAAGCCCAATCCGCTGTTCCCCGTTCTGCTTGTAGATCACGACCAGAATCCTGTTCCGGTCGGCGAGACTGGTGAGATCGTGATCGACACACGGGAGCGCATGCCCGAGGGTCTGTGCATGGGCTATGAGAAGAATGAGGAGGCGACGGCGCGTTACTGGCGCAACGGTCTTTACGGGACAGGTGACACTGCCTATATGGACGCGGACGGCTATTTCTATTACGTCGGACGTGTGGATGATGTCATCAAATCCAGCGGCTACCGCATTGGACCATTCGAGGTCGAGAGCGTTCTGATCCAGCATCCGGCTGTCATGGAATGTGCGATCATCGGTGTTCCGGATGAGGAACGCGGACAGCTTGTCAAGGCGTTCGTAGTGCTGCGTCCGGGCTTTGAGGGCAGCGATGCGCTGAAGAAGGAATTGCAGGGCTTTGTCAAGGAGCGCACAGCACCTTACAAATACCCCAGGATCATCGAATTTGCAGACGATCTTCCCAAGACTGTCAGCGGCAAGACAATGTACAATGTTCTGCGCGATATGAGCAGGAAATAAAAAACAGGCACTCATAAAGAAGTTTTCGCCATAGCACTTATGATTTTCAGTCAAAAGTGCTATGGCGTTTCTATTGACAATGTAACAGCTTTGATGTATAATGATTACTAATATAAATCAGAATTTGGAGGTAAAAAGAATAATGTTAAATATAATATTGATTCTTATTTTAGCGGTATATTTTTTGGTTATAAGCTGGAGATTAAGAGAATATTGTCCAGAAGAACGAACAGCAAAAATAACTAAACCTCTATCTAGAATAATTAATTTATCTCCCTTAATCGGAATAGTGATTTTTACGATTTTATTTACCTTTATATTAAAGGGGCGATTTGTCGAAAGAGGAACTCATGCTTTTTTAGTATTTGCAATTTGGATTTATGCCACTCGATTTTATCAATACATATTAGCAAACTACAAGAAAAAAGAAATTTTAGTTGGCTCCATTATTGGAATGATTTTTTCCATTATATTAGCGGTTCTTCTTACTCCTTTAGACCGATATGTTAGTCTGATATATTCTTACATGAATTGGTGTTCAATCTTTTTAGGTTGTGGGTTATATGTTGTCTTTTATGCAGTAGCTATTATTGTCACAAAGAGTTCAAAGCAGAAGTAATATATTCTAATTTACATCAGAAACACAAATTTTGTTGAGACTTTCCACATAGCCCCGGTGAAGTGTGGGAAATTTGTCAGATCCATCTACAAATCATAAAAGAGCTGCTACGGATTCCCCACAGCAGCTCTTCTTTTTCATCAATTGGAACCGTTCAGATAACGATAGAACTCGGACTTAGACTGGCACTTCTCCAGTGCAGCGTTCTCAGAAACAATACCGCGCTTTACAAAACGTGCCAACTCCTGGTCAAGACACATCATGCCATACTGCTTACCGGACTGAATCGCAGACAGCAGGAGGTGAACCTTGTCATCACGGATCATTGCCGCACAGGCATCAGTTACATTCAGGATCTCCATGCAAGCCTCACGACCCTTGCCGTCAAGACGAGGCAGCAGTGTCTGGGAGATAACGCCCACAAGGTTGTTTGCAAGCTGGGTTCTGATCTGTCCCTGCTGATGCTCCGGATATACGTCGATGATACGGTTGATCGTATCTGCCGCGGAGGTGGTATGCAGGGTCGAAAGGACAAGGTGTCCGGTCTCGGCTGCGGTGATCGCTGCCGTGATGGTCTCGAAGTCACGCATCTCACCTACGAGAATAACATCGGGATCTTCACGGAGTGCTGCACGAAGGGCTGCCGCAAAGTCCGGAACATCATCGCCAACCTCTCTCTGGTTGACCATGCAGAGCTTGTGTGTATGTACGTACTCGATCGGATCCTCAACAGTGATGACATGTGCACTTCTGTGAACGTTGATATAGTCGATCATACCAGCCAGCGTGGTGGACTTACCAGAACCGGTAGGACCTGTTACCAGCACCAGACCGCGGGGACGCATTGCAAAGTCAGCCAGAACGGGCGGAAGATGCAGATCCTCCAGTGTCGGGATATCATTACGGAGCAGACGAATCGCAATTGCCGTCTTGCCTCTCTGGAAGTATACGTTGACACGGTGACGATAGCCGGCTGTCGTCTGGAAGGAGAAGTCCGTGTCCACATGACGGCGAACGCTTGCCATCTGTGCTTCATTGGTCATCTGGTTTACAATGTCCAGAATTTCCTCCTCGTCCATCTCCGGATACTTGGTCATCTTGCGGAGTGCACCGTTCAGACGAACGATGGGGTTGATGCCATACGTGAAATGCAAGTCCGAACAGCCGATCGCACGCGCCTCGTTCAGAATGCGGTTGATTTCAATGTTCATGGTCTTTTTCCTCCAAACATTATGGTATGATACGGGCAAAGGACAGCCTCTGCCCGTTGATCCGGCATCACTGTGCCGGAATCTCAAATATTGACAGAATTATACAGCGTAGGTTACACGAACCAGCTCATCCATAGAGGTGACACCCTTCTGTACCAGCTCGGATACGTTGTCACGCAGGAGCTTTGTGCCGTTCTCCTGTGCCTTTGCCTCAATCTCCTCCTTAGAGCCGTTGCGTGCAACAATGGTGGAGATACCTGCTGTACAATGAATGATCTCGTGAATTGCGGTACGTCCGCGGTAGCCGGTATTGTTGCACTCCGGACAGCCGCCTGCCTCGAATACAGGGATCGGTGTCTCGACATCCGCCAGCTTCATCAGCTTATTTTCCTCCTTATCGGAGAAACGCTGACGCTTGCACTTCGGGCACAGAACCTTAACCAGTCGCTGTGCAATAACACCGATCAGAGAGGTTGCAACCATGTACGGTGCAACGCCCATATCTACCAGACGAACGATGGTCGATGCTGCATCGTTGGTATGCAGTGTGGAGAGAACCAAGTGACCCGTGATAGCGGCACGGATACCGATATCCGCAGTCTCGGAGTCACGCATCTCACCGATCATGACGATATCCGGGTCCTGACGAAGGATGGAACGCAGTGCTGCTGCAAAGGTCATACCTGCCTTAGCATTTACCTGAACCTGATTGATGCCGTCGATTGCCTTCTCGACCGGGTCCTCAACGGTGATAACGTTTACATGCGGCTTTGCCAGCTCACCAAGTGCAGCGTACAGTGTGGTGGTCTTACCGGAACCGGTAGGTCCTGTTACCAGGATTACGCCGTGCGGGCACTTGATCATGGACTCAAAGAGCTGATAGTTGTAATCAGACATACCCAGATCGGTGATCTTACGCAGTGCAATGTTACCGGTGGAAAGGATACGGATAACGATCTTCTCACCGTTTACCGTTGGCAGCGAGGATACACGGACATCAAGCACAGTGCCGTCAACCGTCTGTGTGAAACGACCGTCCTGCGGAATACGCTTCTCAGCGATGTTCATGCCGGAGATGAGCTTCAGACGGGTAGTCAGCGAGTTATGAACCACATTGGAGACATTCATCAGCTCTACCAGGTCACCGTTGACACGGATACGAATTCTGGTGTACGCCTTGAACGGCTCGATATGAATATCGGTTGCGTCTGCTCGGAAAGAGTTCTCGATGATGGTGGTAGCAAGCTTTACGATCGGCGCGCTCTCTACACGATCCTTCGACTCGTCATCCACGCCGTCATCCGTCTTGAACTGCTGTACACTCTCGAGTACGCTGTCAACGTTCTCCATCGAGTAATGCTGACCGATCGCCTTGTTGATGGCAGATCTTGTTGCCAGTACCGGAATGGTATCCATACCGGTCTGCATCTTGATATCCTCAAGGATATTGAAGTTGATCGGATCATCCGTTGCGACTGTCAGACGGCGACCCTGGATATTAATGGCGATAACCGTGTGCTTCTTAGCAAGGTTCTCAGGGATCTTGCGAACAGCCTCCTCGTCGATCTCCTGGTTGCCCAGATCAACATAGGGAACGCGGAGCTTCGCTGCAAGTGCCTTTGCCAGATTGATCTCGGAGATGAAACCCAGCTCAACAACCATTTCACCAAAACGCTTTGAACCCTGTGACTCCTTCTGTGCGGCAAGAACCTGATCAAGCTGCTCGGGACTGATGAGCTTCTGCTCAACAAGGTAATCACCAATACGAATGTTTCTCATACGATAACCTCCATACTTTTTTATATTGCTACTTGAAAAATATATCAGTTTCTGATATAATATATATAATATCGATTAAGGAGGGCAACACAATGCTTCACAGCGAATTTATGGACATCGGCTTTTACATCATGTTTTTCCCTATCGTTTTTTTCTATGGGATCTGTATCGGCAGCTTTTTAAATGTTGTCATTTATCGGCTGCCCCGAAATGAATCTCTGATCAAACGATCCTCGCACTGCACGACCTGCGGTGCAAAAATCCGACCAATTGACATCATTCCGATTGTTAGCTGGGTTTTCATCCTGCACGGCAAATGCCGGAACTGCGGAGAAAAGATCTCGCCGCGCTATCCGATCGTCGAAGCACTCAACGGCATCGTTTATGTCGTAACATTTGCGGTTATGGATTTCCACCTCAAGTCTCTGCTTTACTGTTTCTTCTTCTCACTCCTGATCTGCCTCGGATTTATGGATTGGGATACGATGGAAATGGATCTGCGGCTTTTGGCAGGGATCGTGATCCTCGGCATTCCGCTGCTTGTGGTCTCAATGCTTTCTCCCGAAACGGTTCGAAATCTACCGGAATTCCTCCAGTTTGAGGATGTCACCGTTCTGGAGCATCTGATCGGACTGGTTTGCGTGAGCGTTCCCTTCTTCATCATTGGTGAGATCAGTGGGGCGATCATCCGGAAACGAACCGGTTCAGAGGAAATCCGCCGGGGCATCGAGCTTGGCGACACGCTCATCATGGGAGCAGGCGGTTTTCTGATTGGCTGGAAAGCAGCAATCATGGCTGCATTCTTCGGAATTCTGATCGCGGCTGTCTGCGGACTGATCAATAAATACCGAAGTGGTGAGTCAAAGTTCGCATTTGGACCGTATCTCGCGATCGGCTTATTTCTGGGAGCACTGTTCGGAGATCAGATCATGGATTGGTACATCGCGATTCTGACGTATAATCCCTATGCGTAACATACCTGAAATCATTACGAAAGAAATCGGCAGTCGGGAGATTTAGCGGTCTCTCGACTGCCGATGATTCTTTGTTACGGATTCGTGTCGATCTCAACACCGTAGCTGTAGATAAACATATAGCTGGTGTTCGTCGAGCCGGATGCGACCGGGTTGTACAGTCTGCGAAGTTCCATTGAAAGCTGCGACTTACGAGAATTGGTCAGGGAATTGGTTGGGTCAGAATCACGGTTCGATACGGATCTGATCTCCCCGATGGTAAAGACGTGTGGATCACCTGGGTTCGCGCCGAGAGTCTCATTCAGAGCATAGTAACGCTTGTTGGGGTTAGCAATATTGACCAGCGGCGTGCTTGCCTCTTTATAGAAAGAATAGAAACTGCCATTGCGCGGACGATTTGTCGTTGCCTTGATCGTGAACGTAAAACCGGAGGCTTGGCTTGCATTATCAAGAATACCGTTGGTGATTTCGTCCGTCCAGTTTGAGTCATCCCAGTTGCCCATCTTGATCTCATAGTTGTAATCATCATAGGCAGCCTTATTGATCGCACTGGGCACATCCCGTGTTGTATCACGAGTCACGCTAACAGCATTCGTTGTGAAATCTGCATTATACACATATTTCTGAATGGTGCTGTTACTTGGATTCGTCGTGTTGTCGATGACCATGACATGGATGAGACCTGTGCCGTAGTTGGGTGCAGCCGTTGTCGAGCCGCTTCTGAGGATGCCCTCATAGTAAAATTCCGCGAAATCCCTTACACGAGCATCCATATTCTCAATGGTGTTATAGCAGTCGAGATACTCTGCAGAGCCAAACTCATTCTCAAGCTGCGTTGCAATGTTCGTGGTGTAGGCATTTCCTGCCTCGTTCGTGCTTGCGGAGAACATGATCTTGGATGCAGGCGTCATCAGAGACATCGCCGAGAACAGGATCACGGAGAAGATCGCAAGCACAACGATCAACTCGATCAGGGTAAAGCCCTTAACTTGTTTTTTCAAGAGCCCACCCCCTTAGTTAAATGTGTAGAATTCCAGACTGGCATCGCTGTCAAGACCGGTATCTACATTCTTTGACGATGCAGCAGAGGCTGCATTAGTATGGTATCTGGTGGAGGGTACAGTACCGTAAGTGCCTACCGTGATGTCAACTGCCTCTGATGCTACCTCTGTTGCCGCAGTAACGCCCAAATCATTGAGTTTGGTTACATCCTGATTCGCACCGACAGCCGCCTCAGCCTCTGTCTTGTTGTTCATGTGGTTGGCATTCATGAGAAACTTACTGGAAACCGTACCCGTTACGACCATGATCGTACCGGCTACTCCAACAACGAGCAGAGCGATGATGCATTCGATCAGCGTCATACCCTTGACAGTTTTTTTGATTTTTCTCTGTTTCATGCTTCATCCCTCCTTGTTATGCTACGTTGAAGTACATGAAGTCGAAGTACTCACTTGAACCGCCGGTCGTTGTGGTAACCGTATGCGTAGTGGTTGGACGGCGGCTGCCGCCAGGTCCGCTGGCACCCGGCAGGGTAACATAGATCAAACCCCACTTACCAGCATTATCCATGTGAATCTGTTTTGCAATCAGCTCGCCGATAACACCGATACTTCCGCATTCAGCGTAAGATGCTGATGCACCGTACTGGATAGTGCCTGTACCGCCGGTAGGATGATATTTGACGGTCTTATTGACCTCAGCCGTCTGTTTCTGATAGAAATCCATATAGGGTGCACGGACAATAGCCGTAATCATCTCCTTGGTATCACGCAGTTTCAGCGCGGTAGGATTTGCAGGATCAGTACTGTTGTTTTCTCCATAGATCAGTACATTCGGATAGAACGGATCGGATTCACCGGTAACAACCTGATTGATCTCCAGATCACCTGTCATGTGCTTAAATGCCTCTGTGACGTTATCGCCCAGCTTATAGTTCGCTGCGCCCATTGTGAGATTCAGATAATCCTCGGTAATAAGCGTACCGCAGTTGAGCGTACCAATCACAAACAAGGTTACCTGTGCGCTGTCATCCACAATAATGGAAGCACGGTTATTCTTCTCCATTGTTACATTGTCCAGTACCACGGTAATCGGAGTCGGCGTTGCGCCGTTTGCGGTCTTGATATACAGATTCTTGGGGATATTACCGCTGAGTACACAGGAACTTGTAACTTCGTAGTACTCCTTGTAGTACTCCTTATTATTTTCGTCAGTTTTAAGCAGGGCAGACAGATTTTCAGGTGTTGTGCTGGGCGGCATAGCATACTTGGGCGTGCCGCCATAAACCTTGACAGACGGTGCATAGCCATGATAATCTTCAACGAGCACATTACCGTTAGTATCCTTGAGCTGACCGCCATCCTGATAGATCGCAGGACCAAGACCTGCAATGGTGGTGATATACTGTGAGGTATAGTCACTGGACTTCGGAATGGTGATTACTTCAGTAGGCGGTGTCGTGGTCGTATCAATGCTTGTAAACAAAGCCTCAGGCATATTGGAAACCAGTGTACCACCAACATCTTTAGTCTTTGCGTATTTGTCCGGGTAAACGTCCTTGCCGTATTCAGCCTTGAAGTCGTAGAATTTATTGACAGTTGTCTCTGGCTTGACATTCACTGCTGAGTTAAAAGTCATGATGTCAGAGTACAGCGAGCTATTTGCCATGAGGTAGTTGTGAAGATCTGCGGAATCCGGACAGTCTGCCTTGCTAACCACAAAATCTCCAGCACTTTCATACATCTGAATCTCCGTGACAGTTTCAGCACCGCCATTTACACTCTGATGCTTATTATAATGTGCCTGAATATGCCAATCACCATAATCCAAAGGAGCAGACACATCCAGAACCTCATAATAGGTTGTGATCGTATCCGATGAACCAAGCGAAGGTGCAGTGATCTCTGTTACAGTTTTCCCGTCAAGATCACCATCCATTGCATGGTTGACTGCCTTGATCGTGCCATCACACTTGATCGTACCTTTGTTGACCAGATTGCCGCAGATAACATCGCCGGTGCATTCCAGAGTCGTTCCTGCTGCGATCATCAGTGTACCGCCAACAACAACATCACCCTTGACATTTCTGCCGCCTACCGTAGAACCGACCTTACAGGTCTTGCCGCCGTCAATGGTCACATTCTTATCTACACGAATGCTGCCGCCAATGGCAAGAATTTGTCCATCCGCAGTCGTATGCAGGTTTACATTACCAGCAGACAGGATCTCACCAAAATACTTGTCAACGTTGTTCTCATCCTTGACACTGATGGTGCTGCTTGCCCAAGCATACAGCTCCGTATGATTGTTATTGATCGAGCTAAGTTCACTCGTGCCATCCGGATCAAATGCATAGATATCACCATGAATATTTTCCAGATTGCTGTCATTCGTACATGTGAAAAGGAAGTTTCCACAGAACACATTTGTCGGAACATCATCAGAACCAATACGAACCGGCGTACCGTTCATATCGAATGTGCCGCCGACATAGATCTTCGGAACTTCATCATAGCTCTGCGTTGCGAGCGAACCGTCCCAGCTAAAGCCATCGTAGACTGTACCGAAACCGGTATCGTGCGTTACAGAGAAGTTACCCTCTACTGCAAAGAAATCGCCGGGCTGTGTGAAATGCACGGTGTATCTATGAATTGCAGAATTCAGGTTACCATACACATAGATCGGTGTATCCATCATGGTGTCAGCAGATACACCAACCGTGTAGTTCTGCATGATCGGAGGCACCGCATCCTTGTTATCCAAACCGATATACGTACCGCCGGTGATGTAACCACCAGTACCGATATCAGTTGATACGTCATCCAGCGATACGAACGCACCGCCGCCGCCGCCGCCAGTGGTGATGGTCGTGATGGTCGTAGTGGGTGGTACGGCATTCATAGCACAAATCAGTGCCTCGTAGGTGGTAGAAGCTGCCGTTGTCTGGCTGGCTACTGTAACCTCCATACGGTATACCGGAATATTCTCCCACTGACCGTCCTTATACACAGTCTGCGTTGTGCCGGTATCACTAATAATTACATTGTTATTGACCTGTGCATTATCTCCCGGGATCTCTACCTGGACAGTAAGTGTACCGGTCGTGCCGATATTTGCAATATCTGTTTTGAGCTGTCCAGCGGGATCATTGTTGATATTCTGAAGCACTGCGTTAAGCACTGCCCGTGCTGTGTACTCCGTCTGCTCCTGCTGGTAATTGGTCATCGCCCTCTTGTTTGCAGTTGCAGCCAGCGCCAGGGTACCCATCAGAAATACGATGAGTACCATCATAACGCATACTACGGTGAACAGGACAGCACCTTTGACCTTATAGGGAGCAGCAGACGTTTTGTTTGCCTTCTCCTTCATCATCGTTACCACCTTTCTGTGAGATGTCCCATCTCACTCGCGTCTGACTTAGTCGCCCAAGTCAGGGGTGTCGATCTCCTTAGCGTTGTAGAAGATGACGCTCAGTGCCATCTCAGACCAGCCATCCTCGCCTTCGCCTTCGCCGCCAACATTTTCTACCGGAACAGTCTCCTGCGTGATGACCTCGTTGCCCTCCTCATCAATGGTGACAACTTCACGTACCTCAGGCTCTGCTTCCTCCTCGTCAAGACCACCCTTGAACTGGTAGTCAGCGATCTCTACCTTATTAACAAGAAGTGCATTCTTGTCAGACTTGATCTTGTCGAGGAAGGTCATCAGATTCTCACGGTTGCCTCTTACGCTGATCGCGATGTTCTGTGCGATCATCTCCGCACTCTCGCGCTCGGTAAATACGGTCTGGCTGAGCAGCTCGTCAGATACGGTCTGCGCATAGTTGCCGTTGAGGTCAGCAGCCTCGAGCAGTGCATAGGTCACTACATTCGGGGTATAATAATAGTAATCCATGTTAACTGTACCAGCCGAACCAAATTCCATCTGGTGAGTGATCAAATTGCTCTCGTCAATTGCCGGCTGAATGTACTGATCCATAACATAGTTTACGCGGTCAATCGAAAATGTGTCATTCACATCGCCCATTCCACCGTTGATAAAGACACCAGCATCTCCTTTTGCAGTATTGTATGCCTTGGTGATGGTGTCCTTGAGCGTCGGAATTGCATCGAGCTTCTGCTTGATACCGTCCCACTCGGTCTTGGTCGTCTCGTAGGTTGCGGTATCTGAAACGAGCTTGTCGTACTTCGGCTTGATCAGCGCGAAGAAACCGGCAACCAGAATGATGATGATAGAAATGACCAGAATGATCATTTTATCTCTATAGCTCATGTCCTTCATTGTCATCGACCTCCTTATTCTGCGGCAGCAGTGTCATCTGCCGCTGCCTCTTCTTGCTCCAGGGCTTCCTGTTCAGCCTTCAGATCCGGCAGCGTCTTCTCAGTGTTGATCTGGAGCTTCAGCATGAAGCTGATCTCCGAACCGCTTGCCTCAGGATCCTCCTCAGTAGGAAGAATCGGAGTTGCCGTGTAGCCGGTGTACTCTACATAGATGAACTTGTCGCCTACCTTCTCGTAGATGTAATCCACCAGTGCAGACGGATACTTCTGCGAGAATTCCTCAGAGGTCTTTGCAGTTACTGTGAAATCAAATACGCCGTCCTCATAGGTTACGGAATTAATTACGCCTGTCTCAGTCTCGCCAGGCTCCTGACCCTCCTCAACATTAGCAGCAGCAGATTCGTTAAGCTGCTCTGCAACTGTTACCAGCGCCTCATCGATCACATCGTAGTACTCTCGGGTGAGAACTGGCTGGGACTCGTAAGCCTGCTTGGCATTACGGATCATATCCGCATAGATATTCACGTTGTCGCGCATTACCTGAAGATCCTCATACTGCTGCAAGCCTGCGGCAGTCTCCGGAGAATCAATGTCAGCACGGAGCTTTGCCGTCTCGCTCTTGATCGCGCCGTCCATAGCCGCCAGAACGCCCCACGCACCCAGTACACATACCAGCGACACGCCTACGCCAACAGCAGCAAAGATCGGGAAGGACTTATCCGCCTTGACCTTGCCTGCTGCTGAACCCTGGCTCTCGACCTCAAGGAGGTTGATGTGCTCGGTGATCTTGTTACGCTTGAACATTGCGCCGATCGCATTGGCATAAACCGAGAACTCCAGATTCTGGTAGCCGTGGATCTGCGGCGGCACATTGATCTGGCTGACACTCAGCTCATTCTGAGCAAGCTCGTCGATCAGGCGGTTGTAGAGGTTATTGGAAACGTTGAGGTCACCATAGAACACAACGTTCTCGATATTGTCCGAGCCGCGGCTTCTTGCAAACTGCAGCATACGGAAGATGTTCTCGTTGACTGCCTCGAATACATAGTCATCGGGGTTGTCATAGTCCTCAGGATCGATGGATGCGAAACGGGAGAACGAGAGCTGATTGTCCTCATACAGGTTGAGGGAGATGAAGTCGCTGTCGATCTGTACAGCCAGCAGCGGCATCTTTGCCTTGACCTTGGAGTCAGCCAGCAGCACCTTGGTGATCGCGTTACAGCCGATCATAACGCTTCTGAGGTTGATACCCAGCATATGGAAGATGCGCTTGTAGCACTCCACTACGTCATACGGACATGCAGTAACGAGAACGCGCTGCTTCTTCTCGTGATTCTCATCATCCTCCGGATCACCTACGATAACGTAAGCAACGGAATAGGAATCGTCAATGTTGATCTGCACCTGGAGCTGCATGCGGATCTCCTTCATCAGCTCGGACTCCTTCGGGTTCGGGGTGACGAGCAGCTCCTTAAATACGGTCTGGTTGGAGGACAGTGCTACGATCGCCTCCTTATCAGGCATGTTGTTGCGCTTGAGGACCTGGTTGATCAGAACGGCAACACGGTTGATATCGTTGACATGACCGTTAACGATAACTGCCTCCTCGAGTGCGATCTCGGCAGCGGCAGAGATCTTGATCTTGCCGTTGCTCTCCGTACCCTTAATGATACGGATTTTTCTATCAGTAACGTCAAATGAAAGCATTTATTTTCCACCTCTCTGTGTTGGTTTTGGATTAGGCTGCGATAGCATCGAAGGAGCCGTACAGTGCCGGGAATACTGCGAGCAGCAGCATGCAGACTGCAATACCCATTACGATGATCATGACAGGCTCGAGCAGGGAAACCAGACGGGCAACTGCGGAGTCTGCTTCCTCATCGTAGTACTCAGCAGTTTTGCTAAGGATGGTGTCGAGCGCACCGGCCTCCTCACCGACGAAGATGATCGAGCAGAACATGGAATCGAAGATCTCTGTTCTCTGAATCGAGGAGGAAAGGGTCTCACCCTGTTTTACCTCATCAATTACGTTGTCGAAGCACTCATTAATATAACGGTTGCCGAGGATCGCAGAGGAACGTCTCAGGCACTCTACCATCGGGATACCCGAGGAGTACAGCGAGGACAGTGTTCTCGCAAAACGCGCCGTGTAGATCTTGACGACCAGCGGACCGAATGCAGGGCCTTTAATAATGAACTTATCCCATTTCAAGCGCGTGCTCGGGATCTTCATGATGTAGGTGACACCAAAGATGATACCGATAATAACGAGGATGTAAATGTACCAGAAATGTACCAGCGAGTCGGAGAACGCCATCATGGCTCTTGTGAAAGCCGGCATATCCTCCTCACTCTCATACAGACCTGCAAACGTCGGCATGATGAAGGTGAACATCGCGATGATGATGACAATACACAGGATACCCAGGATGATCGGGTACGTCATTGCGCCCTTGATGGTATTGTTCATCTTCTGTTCCTTGGCGTAGTGGTCGGACATACGCTGCATGATGACATCCAGCGAACCGGAGGACTCACCGGCATTGACCATCGAGATCAGAAACTCCGGGAACACGCCGCGGTACATCTCCAGAGACGAGGAGAACGATTCGCCCTTCTGCACGTTCTCGTACACGCTCTGCCAAACCTCACGCGCCTGCTCGGTCGGCTGCTCTTTGCTGAGGATACCCAGCGCCTTGACCAGCGTCAGACCGGATGTCAGCATCGCTGCAAGCTGACGGCAGCAAAATGCCAGGTCTTTGGTTTTGAATTTCTTGATCGTTTTCGAACGTGTGATGTCCTTTTCCTCATACTTGAGATTTGTCAGACCCTTCGCACTGATCTGCGACATGAAGTCCTTCTCATCCTCCGCGTTGATGGTACCCTTTACCGGCTTGCCGGCAGGTGTTGTACCTGTGTAGGAAAAGCTCTTCATTCGACCACCTCCAATGAATATTATTTTAGAGAGTATATTTCAGCATAATACCCCAGTATCTTTATTATACCATTTACATTCATAAATTGCAATCGCTTTTTTTCATAAAATGTACGTATTTTTTTAGAATTTATCACAAAACGCCCTCTTGCAATATACAAGATGTAATATTTCAAAAAAAACCTACGTTTTGTTAGCTGTTTCATATCACCATAGTTAATTTTGTTAACTTGAATTCCGAAAGTTTTCCTCTATCGTCTTTGTACAGGTTATACAAAGATACCGCAGCATTGGCGAACCGCGTCCACATTTTGCCGTTTTCCAATACGAGAGTATTAATAATGTATATCTTCGTGCACCAGCTTTGCCCTCTTGCCGCAGGCAAAGGGCATTGCGGACACCAGAACCCGATTTATCGTCATCACCAACTCGCCAGCGCGGGCTGCCGCGCCTCGCCAGCGTGGGCTACCGCGCCCCTGACGCTCCGGGCAGATCGGTGAACATGCACAGCACAGCGGACGCCATCCGGTTGATAATGAGCAGGATGGACTTGGGATCCTCGCCGCGGTACTGGAGGTAGGTGCGGTATGCGCCGTGGATCAGATAGGTCAGAATGACGTTTTTTTCCAGATCCTCGCGGTAATTCGGATGACGCTCAAAAATATACTCTTTTAAACTGTACTCCAGCCGCTGTGCCAGCAGTCCTGAACGCGACCCGGAAAACAGGATGCTCAGCAAACTCTCGTGCGCCATCAGCAGACAATACAGCTCCTCATTAAAGCGTTCAGGATCTGTCAGCAGACTTGCAGGATCTGACAGACCAAACAGAACATCGTCGATCACCTCCTGCTCCAAGGCTTCGGAAAGCTCGTAAATGTCGTGATAATGCAGATAAAACGTTGCCTTGTGAATCTCTGCACGGTCTGAAAGCTCGCGGACTGTGATCTTTTCAAGCGGACGCTCACTGCGCATGGCAAGAAACGCATTGACAATGCTCCGCTGGGTGCGCTGTTGTCTTAGATCCATAGCACTTCCTCCTAGACGTTTTCCTCATACTGTCGTTTATCCGACGGGAATCGAAAAATGCAGATTGCAACGCCGGACAATTCGCTGTATAATTAAATTATACCAGTTTTTGGGGAGATATGCAAGCGTTTTTTCAAATTTCTCACAGATTTTCAAGCGCCTGCTCTCTGTACAGGGGTACAGAGAATTTGTATCAGGAGGTCAAACATGGACACATATGGATTCTACACCGGACATGTCTTTGATGCCTACAAGCATCTTGGAGCGCATCGGGACAAAGAGGGCTACACATTCCGGGTGTATGCACCGCACGGAAACCGCATCACGCTGGTCGGCGAGTTCAACGACTGGCAGGACTGGGAGATGTACCCAGGCTTCAACGAGCATTTCCGCGAGGTCAATGTTCCGCAGGCAAAGGCAGGCGACCGCTACCTGTACCGCATCTGGCACAAGGACGGCAGCTACACGGAGCATTGCGACCCCTACGGCTACGGAATGGATCTGCGACCGGCATTCTGCTCAATTGTGCGCGATCTTTCGGAATATCATTTCAAGGATCAGGCATGGATGCGAACGCGAACGGACTGCAAGGACAAGCCGTTGCATATTTACGAGCTGCACTGCGGATCGTGGAAACAGATCAAAGAAGATCCCGAGGACGAATCCGGTGTCTGGCCGGACTATGAACAGCTTGCAGATATGCTCATCCCCTATGTCAAGGAGATGGGCTACAACTATGTCGAGCTGATGCCCATTGCAGAGCATCCGGCGGATGAGAGCTGGGGCTATCAGAATACCGGATTTTTCGCACCGACCTCACGTTACGGGACAGCCGCACAGCTCATGGCATTCGTTGACCGCTGCCACCAGAACGGCATTGGTGTGCTGCTGGATTTTGTGCCGGTACACTTTGCCATTGACAGCTACGGTCTGGCGCGGTTTGACGGTGCGCCCCTCTACGAATACCCCGATGCCAGTGCCGGGATCAGTGAATGGGGGAGCTACAACTTCATTCACTCCAAGGGCGAGGTGCGCTCATTCCTGCAATCGTGTGCATGCTACTGGCTGGAGACATATCACTTTGACGGTCTGCGCATGGATGCCATCAGCCGCATGATCTACTGGCACGGAAAGTCGGAATGCGGTGTCAACAACTCTGCACTCGATTTCATCCGGACGATGAATGCCGGCATCAAGGAGCGTTTCCCCGGTGTCATGCTCTGTGCGGAGGATTCGACCGATTACCCCAAGGTCACTGCGCCCGTTTGGAGCGACGGACTGGGCTTTGACTATAAGTGGGACATGGGCTACATGAACGATACGCTCAGCTATTTCCAGACCGATCCGCTGTTTCGGTCGGGCAATTACAACAAGCTCACGTTCTCGATGATGTACTATCATGCGGAATACTACATCCTGCCGTTTTCCCATGACGAGAACGTTCACGGCAAGGCGACTGTCCTCCAGAAGATGCACGGTCTGTATGAGGGGAAATTCGCACAAGCCCGTGCTTTTTATATGTATAACGCCATCCATCCGGGCAAGCTGCTCGATTTCATGGGCGGTGAGATCGGACAGCTCCGCGAATGGAGTGAAGCACGTGAGCAGGACTGGTTTCTACTCTCCTATCCCATCCACGATGCGTTCCATCGGTTCATTCGTGAGCTGAATCACCTGTATCTCGAGCATTCTGCACTCTTTGAGCGCGACTACACCGCAGGCGGCTTTGAGTGGAAGGATGCCGTGCAGAACTATCCGTGCTGCTACACGATCCAGCGGTATTCCTCGAAGGAGTCCATTGTCGGCGTATTCAACTTTGCCGGTGCACCGCAGGATCACTACACAGTACACTGCGATGCCAAGCGTCTGACCGTGCTGATGGACACGAGCGCGGATATCTATAACGGCACACGTCCGGACACGGCTGGAACGGTCATTGAGGGCAATGACGGCGAATTTGTCATACCGCTGCCGCCGTTCACGGCGATCGCATTTCAGGCGGAGTGAGGTACTTCCGGCTGCCGTGGGAGGTCATACGCCTTCCACGGCACTTGTTTTGAGCGAATCATCCGCTGGTTTCAGCGGATTTTTTGTCACAAATGCAGAATTACAGGGAGTATGTCCAAAAAATCACAAAAAACGCTTGCAAAAATTCTCTATTTATTATATACTAATAAAGTAACAGCTTATTACAGATCACAGCTTTTCAGGAGATTTTATGGATCAGATCACAACGATACACGCGCTGCAAAGCGGCGCATTCGACAGCACCCTCTCCATGCTCTACGGCTGCTCGGGCGATGCGCTTGCGCCGTTCCGGCAGCGGTTTGCGGATGCTGTCCGCGCATTCGGAAACGAGTTCGGAACAGACGGTGATATTGCGCTGTTTTCTGCCCCGGGCAGAACCGAGCTTTGCGGCAATCACACCGATCACCAGGGCGGTCATGTTCTGGCAGGCAGTGTGAATCTCGACATCATCGCCGTTGCTGCCGTGCGCCAAAACCAGCAGATCCGCCTGACCTCTGAAGGGTTCGGGACGGACACGATCTCGCTGTCACATCTCGCACCCATCGGGGAGGAGAGGAACACCTCCGCAGCACTGCTGCGCGGCATTGCTGCCAAATTCACGGCGATGGGCTACCCTGTCACCGGATTCGACGCCTACACCACCTCAAATGTTCTGCAAGGCTCGGGACTTTCGTCCTCTGCCGCCTTTGAGGTACTGGTCGGCAATATCTGCTCGGCATTCTTTGCAGACGGCAGCCTGAGTGCAGTCGAGATCGCGCAGATCGGACAGTATGCAGAAAACGTCTACTTTGGCAAGCCCTGCGGTCTGATGGATCAGATGGCATGCAGCGTCGGCGGCGTCATTTCCATCGACTTCAAGGCAGCACAGC
>CAZKHW010000023.1:0-19706 GCA_964552525.1 uncultured Ruminococcus sp. | reverse complement strand
CCCCGGAACGCCTGCCGTTCCGGGGGTGTTTTTTTCGTGTGGACAGAAACATCCCCGGAACTCCGACAATATCGGAGTTCCGGGGATACATTTCATGCATAGAATGGAAACCAAATCACTTCAGCAGTACACGCTTGAGCAGTGCAATGTCGAATACATCCACCTCTCCGTCACCGTTCATATCTGCCGCATCAAACTCTGTCTGACCGAATCCATCGACCGCGAGCAGATATCTTTGGAGACGCACCAGATCCATGAGTGCGATGCTGCCGTCCTGGTCGATGTCGCCCTTGACAATATCCGGATCCCCGGTTGTGGGGGCAGGTGTTGCAGAGGTTTCCGTGGTCGTTGTCGTTGTTGTGGTGGTAGTGGTCGTCGTTGTCGTGGTGGTCTCGGTAACAGCGTTCCACTTCTGGCACGGACTGTTGGTGGGTGCATACTGCTGCACATTCGCGCCGCTTTCCTTGGATGCACCGTCTACCTCCACCAGACACGCATCCTTGGAGGCATGGGTAATGATGCTGTAAGAGCCATCCAGATTCCTGGTAAAGCGGAACAACTGCGCACTGTCCTTGGAGGAGTACGCGGTAATGTCGATATTTCCGCCATTTGCAGCACTTTCCGCCTTGAGGGCAAAGCCGGTATCCTGGAGCGAACGAATCCAATAATAATTGCCGGAATTAAACGGCGTGAGGATCCACTTCTGGCAGTCAAAGTCGTTGCCCGACCACTGCTGCACATTGGTATTCTCTGCCATCGTGCCGCTTACGATATCCATGACCATGCCGGAATTGACGTTCTCAAAGGTATAGATCACGCTCAGATCCATTGCACAACCGGGATCGGTGACTGCCTCGAACGTCCAGTCCTGACAGGTTGCGCCGTTGATCTCCCACTGCTGTGCATTTGCACCGGAGGCAGTGTCGGCATTCGCGATCTCCACCGCGCTCTCCCCGTTGGAGATACGGGTGCGGATCTTGTAAGTGCCGTTGCCGTTGTCAGTCATCATAAACTGCTGGTTCGTGCCGCCGTTGTACTGGTAAATGTCGATGTTTGTGCCGTTCGCCGTCTTTTTGCCTGCGACATCAAGCACATACGTGCCGCCGTCACCGACGCAGGATGCAAGGTAGTAGTACCCGTCTCCGGCGGAATAGAGTTTCCAGATATTGTGGGTCTCCGAACCGTCACTGCCCCACTGGTCAACGTTTGTACCGTTCTCAGCCTTTGCACCTGCAACTTCAAGGTACAGACCGGAGTTCACATTCTTGATGCGGAATGCAGTGCCGTCATTGAAGGAAACTGCGGTCGGACCATCCGGTGCTTCCGTAAAGCCTGCACTCGGCCAGCCGCATTTTGCATAGCGCAGATACATCCAGTTGCTGTTCTTTGTCTGACAGCCGGAATAGGTGCTGCAATAGTTCTTGGCATTATCCGCAGAAATGGAAGTATAGCTGTAGTTGGTATTCGGCCGCCAGGAGGACGGCTTGGAATAGCTCGGGTTGTTGGCAGTTCCCTCTCCCTGCTTGGTTCTGGTACAGCCGGAGAACTTCGAGCCGGTCTCGGCATATGCACCTGCATAGGTGATGGAATTCCAGTCGCAGATGACGTTGCCGCCGTTTGCATAATAGCAGTTCTCCGCAAAAATATCGCAGCCGCTGTGAACGGTGTATGCCATCGAGAAGGTATCCACATAGTT
Organism: uncultured Ruminococcus sp.; assembly: GCA_964552525.1. GTDB lineage: Bacteria > Bacillota > Clostridia > Oscillospirales > Ruminococcaceae > UBA3855. The sequence goes on along the minus strand of CAZKHW010000023.1, from coordinate 18,010 downwards.
GTTCAGGGAGTGGAAGTAGCCCCAGCGCATCAGTCCCGGTCCTCTGGTAAGAGTCTGGTAGAACTTGTTGGATGCCAGTGTCATGCGCGGATAGCCGTCATACTTTGCCTGAACCGCTGCCGTATCGTCCGGATAACCGAGGATCAGACCATACTCATGCAGTCCAAAGGAGCAGTCAGAGACCGTGCAGTAGTCGGCATCGTAGCAGCAGGCAAGGAACTTGTCATAATCCGGCTGACCGGAGGCTGCCTTGTTATAATCCTGATGCCCGGTAAAGGTACAGTGATCGACCCAGAGGTTCTCACCTGAGCCGAAATACACCACGATCGAGTCATTGCCGTTGGAATTGGCATCATGCTGCATATCCAGATTGCGGATAATGATGTTATTGCCGACACCCTTGCCGGAGTTTGTGCAGAGCTGCACATTATACAGGGTATGGTTTCCATAGCTGCCCACGATGGTCTTATTGCTGCGCACATAGATGCGTCCTGCCGGGCAGTAGTAATGGCTCTGGGAATCGAGCTGGAGATCTGTCACCTTGATATTTCCCTTGACGATGATGGTATAGGCAGTGTCGGACTCTGCATATTTCTTCAGCTCATCAAAGGCGCTGACCTCTACGACCTCACCAAACAGACCGCCGATGTCCCCTGCCTTGATCCCCTTACCGTCATTCTTGCAGTAGCCTGCAAAGCCCTGCAAACCGTCACAGTTCAGCAAAAAGAGCTGGTTGTCCGCACCGGTAAACTTGGCAAGGGTCATACCGGAGCTGCCCTGTGTCAGCGCAAGGGAGGGATCTTCATAATTGACGATCTTGTAGCACAGGTTATTCCCCAAATGATCCTGCGAAACGGGAACGACAAACCAGTGCTGGGATTTTGCCGACTCACTGCCGTACATGATGACAGCATTGCCGGCAGTGACCTGATAGCCCTTGGGGGTCAGCAGTCTGCCCGACTGAGCATTTGTGATTTTGAAGTAGGTGCCGGTCGCCTCTGCGCCCACGCGGTCAAACCGCCAGGAGCAGGAAAGATCCGAGCCAAGTGCCTTCATGGTGATGGCAGTCCCGTCTGCGGTGCCGCTTTCGGTCAGGACGGAGCTGTTGTCCTTTGCGGCGAGGTTCATGAGCTGTGCCGGATAGTCAACGGATGCCGCAGATGCCGGGATCGGGACGTATCTCCCCAGATCCGGGAGCATCACGGCAATCGCGAGTGCGATCGTGAGCAGCACAGCAAGCATTGCGCTCATGCGTGATTTTGCATTCTGCATATAGATCATGTCCTTTCTGTGAATAAGTGGGTTTTGTAACGATAATTATATTATACTATATTTTTTCAAGAAATGCAAGAGGAATCGTGAGATTTGCAACATTATGAGGAGAAAATGCAACGAAAGCAGCCCCGTAAACGGGGCTGCTCCGGAATCTTATACATTATAGATCATCGCCGAATAGTTCGGGATCGGCCAGCGAGAGCTGGGCATCACGCGCTCAATGGTATCACAGATGGTTCGCATGCGCTCCATCTCGGGAAGTACCTCGTCATGGAATGTCCTCGCCTGATCGTAGATTTCCTTGACCTCGCAGGCGTGGTTCACGATCTGCTCCAGCACCTGAATGGAGACGTAAAGCGCATCCGCAAGATCGCTGAGCTGCCGCGCCAGTTTTTCCTCCGTTTCGGAGGTGAAACCGATCTGATGTTTCGTAGCAATGGCACTGCACAAAATCTGTACGTAGTCGAGCGTTGCCGGCAGGAGCTGCTTTCTCGCCATCTCGATCATGGTACGTGCCTCGATGCGGCGTGTCTTGGAATACTTCTCCAGGTGGATCTCGGTTCTCGCCTTGATCTCATCACGGCTCAGTACGCCAAATTTTTCAAGGATCGCTACATTTTTCTCATCACAGTAGTGCGGCATACAGTCCACGGTGGACGGATAGTTCGGCAGTCCGCGTCTTGCCGCCTCCTGCACCCATGCCTCGGAATAGCCGTCACCGTTGAAAATAACGCGGCGATGGGATTTGAGGACGGTTTTCAGCACCTTCTTGACTTCCTCCTCGAATCCCTCCTTACCGGCATAACCTTCGAGCTGTTCGGTGAACCAATCCAGCTCCTCGCACACGATCGTGTTCAAAAGGAAATTCGGACAGCCGATGTTGTCGCTTGAGCCGACCATACGGAACTCGAACCGGTTTCCGGTAAATGCAAACGGCGAGGTTCTGTTCCGATCCGTGGAATCCTTCGGGAAGGACGGCAGCGCATTCACGCCGATCTCAAATGCCTTGGTCTTGGTGCGGAATACCGTATCGTCTTCGATGGCATCCAGTACAGCCTCCAGCTCCTCCCCGAGGAACATCGAAACGATCGCAGGCGGTGCTTCATCCGCACCCAGACGGTGGTCATTGCCTGCGGAGGCAGCGGACAGGCGCATCAGGTCAGCATACTCATCCACGCCCTTGATAAGCGCACACAGAATGGTGAGAAACTGTAGGTTCTCCATCGGTGTATCGCCGGGATCGAGCAGATTCTGACCGTCATCCGTGGACATCGACCAGTTGTTATGTTTTCCAGATCCGTTGACACCCTCGAATGGTTTCTCATGCAGCAGGCAGACCAGACCATGGCGGAGTGCCACCTTTTCCATGACCTCCATTGCAAGCTCGTTCTGGTCAGTGCCAAGGTTTGAGGTCGTGAAAATGGGTGCCATCTCGTGCTGTGCCGGGGCTACCTCGTTGTGCTTGGTTTTGGAGTAGATGCCCAGCTTCCACAGCTCGTCATCCAGATCCGCCATATATGCCGCAATTCTAGGGCGGAGGTTCGCAAAATACTGATCGTCCAGCTCCTGCCCCTTGGGCGGCTTGGCACCAAAGAGGGTGCGTCCAGTCAGGATCAGATCCTCGCGCTGATCCCACATCTTCTTATCGATCAGAAAGTATTCCTGCTCTGCACCGACCGTTGTCGTTACACGGTGTACATTCTCATTGCCGAACATCTTCAGGAAACGCACCGCTGTCTTGGAAAGTGCATCCATCGAACGCAGCAGCGGCGTTTTTTTGTCCAGCACCTCGCCGGTATAGGAAACGAACACGGTGGGTATGTACAGTGAGCCTTCCTTGACAAAGCACCAGGAGGTCGGATCCCACGCCGTATAACCGCGTGCCGTGCTGGTCTGGCGCAGACCGCCGGACGGGAATGAGGATGCATCCGGCTCGCCCTTCACAAGTGCCTTGCCGGAAAATTCCATAAGTGCCTTGCCGCCTGGGGCAACGCTGATAAAGGAATCGTGTTTCTCAGCGGTAGAGCCGGTCATGGGCTGAAACCAATGGGTATAATGTGTTGCCCCCTTGTCGATCGCCCAATCCTTCATGGCATTGGCAACGACCTCGGCGGTGGGCATATCGAGCGTTTCTCCCTCCTGCATGATGCGGATGAGCTTTTTGAACACATCCTTGGGCAGACGGGATTTCATTACCTCCATGCTGAACACATTTTCAGCAAACATGGCAGGGACATTCTTTTTTTCGGTCATGAGAACCTCCTAGAGCTGATAACCAGCAGATTAACTTTCATAAGTTATATTATAGCACATGCAAACGAAAAATGCAAGATTTTTTTATTGGATGTCAATTTTGTGAGCTTGCATTGTGAGTTTCACGCAAGAGCCGCCGCTGGGGGCTGCCGCGCCTTTGCCCTCTTGCCGTAGGCAAAGGGCATTTCGGAACTAGTACCTGAATTTTCCCCCTACTGCCAACTCGCCAGCGCGGGCTGCCGCGCCACCGCACAAAAGCTCCCCCGGTTCTCAGACCGGAGGAGCGTTCTTGTAATCACTCCGCAAACTGCGACTCGTGTCTTGCAAAGAAATCCGTTCTCGGGGGGAGAAATTTCAGCTCGTGCTGCTCGCCAGTAAAGTAGGTCAGCGGCTCTAAGAAGGTATCCCACGACCAGATGCGCTCATCCACCTGGAGATACTCACGCAGCTTTTCCGTGCCGAATGGTGCCATCGGATGCAGCAGAATTGCCGCGATCTTCAGGATATAGAACAGATTGCTCAGTGCCTGTGCCAGCTCTTCCTCGGTGCAGGTGTCGGGCTTGACTGCCTTTGCCATATACTTTGAACCGCTGCGGATGTAGCTGTCGATGACATAGGTACACTGATGGAATGCGAACTTGGACATGTGACGCTCATAATCGAGCATCGCTTTTTTGGCATCGGCAACAAACTGCTCCTCCGGCACAACGTCCGGCAGCTTGCCGCCAAAGGCATTCTGCGTCGTGTAGAATGCAGTGCGGATCATGCGGTTGTACACATTCGTCAGAAGGGCATTCTTGACAACGGGGTCGGAGAATTTCGGGTCGGATATGTCCTTCCCCTCCGCCTTGAGGGCAGCCTCCTCCTCCAGCAGCGGCTTGTTGAAGGGCTTGGGCATAAACGAAACGCTCTGCTGTCCCAGACCAAACTCCAGCCAATGCATGCGAAGCTGCTCGGGCGTGTAGTAGGCAAGAAGATCATCCGCCATCGGAGGCTTGACCGCACCAGACGAGGATGCCTTCTTGTCAAGGAACAGAATATGGTAATTCGCCACAATTGTTGGCATTTGCAGTTCTCCCTCGGCAGAATCGCAGGTCTTTTCTGCGGCAGCCTGTTGCGCCATCCACATGGCAGGCTCTGCGATTCCGTAGAAATAAATATTATCCTGCCCGATGAACTGGTAGACCTTGGCATCCTTGCTGCACCAGTAGTCCTTCCACTCGTCTCTGGGATGACCGATGGATTCCAGATAGGTCTCCGTGAACGAGATCGGTGCCCACAGGGATTCCGGCCACACCCAGACGGTCAGACCGTCCACGCCGTCCATCTCCGGCGCAGGCACGCCCCACTCGATGTTTCCGGTCAGACGGAACGGCACGAGGGTCTTTCCGGTACGGTAGCGGATGCCATTTTCGGTGAGAACTCTGCAAGCCTCGTCACAGTCCGAAAGCGTGGAAAATTCGATGGTAAAGCTGGGCTTCTTCTCCTCGGGAAGATACGTATGCGCCGGCATCTGTGCCTGGAGCGAGAGATACTTCTCCTCGAAATCACGCTTGATATAGATCACCGGCGGCTTGAGGAATTCGTCGATGGTTTTCCAAACGACCGGACGCACATCCTTGCGCTTTTTGAGCGTCTCGACCCAATCCTTCATCAACTGCTCATAGTCGCGCAGCTTGAAGTACCAGTTGGTCACGGGTTTCATGGTCGGCGTCTCCCCTGTAAGGGCAGAGACCGGATTGAGCAGGTTTTCGGGCATATACTGATGTCCCAGATCGCACTCGTCCGCATAGCCTTTTTCGGACTGGCATCCCTCTACAGGGCATTTGCCGATGACCTGACGACCGTTGAGGAACACGCCTGCCTTCTCGTCAAAGAACTGCTTGGTCGTGATCTGGCGGAGCTGCCCCTTCTCGTGGAGCGAGCGCAGAAACCAGTCTGTGACCTCTGCGTGGATCTCCTTGGAGCGTCCCAGACCCGATGCTGCGAACAGGTTCGGCGAAATGCCGTAGGCATCGAGGGTCGCCTTCTGCTTATTGTGATTGGTCTGGACGAAATCCTCCAGAGAACCGGAAAACTCGCCTGTCTCGACCTTCTTGCGCCAGCCCTCTGCGATGGGAGAGCCATAGCAGTCTGTGCCGGAGACGAAGATCACGTTATCCTTGCCGATACGATCACGCAGGAATCTTGCATAGGTATCAGCGAACACCAGCATTCCGCCGACATGGCCAAAATGCAGCTCCTTGTTGCCATAGGGCATACCGCCGGTGACAACAGCACGCTTGGGGAATTCCGGACGCGGGATCTCAAAGGGCTTTGCATTCGGATCTTTCTGTTTCTTTGCCATAGTTGTATCGTTCCTTTCGGGAGTTGTTTGCGTATCTATTATACCATAATCCCTGAAAAATTGCAAGTTTTTTCGGGATGGAGCATTGAAATCCATCGGAAGTTCCATGCCGATACGATCTGTTGCCATCGCCCACTCGTCAGCACGGACTCTGCGCCGACGAGAGCAAAACAAACCAATCGACCTTTGTTTTGCCGGTACTCATTTTGTCAGCATCGACCCAGCTATCGCCCTCCAGACCACGCTTGTCCGAAACGGCACTCTCCAACACATGGTACAGTCCTGTCTGCGCATCGTATCCTGTAACCGCCATGAAGTGTCCCGGCACATGAATAACCGCCACACCGCCGGTCTGGAGATGGTCAGTCAGGCGCGTATCGGTGATCTTGCCCCAGATCTGACCGCCCAGCGTAAAATTCAGTGCTTCGCCGTATTCCGCCTCAATGTTGTTGTAGAGGATCTCCCGGTAAGTGCCGCCTGCGCCCGGACGGAACGCCTTGATCCCGATCGCCCATTCAGCAACCTCGACAGCATCTGCCTCGATGCGGTTCATCGAAAAAATGGCGTTGCAGAACGAGAAAATGCCGCAGGCTGACGAATACATTGACGTGCTTTCCGATGCGCCAAAGGTCACTTCCTTCCACTTGGGATCGTACTGATTGTAGAGCCTGCCGTCCGAGATCATCAGCCCCTGCGCATCAAAACAATAATCCTTGTTGCCAAGCGTCTGCCAGCCCTCCAGCACATAGCCGTTTTCATCGGTGTAGTAGCGATCCTCGCCGACTGTCTCCCAGCCAAAGAGCTGGCTGCCGTCTGCTGCAAACCGGATCGTGCCGCCTTCGGTTTCCCATGCGCCGGAATATGCCCTGCCCGTCTCCTCATCAAAGCAGTAAAGCTTCTCCTCTATGGTCTGTAAACCGCGGAGCATTGCACAGGACTCATCAAAGCAGTAGACACCATCCCCAATCGTCACAAGTCCCTTGACAGCACAGCCGTCCTCACCGAAATAGTAGGTGGTATCGTCCATCGTTACGAAAGCATTTTCGATGACATGCATGGTTTCACGGTCAAAGCAGCGCAGACTGCCCTCCCACTCGAACAAGCCGTCACACAAAGCACCGGTTTGGGCATCAAACCAGCACTGCACTCCCTCATACCAGTATTCCCCGGTCACAAGACCGTTCGGCGTTCCAAGATAGGTATCGCCGTCAAGCTCAAACATCCCATATTGGGCATAGCCCGTTTTCTCAGAGATATAGTATCGCTTGCCGTCCTGCTCCTGCCAGCCGAACAGCATCATGCCGTCCTCGTCCGTGAACAGGACACGTCCAATGTCCATGTAGGCTTTCGCTTCTGTCCTGCCGGTCTCGGGATCACTGTAATACCGCTGACCATCTATCCGGAAATAGCCTGTCAGCAGCGATCCGTCCATCTCGAACGTGTAATGCTCCCCACCGATGCTCTGCGCACCGGTGAGCTTGCCCTCGGTAGGATCAATATAGTAACGCTCACCAAAATAGTCCATCCATCCGAATACCGGCTCGCCGGACTCCGGATCAAAGTAGAATCGCTTGCCGTCAATGGTCTGCCAGTCTGTCTTTTGCACGCCGGAGATGCCGAACAGATAAGACACGCCCTCGATCTCGGTCTCACCCACGGCATACGTTCCGTCATTCAGACGATACAGGCGTTTGCCGTCCTGTGTTTCCCACCCGGGGGATACCGGATCGGTGGGAATTTCTTCCGGTGTCTCGGATGCCTCCTCCGTCGGCACATCCGTTTGCACCTCTGTTGCGGCAGCGGTTTGCTCCGGTTCTGTGGTATCCTCTGCAAATACCGGAACTGCGTGCATTCCAAGCAGCATCAAGGCACATAGCGGTGCTGCTGTCAATTTCCATATATGATGCATTGGTCTTTCCTTTCTGGATCGGCTCGAATCGCTTGCTAGGCTCATTATACCATATTGAAACAGATTTGTCAATATTTTGTTACTTTTTGACATGAGAATTAATTTTGTGAACTTAAAGTGTGAGTTTCATGCAAACGCTGCCCCACCCCCTGCCCCCTCCCCAAAGGGGAGGGGGCAGAATGGCGGTGCTGCGCACCGCCGCCGCCCAAGGCTGTCGCTTTTGGAAACCGCTTTTCAGATTATCTTCGCGCCTTTCACCCTTCGCGCCCCAAAAATCCCCTGTGCATTGTACTGCACAGGGGATGCAACCTACAATCAGTCGCCAAACGAGATGCCGAGATCTCTTGCCGTCTGCACTGCCTGACCCTTGGGATCGACCAGTTTCTTCTTGCCGGCAATGTCATTGAGCTTGTTGGCAGTGACCTTGCCGTCCACATAAGCGACGGTGCGGCCGTACTTCTCCTTGGCGATCAGCTCCGCCGCATGTACGCCGAACTGGGTCGCGAGGAGACGGTCATACGCACTCGGCGTACCGCCGCGCAGCATGTGACCCGGCACACAGACACGAGCCTCGATGCCTGTATTCTTCTGGATCTGCGCCGCAATGCGTGCGGTGTCATTGCCGTTCTCAGCATGATACGCCTCGCGCTCCTTCTTCTTGAGCTTGGCGATCTCGGTATTGTTGACGCCCTCAGCAACTGCAAGGATCGAGAAAGTCTTTCCCTTTTGCGCGCGGCGAACGACAGCATCGCATACATGATCGATGTTGTAGGGGATCTCCGGCAGGAGGATGATATCCGCGCCGCCGGCGATGCCGGCATACAGCGTCAGCCAGCCTGCCTTATTGCCCATGATCTCGCAGACGATGATGCGCGAGTGAGATGCTGCGGTGGTATGCAGACGGTCGAGCGCATCGGTCGCAATGTCAACAGCCGTGTGGAAACCAAAGGTAACATCCGTGCCGTAGAGATCATTATCAATGGTCTTGGGCAGTCCGATGACATTCAGACCCTCATCGGCGAGCAGCTTGGAGGTCTTGTGCGTACCATTGCCGCCAAGTGTCAGCAGGCAGTCGAGACGCTCTTTTTTGTAGGTTTCCTTCATATTTCTGACCTTATCGACTTTGTCGTCGCCGATGACTGTCATCATCTTGAACGGCTGGCGCTTGGTGCCAAGGATCGTTCCGCCCTGTGTCAGGATGCCGGAGAAATCCGAGGGCTGCATGGTTCTGCAAAGCCCGTGGATCAGACCGTAGTAGCCGTTTGAGATGCCGACGATCTCTACATTGTCCTCGCCCATGCGCTCATAGCATGCCTTTGCCACACCGCGGATGGTAGCGTTCAGTCCGGGGCAGTCGCCGCCGCTTGTTAAAATGCCGATACGTTTTTTCATTGTGGAATACCTCCTGTAAATAGATGGAAACCTGTCCGCACCGAGAGAATCCTCCTATGAGGACAGGTTCTGTATGATCTGCCGTCTGTTTGGCAGATAAGGGGCAATGCCCCACATTATCGCTTTGGAAATCCGATCGCAAAAAACACGGAAAACCAGTGCATCACACTTCCGCCGACCACAAAAATATGCCAGATGGAATGGAAATACCTGATGCTCTTTTTCACATAGAAAATGCAGCCGAGGGAATACAGAACGCCGCCTACGATCAGCATGACCAGACTGACCACAGGCATACCGTCTTTAAGGGGCTTGATGGCAAAGATGATGCCCCAGCCCATGACGATATAGCAAAAAGTCGAAATGCGCCGGAATTTTTCCAGGCTAATGGAACTGAGAACGATTCCCAGCACCGCTGCGCCCCAGACAATGCCGAAGATCGTCCAGCCAAGCCAGACGGGCTTGATGCAGCACAAGGTATACGGTGTATATGTACCTGCGATCAGCAGAAAGATGGTGTTGTGATCGAGGATCTGGAACACTCGCTTGGCTGTCGGCGGTGTGATGGCGTGGTACAGTGTAGACATCGTGTACAGGATGATGAGCGATGCACCGAAGATCGCACCGGTCACGACCTCCATCGCGCCGCGGTTGATGGCGGCAAACACGATGATGAGCACCGTGCCTGCGATGGCAAGCAGACCGCCCACTCCATGCGTGACGGAATTGAAGATCTCCTCTCCCAGAGTATACGCTTTTTTCGCCTTTGGCGGCATTGACCGAAGCTCACTCATATTGACAGTGTCCTCCCATAAGTATTGATCTCAAGCCGTTTCTGGAAATCCATTGCTGTCATGGGCTTGCCGTAGAGATAACCCTGTATATAGTCACAGCCCATCTCCTTGAGGATCGCTGCCTGCCCATCGTACTCCACGCCCTCGGCGATCGTCTCGATGTCCATCGACTTTGCGATCTTGATCACAGCCGAGCAAATCTCCTGTGCTACGCGGTCAGTCTCGATCTCGATGATGAACGAACGATCGAGCTTGAGCAGCGTCAGCGGCAGGAGCTGGATATAGCTCAGGGAGGAATAGCCCGTCCCGAAGTCATCCATTGCCAGCAGAATGCCCATATCACGCAGCGCATTCATCTGCTGTACGGTGTAGTTGATATCGCCAAGCGCCAGCCGCTCGGTCAGCTCCAGCTCCAGATACTTAGGCTGGAGACCGTACTTGACAAGTACATCCTGCACGACCTCGCAGACGTTTGCCTGGTAGAAGTCGCCGGATGCAAAGTTGATCGACATGACGATCGGTGTCAGTCCCATCTGCTGCCAAAGCGCCGCCTGCTGCACCGCCTCACGAAGGACAAACTGGCTGATATCGGAGATCATGCCGGTTTTCTCGGCAATGGGGATGAACACGTTCGGCGAGATCATCGTGCCATCCGGCTTGATCCAGCGAACCAGTGCCTCCGCACCCATGATCTTCTTGGTTTGCAGGTCAATTTTCGGCTGGTAGTAAAGGTAGAGCTGCTTGTGTTCAATGGCAGAGAACAACTGCTTTTCCATCTCGCCCTGATGCACGATCTCCTCATGCATATTGGCATCGTAGCCCATGACATAGGACATTTCGCCGCGACCCATCGCAAGGGCGAACTCCGCATGCTCCAGCACCTCGTGGAAGCTATGACCGTCACTGGGAATCCGCGCAAAGCCTGCCGAGCACGTCAGATTCATCGAGGCGAACTCATCGACTGCCAGATGCGCCAGATCGTTGCGGACATGCTCGATGGTACGCCCGGGCATCTCATCGTCACCGGTCACTGAAAAATCATGCAGCACCAGCACAAAATTATCCGCGCTCACACGTGCCGCAAAACCACCGGAGGCAGTGTACTTGCACAGGATATGCGCAACGTTTTTGAGGATCTTGTCACCGTTCTCATAGCCGTAGGAATCGTTGATGATATGGAAACGGTCGATGTCGATGACGATGACCCAGCAGAAAGTCCTCATGCTCTGGCAGAGACGATAGGTCTCCTCCCCGTCATGCATGAGCTTATTGCGGTTGGCGATCTCTGTGATCTCGTCCATAAACGCCAGCTTTTCGATCATGGCATCCTTGTTCTTTTCAGAGGTGATGTCGATGAGTGCACCGCCGATGATGGGACGACCGCTGGCATTGAGCAGATTCTCGTGGTAATGGTAGGAATACCACACATAGTGCTTGTCCGCCCCCGAGCTGATGCGAAGCTGCAAAAAGCGCGGACGGCTCGACAGGGTATTGGGCTTGGTATTGCGAATCTTTTCAAGGTATTCATCAAAGAGGAAACGGTCATCCGGATGGAGCTTTTTGCGGAACTCCCCAAACGTGATATGATCCGTCTGGATGCCGAGGAACTGCTGTGCCTCATCCGAAACGTAGTACTCATCCCGAATCGACTCACACAGCATGATACCAATGCCGGAGAGCTTCATCGAAAGCTGATACCGGCGTTGAGAGATCGTAAGATCCTCGGCTTTCTTCATCAGCTTGTACTTCGCCTCCTCCAGCTCCGTAGTCTCAAAGCCGATGGTGAAGTACAGCGAGGCATGCGAGCCTTGCTTGAGCAGCGAGGTCGCCCAGCTAATGGAGCGCCGCATGCCGACGTCCTTTTTTTCGATGATACTGTCATAGATATCCCTGCTGAGCCGTTCTGCAGCCAAACGCGGTGACAGCTTGATGGAGTGGAAGAAATTACCCAGCAGAACCGCGCTGTCTCCGGGATCCTCACTCTGGTCGATCCCCAGCAGCTCATCCATCGCCTGGTTGGTATAGAGCGTGGACAGGTCGTCCGACCAGATAAATGCAGGTACATCGACCTGCCGCACCATCTCACAGATGCGGTCAATATCAATGGCACTGTGCTGGCTCTGATAATAGCGCACAGCGAACACCAGAATCATCGTAATGGCGATCAGACTCAATATATAAAGGCGCAGAGCAAACATACCGTGCTCCGGGTACGCATTAACCGTAAACAGTACCCAAAGTGACAGCACAGCAAACAGCGCCTCGATCCAAAGGATCGTATTTTTATTTTTCATAGATCACTCACCAGCGGCACGGCGCTCCTCCTCTCCTGCCGACTCCTTCTTTCCTGCTGACTCCTAAGAGCCTGTTTAAAATCTTCCAACAGCCGGATTTTAAACAGGCTCTTAGACAGGCATGCTGCCGCAGCTTGCCCTTGTAAACACCCTGATCCGAAGTCACCAGAAACTCTTACCTTAATTATACAGCGAAATGCGTTAAAAGTCAATGGATTTTACACATTTTCCCAACAAAATTACTATATTATTTTCGTTAGAAAACGACAAAATGCTCCATCTCCGGAAATATCCGGAAATGGAGCTTGGGTTTATGGCAGATAGATCAGCTTGTACAGCGTTTTATACTGTGCCAGATGGTCAGCCAGCGTAAAACGCCTGGAATAGCCGGGATCATTGATGAGGAAGTCGCTTGTGCGGAATGTCTCACCATCCCCCGTGTAGCCGGTAATGCAGACATAGTGCTGTCCAGTGCCCTTACTGCCCAGCACAACGGGCTTGCCCATGCTCAGAAGCGCATGGATGCGTTTCAGCACTTCCGTGTTCACCGAAGTGCTGTAGGTTTCCACCGTGTAGTCAAGATCGGTGATATCGTCCCAGCTTGCCAGTCCGCCGCCCTTTGTGAATGTCAATTTCTCCTTCATATCCACCGGCATACATTCTTCACCTGTGGTATAGGTGTGGAGCATCGCCATTGAGGTGACAAGGCAGCCCACCTTTCCAATGGTCGAGTTTCCGAGCTTTTCGCTCCCCCACGCCTCGTCCTTCTGCTTGTAATCCGGTACATCCAGCCGGATGCTGCCATCCTCCTGAAGGATCGGCGTCTCCACAGCATCAGGCATCTCCCCGGCAGACTCCTGCTCATCCGAAACAGGCTTCTCTGACTCCTCCGTCGTTTCCGTGACCTCGATACGATCCGGCTCCGGCAGCTCCGGCATCGGCGATGCGTAGTTTTCATCCGGCATGACCGTCTCGATGCACAAAGCACCGTCTGCATCGAATGTGTAGGTGACCCCGTCTATCTCAGCCTCACCGGTCAGCTTGCCGTTCTCTGGCGTGACATAGTAGCTCTTGCCAAAATATTCGACCCAGCCGAACACCGCCTGTCCCGTCTCCGGATCATAGTAGTATCGCTGCCCCTGCACGGTCTGCCAATCGGTCTTGAGTGCGCCTGATACTGCAGGAACACCGTCAATTGTGACCTCTCCGGCTGCAAGCGTACCGTCCTCAAAACGGTAGAAGGATCTGCCGTCCTCCGAAAACCAGCCTGGTTCGGTCATTTCGTCTTGTACCGCAGCTGCATCAGTCTCCTGATACTCCTCTGCTGCTGCGCTGAGCGCAGAAATCATGCAGACTCCTAACAGAATACCCAATACAGCCACGGTTCGTTTCGATCGTTGTGCCAATGGAATCATCTCCTTTGGAAGTCTCGGCATACTGCATCGACTCCCTCACAGGTACGGGGTGACACATGCTGCACTGTGCAGCCCCCTTAAAGCGTTTTCTTTACTCCGGAATGGCGTAAAGGTTGGTTTCCCAAGCGGGAAGATAAAGCTTATGACGGATATAGATCCGATACTTCGGGCAAAGCCGCTTGACAAGCAGCGGCAGCTCAAAGAGATCCTCATTGCGATGGTAGATCGCGACTGCCAGCTTGGGACTATAGTGATGGATGGTCTTGGATGCCCCCCAGAGTGCCTCTCGCTCGAAGCCCTCAACATCCATTTTGAGCAGGCTCACCGGTGCGCCCTCAAGCAGCGAATCCACGCTGCGTGCCGGCAGCGTGCTGCCGTTCGGTGAGAGAACGGACTGCCTGCCGGACTTCGACTGGAACGGCAGCTCGGTGTCCTTGCACCACGCCGCACAGTGATAAGCGTTCACGCGCTTCATGCCGCTTTCCTCTACAAAGTTTACCAGTTTCTTGAAATTCTTCTTATCCGGCTCTACCGCATGGATGGTGCTGTAGGAACGGTGCGTGTGATCGAGCAGCTCGCGGATGGTATCGCCGTTATATGCCCCCAAATCGACATAATGCTCCGATCTGCCCGGACGAATGATGTCACGGTAGATCTCATCCGTTGTTGCCGTAACTGCATCGAGATAATGGATGCATCCGCTGATCTTATACTGGATGATGTTGAGGAATACCCTGCGCGACTCATCATCGGCAAGGCTGCGGTAGACCGCATTCAGCTCCGGCAGATGCTCCATGCAGTACTGGTAATGGAACAGTCCTCCGCCGATGACCGGCACATCCGGTACATAGAGCGTGTGTTTTTTTGCCAGGACATGGATATATTCGACCAGCTCCGGGTAGCCTGCCGCAAAGGCAAGGACGATCACGAAATCATCGACCATCTCCTCCACCTCGGAGAGCTTGTGGACACGGTAGCCTGCAAAGGAATGTCCGCGCACAAACTCGTCACTTGCAAAGATGCCTGCCACGGCAATGCCGTATTGGCGGAACACAGACATGATCTTCGCCGCGCCGTCGCCCATGCCGTAGATGAAGATGGGACGGCGTTCCGCCTGTAGTCGCTCCCAGCAGGATTTTTTCTCGGTGATAAGACTTTCCAGCCCTGCCCCCCTCGGGGGAATCGCAATGACGTTCATGTGTGGGTTTCCTTTCCGGTAGTTATTGATCGGGATTTTCGTAGTCAAAGAAACTGTCGTCATCGTGATGGCTCATGTGTCCCATTGCCATGAGATCACGGCCGCGCGTTCCATAGCGGTCACGCTCCCGGTTGATGTGCTTGTCAAAGAGTGCAAGAACGCCGCGCGGATCTTTGACGCTGATAATGTCCGTCTCCGGCGAATCGGTGTCGCGCGAACAGATGTGGATCGTGCCGCATCCAAAGAGGCGCTGCCCCAGCGGCAGCACGAGCTTCTTGTCGGTGATCTTGTACAGGTCGATCTCATCCTCCTCCAGATTCAGAAAGCCTGTACGGCGGATGAATTTCGTCTCGGTCAGGTAATACACCGTAAACGACCAGGGCAAGCCTAGAAATGTACGCTTGCGGTCGCGCCAGATATAATCGGGTTCGTTATTCGCCATGTTATTTCTCCTTGCTATCAGGTAAGGGGAGTGTTCTGACCGGGCAGAACCTCCTGGACAATTCAAAGCGTCACTTCATTTACGCCGCCGCCGAGCCTTGCCTCTGCGCCGCCGAATACACTGACCGTAAACGTCTTGTCAGTGGGCGTTGTGCAGACAGTGATCCGACCGCCGCGGTTGACAGCGGTGAGGGTGACCTCCAGATTCGCCTCGCTGTCGTAGATCTTCGCCTCGGCAGTCCTGCCCTCGCCAAGATGGTAGATGACCGCCTTGGCATCCTGCACGTAATCGTACACAACGTCCCGTTCAAAGCTGCCGTATACCACGATGGAATCCGGTCTTGCGTAGATCGGCATTTCCAGGAAATTGCAGGTTCTGCGGACAAATCTGCCGCCCTCCGCGGTTTCTCCGGTGATGATATCCGTCCATGTTCCCTCGGGCAGGTACACATCTGCTGTCCCCTCTGCATTCATGACAGGTGCGCACGGGAGATGATCGCCCAGCATATACTGCTTGTCGAGTGCCGGAACAGCCGGATCCTCTGCGTAGCCGAGAACCATGGCACGCATCATCGGAATACCGGTCTCGTGGGTCTTGACCGCCTGCGAGAACAGGTACGGCATCAGTCTGCCCTTGAGCTTGACGAAAAAGCGCAGAACAGCGCAGGCATTCTCTGGATTATCCGGCGTATCTTCCTCATATGCCCACGGCACACGGTACGAGGTCGAGCCGTGCAGACGCGAGTGCGAGGACATCAGACCGAATGCACACCAGCGCTTATACACATCCGCAGTTGCGGTCTGTTCAAAGCCACCAATATCATGCGAGAAGAAGCCGAAACCGGATGCGCACAGACTCAGACCGCCGCGCAGCGTCTCCGCAATGGAGGTGTACTCCGCAGAACAGTCACCGCCCCAGTGAACCGGGAACTTCTGACCGCCGACAGTCGCAGACCGGGCAAACAGCACCGGCTTATTCCTGCCGACAACGGTCTCCAGCGCCTCGAATACGCACTTGTTATAAAGATATGTGTAGTAATTATGCATCGCGATGGGGTCGCTGCCGTCAAAATACGTGCAGTCGGTGGGAATCCTCTCGCCGAAGTCGGTCTTGATGGAATCCACGCCCATGCCTGCCAGAGCCTTTATGCAGTCTCCGAACCACTGGTAAGCCTCGGGATTGGTGAAATCCACGATCGCCATGCCCGGCTGCCAGAGATCGGTCTGGAACACTGAACCATCGCGGTTTTTGATAAAATAGCCCTTATCCATCCCAATATCAAACAGACGCGAACGCTGGGAAATATACGGGTTGATCCAGCAGCAGACACCCAGTCCCTTCTCGTGGAGACGACGGAGCTGTCCCTCGGGATCGGGGAACATTTCCTTGTCCCACTCAAAATTCGTCCACTCGTAGCCCTTCATCCAGAAGCAGTCGAAGTGGAACATATTCAGCGGAATATCACGCTCGAACATACCGTCCACAAACTCGTTGACTGTCTCCTCGCTGTACTCCGTGGTAAACGAGGTGGACAGCCACAGACCAAAGGACTTGGCAGGCGGCAGTGCCGGCTTGCCGGTCAGGTCGGTATAACGCACGAGCACCTGCTCGAGATTTTCGCCGCCAAAGAAATAGTACTCCAGCTCCTCGCCCGGCAGCGTCATGGAGATCTTGGAAACGGTATCGGATGCCACCTCATAGCTCACCTTGCCGGAGCTGTTGACAAGCACGCCATACCCCTTGGAGGACAGATAGAACGGGATGGACTTGTAGCTCTGCTCCGAGCAAGTGCCGCCGTCATTGTTCCAGATCTCAACATTCTGACCGTTCTTGACAAAGGAGGTGAACTTCTCGCCGAATCCGTAGACATTCTCCCCCACATCCAGCGCAAGCTGCTCACGGATGTAGGCAGTGTGCGGATCTACCGGATCATTGAAGAACTGATCGTCGCGCTGTACCGCCATTCTGGCATCGGCGCGGTACTGGTTCTCCTCAATATAAGAGGTGCAGCGCCATGCAGCACCTGTCAGCCTCTTGCCTGCGTAGGAATACTCCACATTCCACTGAAAGCCCTTGGCAATGCGCACACAGGTCTTGCCGGCAATCATTTCGATGCCGCCGTCATCCTCGGTGATGACCGCCTTGTAGCCAGCCGGCTCGCAAAGCTCAAACTTCGGCTGATTCTTTACACCGCCCTTGTGATGAACGATATGCACCTTGATGGTATCATCCGCCACGGCAGTATAGGTGATCTCCAGTGTCACGCCGCCCAGCGTCATTGCCCGGTTGTAAATCGGATTGGTGGTTACAAAGACGGAGATGGAATTGTCGGTGTGCGATATCTCATACGCCTGTGCGGCATAATAAACCTGATATCCTTTTTTATTCAACCAAAGACCGTCAGAAAATTTCATGCATCATCCTCCTAGTCTATCATCAATTCATAAATTACTCACAATTTCTTATATGCTATGTACATATTTATTGTAACACATTTGTAATCATTTGTCAATCCGTATTTTTACTTTTTCATGGAAATCCATTTTGTGAACTTAAATTGTGAGTTCCATGCAGGAGTCACCCCACCCCCTGCCCCCTCCCCAAAGGGGAGGGGGTGAGAATGACGGTGCTGCGCACCGCCTCCGCCCAAGGCTGCCGCCTTTGGAAACCGCTTTTTGGGGAAATTGATTT
>CAZKHW010000022.1:0-19875 GCA_964552525.1 uncultured Ruminococcus sp. | reverse complement strand
CTGACCCGGATGCCGCAGATCGTCATTTGTATTGACGAGCTGGCGGAGCTGATGATGACTGCCTCGAAGGAGGTCGAGGATGCTGTCTGCCGTCTGGCGCAGCTTGCACGAGCTGCCGGCATGCATCTGATCATCGCGACACAGCGTCCGACCACGAATATCATCACGGGTCTGATCAAGGCGAATATTCCGAGCAGAATCGCGCTTTCTGTCAAGGCGCAGATCGACTCGCGCGTCATCCTGGATACCGGCGGTGCGGAAACGCTCCTCGGCAACGGCGACATGCTCTATCTTCCGAACGGGCAGCCAAAGCCCGTGCGTGTGCAGGGCTGCTACGTTTCTACCGAGGAGATCGAGCGCGTGGTGAATTTCATCAAATCCCAGTCTGACAGCAGATATGACGAGAACATCATGGAGGCAGTCGATCAGCTCACCATCCAGACACCGGAGGAGAAGCAGGCTTCGCAGGAAGAGCCGCAGATCGACGAGGATGCAGCCTTGATCGACCAAGCGATCGAGGTCGTTGTGGCGGCTGGACAGGCATCCACGAGCAATCTCCAGCGGCGGCTGCGTCTAGGCTACGGACGTGCGGCGCGGATCATGGATGAGCTGGAGCAGATGGGCGTGATCGGTCCGTATGAGGGCGCAAAGCCGCGCAGGGTGCTGATCACCAAGGAGCAATGGAACGAGCGTAAGCTCAGAAATATGAAATAGACCTCTTTGTAAGTTTCCAGGGAGGTCAAATGATGAGGAGTGAGCCTGTGTTCGGAACACGGAAGGGGAGAAAGCTCCCTCATAAGAACAAATCGAAAAATGTGACCCTTTACTGCATCGTTGTGGCAGTGCTGATGGTGGTCGCACTCATCAGCGGACGGCTCAACACGGTCATGCAGGGGGAGATCACGCAGTCGGATGCGGAGTTTCAGGTGCATGTGATCGACGTGGGACAAGGCGACAGCATCCTGATCCTCGCGGACGGTCATGCCATGCTTCTCGACTGCGGTGAGGCATCCGCTGCACCGGCTGTGCTGCGGTATCTCGATGCGCTTGGCATCAAAGAGATCGACTATGCGGTGGCATCGCATCTGCATGCTGACCATATCGGCGGATTTGCCAAGGTGCTCCCGGAGCTTGCGGTCGGTACTGTGATTGAGCCGTGCTGTCCTGACAAGCTGATCCCCACCACAGTGACCTATGAGATGTATCTGGATGCGGTAGAGCAGTCCGGTGCGGCGTATCGTGAGATGCAGGCAGGGGACAGCTTTTCGCTGGGCGGTGCAAGCGTTGCGGTGCTTGCACCCGGAGACGAAACGCCCGACAGCCTTAACAACGATTCCCTCGTTCTGCAGGTAAAGTACGGCAATACCGTATGCCTGTTCACAGGCGATATGGAAACGCCCGAGGAGAACCGGCTTCTGGAGCAGGATATCTTTTTGAAAGCGGATTTTCTCAAGGTCGCGCATCACGGCAGTGGCGGTGCATC
The DNA here is from genome assembly GCA_964552525.1 of uncultured Ruminococcus sp. Taxonomy (GTDB): domain Bacteria; phylum Bacillota; class Clostridia; order Oscillospirales; family Ruminococcaceae; genus UBA3855. The sequence continues at coordinate 18,392 of CAZKHW010000022.1, read as the reverse complement.
GGGGGAGGATCTCATTGCGCAGGTCGCGCCGAAATATGCGGTCATCTCCTGCGGCAAGGACAACAAGTACGGGCATCCGGCAAAATCCGCGCTTGACCGCCTGAACAAGTATGCCCGTGAGGTCTATGTGACAACAGAATCCGGAAATGTCGTGTACTTATATGATGCGGATACCAGACAAAGCAGCATCGTCACCTCGAAGAAAGCGGAGGAAACGACATGAAACAGTACAGTATCGACCGCTTTGAGGGCGATTTCGCCGTGCTGACCGGCGAGGATGAAACACTCGACATCCGTCGCGACGCTCTCCCGGAAGGAGCAGCCGAGGGCAGCATCATGATGCAGACAGAGAACGGCTGGATGGTGTGCGTGGATGAAACGAACGACCGGCGGCTTCGTTTGACCGAGCGCAGACGTCGGCTGCTGGAGGGGAAGGCATGAGGACGATCATCATCGGCGGCGGTGCGGCAGGATGCTTTGCGGCGGCGCAGGCGGCTGCGTGCGGTCAGCAGGTGACGCTCCTCGAACGCAACGACCGTCTGGGCAAAAAGCTGCGCATCACCGGAAAGGGCAGGTGCAATGTCACCAACAACTGCGATGCCGACACGCTCATGGCGAACATTCCGCGCGGCGGCAGATTCCTCTACAGTGCCTTTGCAGCATGCTCACCACAGGATGTGATGGCGTATTTTGAGGGACTGGGCGTTGCGCTGAAAACAGAGCGCGGCAACCGGGTCTTTCCGGTCAGCGATCAGGCGCAGGAGATCGTGGAGGCACTGCAAAGGGAGCTGGAACGTCTGGGCGTTTCCATCGTTCGGGCGCGCGTGACAGGTCTGCTCATCGAGGACGGTACGTGCTGCGGCGCGCGCTGCGGTGAAACGCTGTACCGGGGAGACCGTGTGATCCTTGCGACAGGCGGTGCGACCTATCCGGGCACCGGCTCGGAGGGGGACGGCTATCGGCTGGCACGGGAGGCAGGTCACACGGTGACGGACATCCGGCCGTCCCTTGTGCCGCTGGAGACGCTGGAACGCGATTGTGCGGAGATGATGGGCGTTTCCCTCAAAAATGTGACGCTCACCATGAAATGTGACGGCAAGACCGTGTATGAGGAGCTGGGCGAGATGCTGCTGACGCATTTCGGCGTATCCGGACCTCTGGTGCTGAGCGCATCGGCGCATATGGACAGCGAAGGGCGTTACACGCTCCACATCGACCTGAAGCCTGCACTTACGCACGAGCAGCTTGATCAGAGACTCCAGCGCGAGATCCAGACCGCCCCGAACAAGGAGCTGCCGGGTCTCCTGCGCAGACTGCTCCCGGCGAGCATGGTCATGCCGATGATCGGGCGATGCGGCATTTCTCCGCATATCCGGGGGAATTCCCTCACCAAGCTCCATCGGCGTCGCATCTGCGAGGAGCTGAAAAATTTCGCATTCACAGTGCGCAAAACGCGTCCCATCGAGGAGGGCATCATCACGCGCGGCGGCGTTTCGACCAAAGAGATCAATCCGAAAACGATGGAGAGCAAGCGGATGCCGGGACTGTATGTGATCGGCGAGCTGCTCGACTGCGATGCGTATACCGGCGGCTTTAATCTGCAAATCGCGTGGAGCACCGCCTATGCGGCGGCACACGCCTGTGACTGGTAGATCCCGGCAGTGCAGTGCCGGAACACAATATACATAAAGGGAGAAGAACATGAAAACCATCAACATTGCCATCGACGGCCCCGGGGGCGCGGGGAAAAGCAGCATCTCTAAGAAAATCGCCTCGGATCTTGGATTTATCCACGTGGACACAGGCGCGATGTACAGAGCCATTGCACTGTTCGCAGTCCGCAATGCCTGTGCAGCACCGCAGGAGATCGCCGAGCGCATCGGCGAGGTCGAGGTGGAGCTGAAATTTATCGGCGGCAGCCAGCGGATTTTGCTGTGCGGTGAGGATGTGACCGACTACATCCGCAGTCCCGAGGTCACGATGACGGCATCGCGAGTTTCGGCAGTGCCCGAGGTTCGGGCGTATTTGCTCGATCTCCAGAAAAAAATCGCTGCGGAGAACAATATCATCATGGATGGACGCGATATCGGCAGCGTTGTCCTGCCGCATGCGGATCTGAAAATTTTTCTGACCGCCTCTGCCGAGGAACGCGCATCGCGCCGGTATCTCGAAATGCGCGAAAAGCCGGACTGCCCGAGCTATGAGGAGATCCTCGCGGACATCCAGCAGCGAGATTACAACGACATGCACCGCGACATCGCACCGCTTGTGCAGGCGCAGGATGCTGTGCTGGTGGATACGACCACCATGGGCTTCAACGAAGTGATCGAGCATATTACCGCGCTCATCCGCGAAAAGCTTGATTAAGGGGCGGCATATGTATTATGTTGTGGTAGCCATCGTGCGGCTTGCCATGCACGTCTGGTTTAACCTGAAATTTGAGGGGCGCGAAAATATCCCTAAAGGACGAGCTTTTGTGTATGCATCCAACCATCGGAGCTACGCCGATCCTGTGCTGGTGACGTTGGCAGGGCGCGGACGGTTCAGCTTTATGGCGAAGTCTGAACTGTTCCGGAACAAGGCGTTTGCGTGGCTCATCGGATCGTTGGGAGCATTCCCCGTCGAACGCGGAGCAGGAGACACAGCCGCCATTGACCGCGCCATTGATAATGTACGGCATGGTACCAATCTGCTGATCTTCCCGGAGGGAACGCGCAGCAAGGACGGGCGTGTCGGCAGGGGAAAGACAGGCGTGGCGCTTGTCGCCGCCAGAGCCGGCGCGGATGTGATCCCGGTGGGGATCAACTTCGAGGGAAAGCTCCATTTCCGCAGCAAGATCGTCGTACGCGTGGGCAAGCCGATCCCGGCAGGCACGCTTGCCATTGAGGAGGTCTTGTCAGACCGTGAGCTGCTCCGCGTATTCAAAAAAAATATTCTGCCGCCGATCATGGACGGTATCCGGGGACTGGTGGATGCGCCTGCCGCACTCCCCATGAACGAGGAGGACAAGGCAAATGGCTAATATCACAGTTTCCAAGTCCGCAGGCTTCTGCTTCGGCGTGAACCGTGCAGTCGAGATGGTCTATCAGGCACTGCGCGAGGGCAAGAAGGTCGCAACGCTCGGACCGATCATCCATAACAATGACGTGGTAAGCGATATGATCTCGCGCGGCGCACGCATCATCAATGATGTGTCGGAGGTCGCGCCGGACGAGTATGTGGTGATCCGTTCCCACGGCGTGGGACGGGATGTGTATGAGTCCTTGGAAAAGCGCGGGAATCCCGTGATCGATGCCACATGCCCGTTCGTGTCGCGCATCCACAAGATCGCGGCGGAGAAAACGCAGGAAGGGTACTTTATCCTGATTGCCGGCGATGAGCATCACCCGGAGGTGCAGGGTATCGTTGGACATTGTGACGAAAATTCTTTTGTTTTTAAAGACCAATTTGTGCTTTGTTCCTATTTTCAGGAAAATTCACAAGAAAAGCTTGCAATTCTCTCGCAGACAACGTATAATAATATAATATGGGGAGAGTGTTTAAAGGTTCTTCCTAAAGATGATCCCAACATCGTCGTCTATGACACAATCTGTACTGCAACAGAGCAGCGTCAGACAGACACAGCGGAGCTTGCCAGACAGTCCGATCTGATGATCGTGATCGGCGGCAGACACAGCTCCAATACGGTAAAGCTGTACGACATCTGCTCACAATATTGCAGGACATATCATATTGAGAACGCGGACGAGCTTGACACTTTAGACCTATCTAATGCCGATACAATCGGCATTACGGCTGGTGCTTCCACACCGGCTCATATAATTAAGGAGGTAGTAACAACCATGGAAGAGATTCTGAACAAGGACAACATTATGGAGGAGGATTTCGATTTTGAGCAGGCGCTCGATGAATCCTTCAAAAAATTACATACGGGGGCAAGAGTCAAGGGCATTGTCATGTCTGTCAATAACAGCGAAGTCATTGTTGACCTCGGTGCAAAGCAGACTGGTACAGTACCGGCAAGTGAGCTGACCAATGACCCGTCCAAGAAGCCGGCTGATCTGGTAAGCGCTGGCGATGAGCTGGAGCTGATCGTTATCAAGGTTTCCGATCAGGACGGCATGGCTACTCTTTCCAAGAAGAGGGTTGACGAGCAGGCTGGTGTTGAGAAGGTCGTTGAGGCTAAGGAGGCTGGTACGGTTCTCGAAGCTTCTGTATCTGCTGTTGTCAAGGGCGGCGTGAACGTATTCTATGAGGGCGTTCGCGTATTCATCCCGGCATCCCAGACCGGACTTCCGAGAGAGGCATCTCTTGACAGCCTGAAGGGTCAGACTGTCAAGTTCATCGTGATCGAGGCTCCGGAGCGCCGCAAGAGTGCTGTTGGCTCGATCAAGGCTGTAAACCGCAAGGAGAAGGAAGCAGCCAAGGCGAAGTTCTGGGAGACTGCTGAGGTCGGCAAGGAGTACGAGGGTGAGGTCAAGAGCCTGACCAGCTACGGTGCATTCGTAGATCTGGGCGGCATTGACGGCATGGTTCACATCTCTGAGCTGTCCTGGAATCGCATCAAGCATCCGTCTCAGGTGGTATCTGTGGGCGATGTTCTCAAGGTATACATCAAGGATCTCGATCAGGAGAATGACCGCATTTCTCTCGGCTACAAGAAGGCGGAGGACAATCCGTGGGAGAAGTTCAAGGCTGAGTTTGAGGTCGGCGATATTGTTGACGCGAAGGTTGTATCCATCACATCTTTCGGTGCATTTGCACAGATCATTGACGGCGTTGATGGTCTGATCCACATTTCTCAGCTCGCTGACCGCCGCGTTGAGAATGTGAAGGATGTCGTTGCAGTCGGCGACGAGGTTTCCGTAAAGATCACCAACATCGACATGGACAGCAAGCGCATCTCTCTCTCCATCAGAGAGGCACTGGATGAAGCTGACTATGACGACGATGAGGCTGACGAGGACTGATTCCTGCATTCGTAGAATAACAAGCTGCTCCGGAGTATCCGGGGCAGCTTTTTTATTACAGGCGCGGCAGCCTTAGTCGGCTCTTACATGAAACTCACAATTTAAGTTCACAAAATTGATTTGCGTGTTTTTGACCGCAGGGTCTTTACATTCCTGCGAAATTATGGTATAATATAAGATGTATTTCCGGATCCTGCGCATGGAACGAGGGGATCCACAGATTCTAAGACCACGGAGGAACCCAAATGGATTCTGCAAATATCAGAAATTTCTGCATCATTGCACACATTGACCACGGCAAATCGACCCTTGCTGACCGCATTCTGGAAAAGACCCAGACGGTTGCACAGCGCGACATGGAACAACAGATCCTGGACAATATGGAGCTGGAGCGTGAGCGCGGCATAACCATTAAGGCGCGTGCAGTTCGCCTGAACTACCAGGCGAATGACGGGCAGATGTATACGTTCAACCTGATCGACACCCCCGGCCATGTCGATTTCAACTACGAGGTTTCCCGTTCGCTTGCCGCATGCGAGGGGGCGATCCTGATCGTGGATGCCTCCCAGGGCATTGAGGCGCAAACGCTTGCGAATACCTACCTCGCCATCGAGCATGACCTGGAGGTCGTGCCGGTCGTGAACAAGATCGACCTGCCGTCGGCGCAGCCGGAGGTGGTCTGCAAGGAGGTGGAGGATATCATCGGCATCCCGGCGATGGATGCGCCGCGGATCTCCGCCAAGCTCGGCACAAATGTGGAGGAGGTGCTCGAACGCATCGTAACGGATGTGCCTGCCCCGAAGGGCGATCCGGCAGCACCGCTAAAGGCACTGATCTTCGACAGCTACTACGATTCCTACAAGGGTGTTATCATCTACGTGCGTGTCAAGGACGGTACGGTCAAGGTCGGCGACACCATCCATCTGATGGCGACCGGCGCGGAATTTACGGTTACGGAGACCGGCTACATGACGACCGACCGGCTTGTGAACAGGGGAGAGCTGTCTGCCGGAGAGGTCGGCTACATCGCCGCCTCGATCAAGAGCATTGGCGACACACAGGTCGGCGATACCGTTACCATCGCGGAGAACCCTTGCAGCGAGGCACTGCCCGGTTACCGCAAGGTCAACCCGATGGTGTTCTCGGGCATCTATCCGGCAGATGGTGCAAAGTACGGCGATCTTCGCGATGCGCTCGAAAAGCTGCAATTGAATGATGCCGCGCTTTCATTCGAGCCGGAAACCTCCGTTGCCCTCGGATTTGGATTCCGCTGCGGATTTCTGGGACTGTTGCACATGGAGATCATCCAGGAGCGTCTGGAGCGTGAGTATAATCTGGATCTCATCACGACTGCCCCCAGCGTTATCTATAAGGTCATGCTGACGGACGGGACGGTGCAGTATATCGACAATCCGACCAATTATCCCGATCCATCTGTCCTTGCCGAGGCGCAGGAGCCGATGGTGAAGGCGGATATCCTCGTCCCGCAGGAGTATGTGGGTAATGTTATGGAGCTGTGTCAGGACAGGCGCGGCACGTTCAAGGACATGCAGTATCTTGATGAGACGCGCGTGACGCTCAGGTATGAGCTGCCTCTCAATGAGATCGTGTACGATTTCTTCGATGCGCTCAAATCCCGAACCAAGGGCTATGCATCGTTCGACTACGAGCTGATGGGTTATGCGCCCTCAAAGCTTGTGAAGCTCGATATCATGCTCAATGGAGAAATTGTTGATGCTTTGAGTTTTATTGTGCATGCGGACAAGGCGTACGGACGTGCGCGGCGAATTGCGGAAAAACTCAAGGACAACATTCCGCGCCAGCTCTTTGAAGTGCCCATCCAGGCAGCCATCGGCGGAAAGATCATTGCCCGTGAAACTGTCAAGGCGATGCGCAAGGATGTGCTTGCCAAGTGCTACGGCGGTGACATCACGCGAAAGAAGAAGCTCCTTGAAAAGCAGAAGGAGGGCAAGAAGCGTATGCGCCAGCTCGGTACGGTAGAGGTGCCGCAGGAGGCGTTTATGAGCGTGCTGAAGCTGGATGAATAATATTCCCCCCTCTATTGCAACCCCCACATCTCTTTCGGCTAACATTTTGCCATCCTGCGTCGCAAATCCTCGACGGGCGACAGCCCGTCCTGCGGTTTGCTCCTTGTCTGACAAAATGTTATCTCGAAATCTATTGTGTGCTTTGCAACAGAGTTGAGTAAAGACGAAAGGTGGTTTTACGATGAAATACGAATGTCCCCACTGTCATGAAAAGACGTTTGGTCCTCTGCAAAAGGCACTGTGCGGCTCTTACCGCGGTCTTGGCAAACCCTGCCCGAGCTGCGGCAAGCGTGCCACCAACGGCATGCCAGGGATCTATTTCTCGGCAGTGCTGTCGATCCTTGCCTTTGTGGCGGTCATTGCAGTCTATCTGACGGCAACGGAAAAGGTGTATTCCAGCATCACCATTGTTTGCATCATCGCCGGAAGTCTGCTGTTGAACTTCTTGTTCAACATGTTCTTTGGCAAGCTCGTTGAGCCAATCCGCAAAATGCGATGACAGGCATTTATTTCCACATTCCGTTTTGTGCCAGAAAATGCCCCTACTGCGACTTCTTTTCCGTTCCCTACCAAAGGGAGACGGCAGATGCCTATGTAGGGGCTATTCTGCGTAACCTGCGTGCCTACCGCATTGCGGATACGGTGGACAGTATCTATTTTGGGGGAGGGACTCCTTCACTGCTGACACCCTCACAGATCGGGAAGATCCTGTTAGTGTGTGCCCAGACGGCACGACTCTCGTCTGACACCGAGATCACGCTGGAGTATAACCCAACCGGCAGACGTGATGCGTATCTGCGCGACATCCGCAGGGCAGGGGTGAATCGGCTCTCCATCGGGACGCAGAGCTTTTCGGATGCCCAGCTCCGGCTGCTGGGACGTACACACACGGCAGAGGACAACCGCCGCACGGTCATGGCGGCTGCCGATGCCGGCTTTGCGAACATTTCCTGTGACCTGATGCTTGCCGTTCCCGAGCAGACGAGCGAGAGCCTTGACCGGACGATAGAGGAGCTGGTGCGTCTCCCTATCACACATGTTTCCGCCTACATGCTCCAGGTCGAGGAGGGGACACCGCTTTCGCAGAATGCGCAGCTCCTGTCGCGCTGTCCGGATGATGACCAGACGGCGGATCTGTATTTGCAGGCAGTGCGCACGCTGGAGGCGGCAGGTCTTGCGCAGTACGAGGTCTCCAGCTTTTCGCGGAGGGGCTATGAAAGCGTCCACAACTGCAAATACTGGAACTGTGAGCCGTATCTGGGCATTGGCGCCGGAGCACATTCGTGCTTTGACGGGCGGAGGTTTTCGGTGCCGGGGGAGATCAGGGCATTCCTGCAAGCCCCCCGGCAGTCCGAGGTCATTCTCTCCGAGTCCCCCTGTGACCGTGAGGAGCGTCTGATGCTGGCACTTCGGCTGACGCAGGGCGTTCCGGAGACTGCGCTTTCCGGAAAAGCTGTCAGACGCTTGCCGTCCCTGCTCCGGGCAGGGTATGTCCGGGATATCGGGGAGGGGAGGATCTCGCTGACGCCGGAGGGCTTTGCCGTTTCCAATGCCGTGATCGCGGAGCTGATCGACGAATGATCCCCGGAACGCTACGTTCCGGGGCTATTTTTTTATCTGATTGCATCGTGTGTGGTGTGTGATGTGTGTGCTGTGGGGCTGTCCGGGACAGCCTTGCGCCCACATTCCCATTTACATACACATTCTCATTCTCAATCTCATTCTCATTCTCATTCTCATTTTCATTTTCATTCACATTCACATTCTCATACACATTCTCAGGTTGTTTTGCTTGTTTAGGTTGATTTGGTTGTTTTGGTGAAACGGCTTGCAAGACGCAAAAAACGTGCTGACACTTTGTGTGCCAGCACGACCGGATCAATCCGGATAGACTCTGCCGTTTACCAGACGGGCTTCAAATTCGTCATGGGGCAGGGGTTTGTCAAAGAGATATCCCTGTGCCATGTTGCAGTGGATGCTCTTGAGGAAATCCGCCTGCTGGCAGGTTTCGACACCCTCGGAGATGATCTCCAGGTTGAGCGACTGCGCCATGCGCACGATATTTTCCACAATGATCTCGTCGGTCTTGTGGTCGGAATTGTCCGCAGAGATGCGGTCAAGGAAGGATTTGTCGAGCTTGATGACATCCATCTGAAACTCCCGGAGCATATTCAGTGAGGAATAGCTGGTTCCGAAATCGTCAATGGAGGTGCAGATGCCGCTGTCGCGCATCTGGGAAAGAAACTCGATCATAGCATCGTAGTTCTTGACACCGGACATCTCCGTCAGCTCCACCTCGATGTATTGGCTGTCAATATTGTACTTTTTCATGATGTGTATGATCTTCTGTGCGAGCCGTTCATCGTGCAGGTGCTGCTGCGAGAAATTGACAGAAACCCGAACCGGCGCGATGCCTTTGTCAAGCCAGCCCCGGATATCCCGGCACACGCACTCGAACACGTAAAAATCCAGCTCACAGACCGTGCCCTCTTTCTCGAAAACAGGAATGAACTCCATCGGCGGAACGATCTTTCCGTCATGCAGCCAGCGGCAGAGTGCCTCACAGCCGCATAGCTCACGCGTTTCGAGCGTGACCTTGGGCTGGTAGTATACGATGAACTCGCCATTTTTGATCGCAGGGGCGAAAAGATGCGAGATGAATTTTTCATGCATCATCTTCTCATACATGGACGGCTGATACCAGAGCTGATCCTCGGCATTTCCGGTGTATCGGATGCTGTTCAGCGCAATGGACGCGTTGTTAAAGACTGTCTCTACGCTGTCATTCGGATGGATATCATACGCACCAACATGCGCCGAGAGCGTGAAAATGCGTTCCATTCCGTTGATGGTTACTATGACCGGCAGTTCCTTGAGCATGATGAGAATGCGTCCGGCATTCTCCTTGCGCACAAGGAGGAGGAAATTATCACCGCCCGGTCGGGCCATGCGCTCATCGGGCTGGAGCTGCGCCTGGATGCTGCGGCAGTAGCTGATGAGAATCTGGTCGCCGGAGGACTGCCCAACGGTCTCGTTAATGTACTTGAAGTTCTTGATGTTCAGAAAAATGCTCACATAATTCTGAAGCCATCCCATTGCCTGGAGCTGTTTGCCGTATCGCAGCATTCCAGGTATATTCATGACACCGGTCAGAAAATCGGTGGAGATCGCAATATGCAGCAGCTCATCGACACGGGAACGTCCGCTGAGCAAAAAGAGCGTCTCGCCAAGAAAATGAACCTGATCCTGAATGGCACTCGTCCACGTCACGCCGGATGCAGGCGCAGCAATGACTGTAAAAGTGCCGTTGTCCGAGGACTGGAACACCATCTGTACTTTCTGGTTCATGTTTGCGCCGTCAGGATCGCCGAACAGGATACTTTCGTAGTGCATGCCTTCGGGAACGAGCAGATTCTGGGGTGCGCTTAGGAGAATCACAAAATAGCCTATGTTCAGTGCTTTGGCAAGCAGAGGAAATTCTCGTTTCAGAGCCGCGATCAGCTCCTGTCCGTTCTGGAACGAGCTGCTGACAGCACGCATGAAACGGATAAACTCGGCTGAACATAATTGAAAATCACCAGACGACGCCGGATTGTCAGGTTCGTGTAACATCATATCTCATTCCTCCAGTGTTGCTCCGGGCAAGCGGATCTATGTATACTCCCTTCCATTGCAAATCACACATAACTTTCAGCTAACATTTCGCCATACTGCGTCGCAAATCCTCGATGGGCGGCAGCCCATCCTGCGGCTTGCTCCTTGTCTGACAAAATGTTATCTCGAAATCTATTGTGAGATTTACAATGGAGGCGAGTATAATGCAGCAATGTCAAGAAACTGCACAAAACACCCCTAAACTTTGTGCACAATCACAAAGTTTGAGATGCGTATTTTCAACTAATATTATAGCATATCTGCAACGAAAAGTAAATGGTTTTCGCTAAATTCAAACTGAGTTTGTGCAGTTAAACGAGGGCACTAGTCTGGAATTTGTCGAATATGACGAAAAAGCGGGGGGCGTCCGCAGTGGAATATAGGGGAATATTATGGCAGGGAAACCAAAACAGCCCTCTCCGAACGGGGGAGAGGGCTGAAACAGATGCATAGGAAAATGTCATTCAATGCCGAAATATGCGGCAATGACGTTCGCTTCCTCGGCAGCCATTTTCTGGAGATTTTCCTCGACCATGAGCCATTGGGTAGCACGCAGATTGGTGTGGTAGCTGTGTTCGAGCAGAATGCCGGGTGTTCCCACCTGAGCAGCACCGCGCAGAACACCGTAGTAGTCGAGATCCGGGAATTTTTCGCCGCGGCGATTCCAGATCGTACCGTCCTGCCGTGTTTCCATTACATCTGCCACGCAGTTGACAAGCTGCTGTCCGAGATCGTTGACAGAGCCGTCAATGCAGCAGCAGGCGAGGGGGGCATCCACCGAGGAATTGCCGCAGGCGTTACTGTGCACACTCAGGAACAGGTCACAGCCCTCGGACATGCGTCCGCGATCCTCCAGAGCCATGTCGATCTCCTTGACCTCACGGGTGGTGATGACCTCGATGCCGTGGGATTCCAGCGCTGCTGTCAGGAGCAGATGGTGCGTCCAGGTGAAATCGGATTCCCAGTAAGCGCTGTTGACCGGGCTGTGGTTGTACTTGTCAAAGTGACCTGCATCAATACAGATCTTCACGTGGACAAACGAACCGTCATTGCGGATCTTGTAGGTCACGCCGTCGATCTCCACATCGGCGGTCGCCTGGATGCCGTCCTCCCCGAAGTAGTAGGTCTTGCTGTCCACATCATACCAGCCGGTCGCCATAATGCCGGTATCCGGGTCGAAATAGAAGGTGTTGTCATCCTCCTCGTACCAGCCCAGGATGATCGCGCCGTTGTCCTTGGCAAGGCGTTTTCCGGAGGCGGTGGTGATCCACCCGGTACGCATCGCACCGTCCGTGCCAAGATCGTAGACATTGCCCCCGATCTGCTGCAAGCCTGTGAGCATCGCGCCGTCCGTGCCGAAATAGTGCATCGCACCGTCAAGGTCTGCCCAGGTATCGGTCAGAAATGCGGCTGTCTGGTCGAAGTAATAGGTCTTGTCGCCAATGGTCGTCAGTCCCGTGTTGACAAGCTGTCCGTCCGGTGTGAAGTAGCGGCGCTGTCCGTCCACTTCGTTCCAGCCGTAGAGGAGCGTGTAATCCTCGCGACCATAATAGGTCTTATCGCCGTCATGGATCCACCCCTTTTGCAGAACGCCGTTGTCATCCGCAAAATACAGTCCGTAACCCAGCGGCTGGACATCATCGCCTGCACCGAGCCGGGAGGCATAGATGAGCATGTCAGCAGAATCTCCGGAATCAATGCTCCCGTCATCGTTGACATCTGCGATCTGGTTGGCTTCATACGGGCTTTGCAGGGTATCAAACTGGCTGACAAGCAGCTCGGCAGCATCGACATTTTCAGCCGCTGCACTTGCTGCTGCCTCCAGAATAATGGCAGCATCGAGTGCCTCTACCGACTGGTTGCCGTTGATATCGCCCTTGATAAACTCCGGTGTGATGCTGAATATGCCGTGCAGCACCTTGCCGTCCTGGAGATAACTTGCCGTACCGTCAGCATTCTGGACAATGCCGTCCGCAGTGGGCTTTTCCGAAAGTGTCCGGATATAGGCAGCAGTACCGGAATTGGTGAGAATCCCTGCCGCAGGATCACTGTCCGCAAATACCTGCATTCCGGCAGCGTTGGCAATGAGCAGCGTACAGCCCAGAACGATGCCGAATTGTTTTTGAAACTTCAAGATCTCAACTCCTTTTGTGTTTGTCATCAATTTGTAATAACTGTTACAATCTTACTATACCACAATTTGGCGCGGTTGTCAAGCCTATTTTGGCAAATGGGAAGAAATTTGCACGGATTTGGGGCAAATTGCTATAAAAACTCCTCCCGTAAAGTGGGAGGAGCTTTCGCATCAGACCGGAAGCTTGTCGATCAGCTTGACCACGAGTTTCAGAATATTAAGGGAATCGGTGGAATCAAGTTCATCATTGCCGTCCGTATCGGCGTTGGTTCTTGCCTGCGGCGAGAGATCATTGCTGCCGAGCAGATATTTGTTGATGGCGATGACATCGAGAATGTCGATCTCGTCGTCACAATTGACATCGCCGATCCGGGATGCCGGATCTGTCACGAGTTCTGTCGTCGGATCTGTCACTGGCTCTGTTGACGGCTCTGTCACCGGTTCTGTCGTCGGCTCTGTCACAGGTTCTGTCGTCGGCTCTGTCACAGGCTCTGTTGACGGCTCTGTTACAGGTTCTGTTATCGGCTCTGTTACAGGTTCTGTGGGCGGTTCGTCTGCAAGAGGCTGGAGGTAAACGGCGTACTGTACGCACATGTAGGACTGACCGTTCGTGCCGAGGGTGATGGTGTCATTCGCCTTGGCAGTCGTTTCGTAGATGTCGAATGTCACATCGTTCGAGGACACCATGCTCCACGGGGTCTTGGTATAGCTTGCGAGCCATGCCGGAATGCTCTCCACGCGGTGATCGACAGCGACATACACGTGCGTATCCTCTGCCGCCTCAAAGACGGCGCAGTCTGCGTCAAAGTTCTTGGAGTTGCAGGCGGTGAGGACTGCCTCCGCGCCTTCAAGTGCAGGGGGAAGTGACACGATGGTGAAACCGCGGTCGCCGAAGATCGCAGAGCCTTCCTGCGTGTTGTAGGCAATGGCATAGCTTGCGGCATTTTCGGTGTCAAGGATCTGGAGGTCACGGATAAGTTTGCCGTTGACAGGGATGCGTTCCTTGCCGAACGTGAACCAGTTGAGGTTCATCAGATAGCCCTCACCGCCGGTGAATTTAAGATAGAGGTTGTGCATTCCCGTGATCTTCGGGATGCTGAATGTGACATCCTCCCAGACACCAAAGCTCCCCGTTCCCTCGTAGCGCAGCTTGGTCAGGGGCGCAGTCAGCGTGTCGGTGTAGACCTCAATGGTACACGGATTGCCCGAGGCACGCAGGGTGACGGACTGTGCGCCGTCCTCAAAGTCGAGCCGCTTGTACATCACGTAGTCACCGTTCTCGATAAAGCCGATGTTCGCGCCGCCGGATGCATCCGAGGTGTCCTCGGTGCGGATACCGTCCATCGCGGAAAAATCCTCCGCTTCGATCTGCTCAAAGGCAGAGCGTCCGGTCAGCGTTCCGGTTTCCGGAGAACGCTCCACAACCCCTGCCGGGAACGAATCAACGGTCAGGTCGTTGATGTAGTACTCGATGTTCATGTAGCCCTCACCGAGATAGTCGCCCTTGTAGTCGGTCGGGTCATTGGGATTAAGACCGCGCAGCTCCTCCCACTCGTCATCCATGCCATCGTTATCATTGTCCGTGATGGTCTTGTTCAGCACCGGGGACGGATAGGTGTACGTAACACCGCATTCCACATGGTATTTGTCAAGATTGGTCTGGGATGCGTCATAGGCAGCCGTACCGCTGCACGAGCCTGTGCCGTTCCTGGTCTCTGCCGCGCACTGCTGGTCGATGGCGGTTCGCTTGTCAGGCGCGATGCCGTTTCCGGCAAAGCTGATGACATGATCGTAGGATGCCTGTGCGCTCTCCGCAGTGGTCGCGGTGGAAACATTCTCGCCGTTTACGGTGGTGGCAAAGGGCGATGCGCTGTACAGATCATTTTTCGTGATGCCGATGGATTCCTTGACCGTAACGCCTGCCCAGTTGTCCTGCGTGATGCTGTTGAGCGAGCCGTCTTTCATGATCATCTGGTTGCCCTCGCAGAACACCTTGAAATTCTGTGGGCTTGTGCCGCTGTCCACATACATCCAATGGTAGCCGCCGGTCGTGCTGTTGCCTGCCTTGAGGGTGTTGTTGACGTAGTTGAGATGCCCGATCGTGCCGTAGGCAGTCTGATAGCCCCAGTCATAAATGATATTGTTGGTAAAGTCGGCAGTCTCTGTTCCGACCACCTTGCCGCGGAAGTTTCGCGAAACATTGTGGATGATCAGGTTGTGATCGAACGTCAGGTAACCTTTGCCCATCATGATGCCAAAGCCGTGCAGTCCCTTGGAATGACCGCCCCAGGAATCCGCCGGGCCAAGGACGGAATACTGTACAGTATAGTACTCGTTATTGGAATACAGTCCCCACTGTTCGTCAGTTGTCCAGCCCATCGAGCAGTGGTCGATGATGGAGTTCGAGCCTTTTGCACCGCCCCATGCGTCATTGCCGGAGCTGGTGGAGGCGTAAGGACCCGGACGGGAGCTGATGTAACGGCAGATGATGTTGTCGCCGCTCATGCCCATCTTGTAGTTTTTGAGCGTGATGCCTGAGCCGCCCGGCGCGGTCTGTCCGGCAATGGTGATGTTGCTCTGGCAGAGGATGTTGCCCTTCAGCTCGATCGTACCGCTGACATCAAAGACAACGATGCGTCCGGACTTGCTGACCGCATCACGGAAAGAGCCTTCGCCGCTGTCGTTGAGGTTGGTCACGTGGTAGACCTCACCGCCGCGTCCGCCGGTAGCGTATCTTCCTGCACCGACAGCTCCGGGGAACGCCAGGAGCTGATCGGCTGCGCTGACCTGCGGTGTGTGTGCCGGCATGACCGCCATGCCTGCCAATGCAGTGACTGCCGCCGTTACTCCGGCGAGCCACTGTCTGATGTTTTTTTTCATATGATATGATCCTTTCGTCATCGCATGCCCCATCGGGGGATGCTGATTCTGTTTCGATATATGAACAAACTATATCTTAATTACCATTGTATCACAGTTTTCCCATAAATGCAATGGCATTTCTGCACTTTTTTATTGCAATTTTAATTAAACCGGACAAACTGCAAAGAAAATTTTGCGCAATGGCATCAAACATTCGCAATGTCGGTTGACGAAATCGACGGATTGTGGTATGATTATATCATATCTTATCATTATAGGAGGCATTATGAAACCATCACACATTCTCACTGCGGCAGTGAGCCTGACCCTTACGGGCGTACTTACCGCAGGTCTTGCCGCAAATGCCGCAGTGGTCACGCCGCGGCTGTACATGACCAGCTTTGGCTCTGAGGAGGAGCAGAGCCGCATTTTGCAGCAGGGCGGCTTTCTCGCCGCAGCCCCCGATGCAGACGCTGCACCTGCGCCGTCAGGCGTACTCCCGGCATCCTACGACATGCGCAGATACGGACTTTGCACCGCCGTCAAGGATCAGGGATCTTACAGCACCTGCTGGGCATTCTCCGCGCTCAATGCTTTCGAGACAGCCGAGATCGCGCAGGATCCGCTGATCGACCTGTCCGAGTGGCATCTGGCATACTACACCTATTCTGACACATTCGGCTATCCGTATGCGGCGAACTCGCCGTTCGATGCCGGGAGCTTTGACTGCGACCAGGAGATCGGTATGCTCACGAGCTGGATCGGTCCGGTATACGAAGCGGATGCACCCTATCACGACATGAGCATCACCGATTCCACCCTGACGATGGAGGAGGTGCGTGCGCAGTCGGCACTGCACACGACCCAGGCGGTGAGCTATTCCTATGACCCGGAGGATACCGAACATTTCTCCGCGCAGATCGCGGCGGTGCAGTCGGCGATCTATGAGGGACATGCCATTGATGTGAGCTATTATCACAGCGACGCATGCTTCAATGAAAAGACCAACGCCTATTGCTATCATCCGGACATTGCAGACGGTGGATACGGGCATTCCGTGAGCCTTGTGGGATGGGATGACAGCTTTCCGGCATCGGCTTTTCTCCGTGATCCCGGACGTGACGGCGCATGGCTTGCCAAGAACAGTTGGGGCACGACATGGGGAGATGACGGCTATTTCTGGATCTCCTACGCAGATCCGCGCATCGGGGATCTCTACGCGCTGGAGGCAGAGCCTGCGCAGGTGCATAACCGTCTCTACCAGCACGATCAGTTCGGCAGCTCCGGTGCATTCTCGTTCAGTCCGGGCGGAGATGCCGAGGTGTTTCTTGCCAACGTATTCACCGCCGAGGAGAACGGCTGGATCACCTCGCTCATGTTCTGTAATCTGGATGCGAACGATGCTGCGGAATTTACCATCTACACGGGGCTTACGGATGCGAATAATCCCGTCTCTGGCAAGCCCTCCGCCGCAACAGTCAAGCAGTTTGACCGCATCGGCTATCAGACGCTGGAGCTTGACACGCCTGTGCCCGTCAAGGCAGGGGAGTGCTTTGCGGTCACGGCAAAGGTGACGGGAGAAGGCAACGGATTCCGCATTCCGTGCGAGTTTGCGACACATACTGAGCAGTTCCATGCAGACGGAACATCCGACGGCTTTGACAGCGGCTTTACGCCGGAGATGCTGGGGCGTGACTTTGCAGCCGGGCAGAGTTTCTACAGTGCGGACAGCATTGTCTGGTACGACATGTACCATGTAGAGCATGGCACGATATCCAATTCCGATGAGGCAAGCGGCGAATCCACGCAGGTGGAGATGATCCTTGGCAACATCTGCCTGAAGGCGCTCACAAGAGATGACGGCATCGTGCTGTTCTCGGATTATCACGAGAGCATCCCGGCAGCACAGGGCATCGAGCTGTGGAATGACGATCATGCGCCGGTCTACTATTCACTTGACGGCATCCATTTCACGCTTTATGAAGAGCCGATCCTGTTCCCGGAAGGGGAGAGCACCATGACCATTTCGGCGTATGCAGATATGGGGGACAAGACGGTGTTTACCCGTTCCTACCAGAAACAGGCGGCGGCGCTTTCCAGCCTGCTGTGCAAGGATGCAAATTTTGAATGGTATGCAGACCGTGATCCCGAAGATCCGACCAGGCTGCACTATTATATTGACAAGGGCATCACGAGCGTGGATATCCTCCCGATGACGACGGGAACGCTGAAAATCGGCGATCAGGAATTTCCGTCCGGGCAGACGGGAACGCTCTCTGTCAAGCGCGGCACGAACGAATTTACACTGGATGTCACGCAGGAGGGGCTTGTCCCGGCGCAGTACACGCTCACGGTCGAGACGCTGTTTTCCGCAAATTTCCTGCGTGGCGATGTCAACCTTGACGGAAAGATCGATGCCTCTGATGCGGCGGATATCCTCGTTTACTGTGCGGCGATCGGTTCGGGCGAGACACCGGCAGTCCCCGATGATGAGTGGCTTGACCGTGCAGATTTTAGCGAGACCGGTGTCGTGGATGCCGCATCGGCAACGGATATCCTGGTCTATGCAGCCGAGCAGGGCGCAGGTGTGGTCGACGAATGAGCAGGGATCAGGCAGTACCATGACGCTTGATGAGTTTGTCATGAACAAATGAGACAGCAGCACAAGGCTTTCCTCCGTGTATCTATCCCGGAAACGTGATGACGAAACAATGCTTAGTATCT
>CAZKHW010000021.1:16113-19971 GCA_964552525.1 uncultured Ruminococcus sp. | reverse complement strand
AGTTTTGTCATTTTTTGGTGCTTTATGCGGTTACACAGTTTATTTTTCAGACCCTAAAGTTATACTATTTTCTGCCACGTTTATTCCTCTTGTTTTGCTTTCAACTGTCGAAATTGAAAACAAGCCAGTTGATTATGTGGAAAAGGCAAGTATATCGCAGAAGAGCTTGCCTGGTATGGCTTTTGGAGGCTGTTCTGCTAATGATTTGTTTCATTGTAAGGGAATATGTATCATTTTTACATGAATGATACAGGCGGTTTTACTGCTTTCAGGAACGTTTTTTATTATAAAGATTAGGAGATGTCTATGAGTTATCAAAACAAAAGAAAGAAGTCGTCATTTGCAGTAGCGATTGCCGCTATTGCAGCAGTGTCTATGCTATCCTCCATTGTTGTAATCGGATTGCAGAGCGTGCACAAGCCTAGTAATAATCCATGGGATTACACGGTATTCGCAACTGGCAATCATATTTCACTGGTTAGTGATGTTGATGAACTGTCAGTGAGCGGCGATGTTCGATCAAATGGTGGCATATCTATGAAGGGCAGTAGCGCGGATATTTCCGGGAATCTATTAGCAGCAGGAGATATTAGATCCGATGTTACTGTATCAGAGATTGGACGGACAAAAAGTGAAGCTATTCCGTTACCTGTAAATAATGTGTTTAATCGGGTTTTTGATTCAGCAATAGAAGATGCAGAGCCAATTTACTTAGAGCAGATTACAGAACAGTCATATGTTGTTCAGAGTCCAATTATTTCTAACTCATTGCTGACAGTTAATATTTCCAGAAACAATCCTTCCAGAAGTACGGAAGCTGCTGAGCCTACTGATAAATTTGGTGTTTTCGGGGCAGGATTTCTGACAAAAGCATATGAAAATCCTGCACTTTGGGGATCGGTTCTTCCCATTTTTTCTGAGAATTATGCAGCAGCGTCAGGAGACTCCAGACTTCTGGATGTTTTGGAGCTTGGGCAAGAAAGTGCTTTTATCCCTGTGAGTGCACAGAGTGTATCTGACACTTGGGAAAATACGGATCGATTAGCCGGTGACGTATTTCAGCAGTATTTTAGTCAGAACGCGGTATCAAACCTGATCTCCGATGCAAAAGCAGCAAGCGAGGTGTTTGCAATTTGCTCTGAAGATTCGGTGCAGCTTCACTGTGGGTATGATAATTCGACGATTAACCCTATTCTGGCAGAGAACGCATCCTCCATTACTGCTTCAGAGGGAAATCTTGCATTAAATGGTGAGTACAGTGCCCTTGAGGAAATCCGTCTTGATAACTGGGGTGGATCCCAATTGATTGGAAGCTACCCCAATCTGAAATATATCTATAAGACATCTTGGGGGAATTTGAATCTGGCTGGAGATTTTCCGTCCCTGGAAGGTGTCTATCTTCCGGGCGGACAATTGCTCCTCGGAAATGGTGACTATGGCTTTTCGACATCAAATGCGGATTTCATAGATGAAAATGGCATCATCATTGTATATACAGCAAATGATGTGAATTTGGAAAACTGCCGATTGATGACGAATCAGTCCATCGTGATGCGTGGCGTCGGTAAGGATGCAGAAACTTCCAAGTTCAATGGAAATAACAGCATATTTGCAGCTGGCGGTGCATTGGCATTTGAGGATATGCATGATAATCTTAGTACAGAGTTACGCAAGATACCAGTATTTTATTCCTATGCACCAATGTCTTTTGTAAACAGCAGCTTTGAATTACTGCAGGGCTGCTTCATCTCTGCAAATGGGGCAATGGTACTGACAGAGACATCCATTCAGAATCTGAGAGGATATTTGCTGTCACCTTATGGAATTAACGAGTATCCGAGCAATTCCTCAGCAAGTGTGTGGATCGACACATATAGTTATAACATATCTCCCAATATCCGGAGTCTGAACACACAGCAGAACGGAATTTGGCATCTTGGAAATGTTTTGGAGCTTTCCTATGCTCCATTTCCGGAAACACTTGCTTCAGAGGTATGCAGCATAACAGATTTCCTTGATGACTGCCGCAAGGTGAAAAATGAGAATGGTGAATACGAGGAAGTGTATCAGATAGGCACTGCCTCGGATCAAAGAGGTATTCTCGACGTTAATTCTGCTCTTATAGCAGAAGGTGATATACAAATCAATGCGGAGCGATTTGTCAGCACAGGTAACGAAAAACATATAATTACATCTAAAAACGGAGATATTGCAATAACTGTTCTGGATCATTTTAATGCAGATTGTATTATTTATGCTCCCAATGGAAAGGTTACAATAGATGGATCCGGAACAATTCGTGGAAGAATTTTTGCAAGGGAAATTGAGATTATCGGAGAGAATTTAATTGTTGTAGGCGGAGATGAGGATATTTCGGATTACGGTTTTGCTGCACCAGGACAGGAAGAATCAACAGATATAAGTAACTCTGAAACAAGAGAAACGGATTCTACCGCAGAAGGTGATACAGATAATTCTGAGAGCAGCAGTAATACCTCAACAGAAACAGAAGAAACGCATGCAAGCGAAGCAATAGAAACGGATGCATCATATTCTACGGAAACAGATGTCCAGGAGTCGGAAACCACCGAGACAGATGTAGATGAGACGAATCCAACCGATCCATCTGAAATATTAGGTGAACCAGATTATACAAATGCTGAATATGTTTATGACAAACTTGGAAGGTTGGTCAAGGTGATCTACGATGATTCTCATTATGTGGAGTACCAGTATGATGCAAATGGAAATATTGTTAGAGTGGAAAAATCGGAAGAATAAGGCTTGCTTATATTTAAGCGTGCAGGAGGTATTTTGTGAATAAGGTTGCAAAAAGGATCATTAGTCAGATTGTCGCGGCTGCAATGATCATCGAAATGATGGGACAAAATGTATATGTTCTGGTGCCGCAGAATCATGTAGTAGCGGAGGATAGTGCATCTGGGACATTTTCAACCGATGATGACGTTGTACAGAATACATCTGACGAAGTTGCGGAGGATGGTACAGAAACGTCTTTAGAGGAAGAGATTGTATACGAGGACTGGACTGTCACTGGAAATGAAACACTATCAGGTAAGAAAGAGGTCAACAACTTGATCATCAGCCACGGTACGCTTGATTTAAATGAGAACTCTCTGATCGTACATGGAGATGTTCTGATACAAGGGGGTACGGTACGCATTAATAAGGGTGATCTGACCTGTGAGAATTTCACAATGCAGGGTGGTTCATTCTACATGAATAATGTGAATGATTTGGTTGTTGTGCATCAGAACTTCAGCTATACCGGAGGCAATATGCATGATTCGTATATGACAGCCGGTACAATTGAGGTACAGGGTGATTTTACTTCTACCAATAATTATTTCAGACCAACAGTTGAACATCGTGTCATTCTGAATGGTGCTCGAAGACAAACTGTCAGCTTTAGTGGGTATAGCTCTCGTTTTAATAAACTGGAGATCTGGAATACCAGCGATGATGGTGTTTATTCAGATAAGCCCATACTGTGCAGTAGTATGAATGGAGATTTGAGCAAGCTGAAAATTTCGGAAGAAGGAATCGTTGCTGAAGCATTGGAAGAGGATCTGGAAATTGAAGGCGATTACTATATGATCTCCGGCGAACTGGACTTGAATGGTCATACACTTACTATTCATGGTAATCTGATTCAAGCTGGAGGCGTGGTACATCCTAATGGCGGTACACTGAACGTAGCCGGAAACTATCAACTTCAATCCATGACAAAGAATGATGAGGCGGTCAGCTATGGTCACAGTACAGGTTATCTGATTATGGACAATGAAGAAGACCGTGTCAATGTAGACGGTGATTTTGTCATGTCTTCTACCCAGA
>CAZKHW010000021.1:0-16013 GCA_964552525.1 uncultured Ruminococcus sp. | reverse complement strand
CACTGGATCTGAATGGGCATACGCTCACAATTACAGGCGATTTTATACAGTCCGGTGGTACTGTGGATATTAACGGTGGTACTTTGAATATCGGCGGAGATTATAGAATTCAGTCTAAGAAGGTCAGCGATGAGTTGGTTAGCTATGGTTACAGCACAGGCTATCTGATTATGGATAATGAAGAAGACCGTGTCAATGTAGACGGTGATTTTGTCATGTCTTCTACCCAGAATCACACTGGGAAACTGACAGCAGGTACTCTGACGATCAAGGGTAATTTTAAGCAGGAGAGATATGACTCCTATAATAATTTCTCTGCGACTGGAACGCACAAGGTTGTATTTACTGGAGAAAAGGAGCATACTATTTCCTTGGCTAATTCCTCTGGAACAAGCTATAGCTACTTTTCCGGACTTTGCATTGATGGGGAAACTGTTACGGTTAATGAGCGAGCAGTTGTAATTGGAGAATTGTCTGGAGACAATTGCCAGCTGACAGGTTACATCGATCTTTGTGGTGATGCAAAGGTACGTGGTGATTTCAATGGTAATCTTCGCATTGGCAGCAGTTACACTATGAATAGTGATATCCATATTACAGGTAATCTTGCGGTAGATAGCTATTTATATTTGAGCAATAGTCAGCTGACTGTGGATGGTAATGTATCAATCAATTCGCGTTTGGATGTACAAAATGGTACATTGGAATGCGGCGAAAATATGTCTGTAAACTATAATGGCTATATTTACATGCAGGATGAAGCGGCAACATTGATTGTTCATGGAAATTACACGCATGATGAGAATTATCGCTACTATACTTCTTCCCTTACTAACGGAACAATGTATATTGGGGGTGATTGTTCAATTAACACGAGTAAGTTTGCTGCAAGCAGCAATCATGTTGTTGTGTTTGACGGTACAGAGCAGCAGACTGTCACTTTTGGAAACGCAGCTGCGAAGTTCAACAATGTAATCTTTCGGAATACAAGCGAAGACGGAGTGCGGATTTCTACACAGTTGAACGCAAATTCTATTAATATTGAAGATGACTGCATCGTGAAATTCAGTGATGGAGGGGATGTCGGTTTTACACTTGAAGATGGTATTACGCTCGAATCCTATAATCTGAGTCTTGGAACACTGGATCTGAATGGGCATACGCTCACAATTACAGGCGATTTTATACAGTCCGGCGGTACTGTGGATATTAACGGTGGTATTTTGAATATCGGCGGAGATTATAGAATTCAGTCTAAGAAGGTCAGCGATGAGTCGGTTAGCTATGGTTACAGCACCGGCTATCTGATTATGGACAATGAAGAAGACCGTGTCAATGTAGACGGTGATTTTGTTATGTCTTCTAGCCAGAATCACACTGGGAAACTGACAGCAGGTACTCTGACAATCAAGGGTAATTTTAAGCAGGAGAGATATGACTCCTACAATAATTTCTCTGCGACTGGAACGCACAAGGTCATATTTGCTGGAGAAAAGGAGCATACTATTTCCTTTGCTAATTCGTATGGGACAAGCTATAGCTATTTTTCCGGACTTTGCATTGATGGAGAAACTGTTACGGTTAATGATCGTGCAGTCGTGATCGGAGAACTGTCTGGAGATAATTGTCAGCTAATTGGTTACATTGATCTTTGCGGTGATGCAAAGGTACGTGGTGATTTCAATGGTAATCTTCGCATTGGCAGCGGCTACACTATGAATAGTGATATACATGCTACAGGTGATCTTGTGGTAGATAGCTATTTATATTTGAGCAATAGTCAGCTGACTGTGGATGGTAACGTAACGATTGGTTCGAGATTGTATGTACAAAATGGCACTTTAAACTGCGGCGGTAACTTGACAGTAAATTACTATTATGGTCTGATCTACATGCAGGATACGAATGGAATAATTCGTGTAAAGGGAAATTATACCCACAATGGCGGATATTATAGTTCCTATTTTTCAAATGGTACGATGTATATTGAGGGCAATTGTAATATCAATTATTCCACGTTTTCTGCAAACTCTAATCATACAGTTGTATTTGACGGAACAGAGCAGCAGACTGTCACTTTTGGAAATGCAGCTGCAAAGTTCAACAATGTAATCTTCCGGAATACAAGCGAAGATGGAGTGCTGATTAATTCGACACTAAATGCGGCAGCAGTTAGTGTTCAAAATAATTGTAAGGTGAAGTTCAAAGATGGAGGACATATTGGCGGCACACTGGAAGATGATGATGTCATTGAAGGCGATTACTGTCTTGAAATGGGAACTCTCGATCTGAATGGGCATACGCTTACGATCAACGGTGATTTCATTCATGCAGGCGGCACGGTTTCTGTCAATGGGGGTACACTGCAGATTAACGGAAACTATAGGATGCAGTCTTTGAATGAAAACGGAGATTACAGCTACAGTGTTGGTTATCTGGAGATGAATAACACCAATGATACTGTGAATGTAGAAAAGTCGTTCTATGCAATGTCAACACAGGATCATAGAAACTATCTGACAGCAGGAACGCTTACTGTGAAGGGGGATTTTACGCAAAAGACGTATTCTTCCGGATATAATTTTTCAGCAAGCGGAACCCACAAGACCGTTTTGGCAGGTACTGAAATACAAAATATTTCTTCGGATACCAGCTATTCCTACTTGAATCATGTAACCATTAATAACCCCAAGGGAATTTCTATTAACTCCAACGTATATGTCAATGGTACAATTGAAGATCTGTCTGAAAACGTAGGTGGTTCGGGGGATGTGTATATTACAGACCTTTTGCAGCTTAATGACGGTCATTTCAGTGGAAATATCTACTTGAATAACAGTGATAACCAGAATGCACGCTTGACACAGGATATGACCATTGGGAATTTGACCTGTCGTTACCTGTATCTGAATGGATTCCAGCTTAATGTATCGAGTATGTATGTTTATTACAAGCTGGATGTCGGGAATGGCGTCCTGGAATGTAAGGGAAATCTGAGCTTTGACTATAGCTCCAGATTCTACATGACAGATGAAGCTGGCTATGTCTGGGTGGGCGGTCATTTTTCTACGGATTCATATTATAGCACTAATGGAACATTAACAGCAGGAACGCTTGAAATCAAAGGAGACTTTACGCAAACACGTAATACAGCTTTTGTTGCAAGTGGAACGCACAGAACAGTTCTAAGCGGCAGAAATGCGGTCAACGGCAGAACGCTTATACAGACAATCCGTTTCTATACACCGGTCAATTCAAAATTCAATACATTGGTAATCACAAAACCGATGACTTCCTATATCTTTGTGAACAACTCCGGTACTGCAGTTTCGGCAGAGCTGGTGTACAATGAGCTAATTGAGGAGTTTGTAGATACGGAATCGCCTGCGAAAGTAACCGGACTTTCTGTATCTGATCTTCGCACCACATCTGTTAGTCTGAATTGGAATGCTTCCAGTGATAACGTAGGCGTTATGGGGTATGAAGTCTATCGAAACGGTAAAAAGATTTATACAACCAGTGCTTGCAGCTTTACGGACAGCGGTCTGGATCCTGAAACAACGTATATCTATGAAATCTACGCATTTGATGAGTGCAGAAATTATTCTGCGGCATCTGCTGCTGTTGCAGCCACCACAAAGCCGGACACAGAGGCTCCTTCTACGCCGCAGGATCTGAATGTGAAGTCGCGTACAGGATCTTCTGTCACAATTACATGGAGTCCTTCACAGGATAATGTAAAAACGGAAGGCTACATCATCTATTGTGACGATCAGGAAATAGGGCGTATCAGTGGAAACACGACCTATCATCACAATGGTCTGCAGGCTGGGCAGAGCTATTGTTATCAGGTCAGTGCCTATGATGGGGCAGGAAATGAATCGGTTCTGAGTCCCGGAGTCAGCGGTGCTCCTGTTATGCCGTCCATTGAATCTGTATCTCCGAAGGACTACAGTGAAATTGGCGGTACCAGTCAGCAGATTTCGGTCATCTTTACCAATACAGGAAACAGTACCGGGAATAAGGTGCAGTTCGAGTATAAAAAGAGCGGTGAGGATGACACGGCATACCAGGACATCCTTGGGTACATGGCAGGACAGCAGTATTATTTTACCAACAAGCTGATTGCAAAGTGTAATTGGGATCTGACAGGATTAAATGGAAATTATGATATCCGTGTTACGCTGTACGATGCTGAAAATAATACCTGTGAAAGGACAGTAACCTATACTGTGGATACTTCCGGTTCAGCAGCACCAGAGAATCTGACAGCAACAGCCGCAGATGGTGTTGCCGAACTGAAATGGACACCATCCATCAGTGCGAATTGCAGCTACTATCTTCTCTACAGAGCAAATGAAGACAGTGACCAGTTTGATCAGATTGCCAAGGTAAACGGTTCTCTTACAGCACGGTATATTGACAGCGATGTAGAGCCGCTCCAGACCTATCAATATCAGATCTCGGCAGTGAGCAAGTATGGGATTGAAGGCTCTCGCAGTGCTATTGCAATTGTTGTAGTGGATGAGGATCATAACCCACCAAGGATCGACAGTATTACTCCGGATGCTTCCAGAATTAATGGTATAGCGGATATCTGCGTCCAGGCTACAGATAACATTGCTGTGCAGAAAATTCAGTTGGCATATAGAAAAGAAGGTACTGAGAAATGGAGCTTCATTGGAGAGCAAAACGCCAAAAATGATAAAGCTGTCATTAGCTGGGATACTGCTCATTTGGCGGATGGCTCTTATCAGGTTCAGGCATTAGCAGTGGATGCCAACGGCAACGTTTCAGAAGAAAGCATCAAAAAATATACGCTGGACAATTCCGGTCCGGAACAGGTACAGATCAACAGTGATGAATGTACCACAGCATCCTCTTTTGTCAGCATTCGCTGGGAGGATATCGTCGAACCTTACTTTGGATGCTATGCTGTAGAACAGCTGGATGCGGATGGTAGCTATACAGAGGTTGGCAGAACCAGTACAACAGCCGGAATGCATATCGAGCATCTCCAGCCGGATACATCCTATATCTTCCGAGTTGTGGCGTATGATGATCTTGGCAATCGCGGTATTGCTTCTGAACCGCTTACACTTACCACTACCTCTGACCAGATCGCACCGGCAGTTAAGTCGTTCTATCCTGCCAGCTCTGCATTTGGTACAGAAATTCCGATCTCAATTGAAGCAGCAGATAATATTGCGGTTCAGAATTTGAAATTGCGGTATTCGCGTGACACTGGAGATGAGAAAAACTGGACAGATGTTGTCGAACTGACAGCACCTGAGGCAGCGGTTTCTGCACGCTTCTCCTATTCGTTCGATGTGTCTGAACTTGCGGAGGGTGAGATCTATATTGAAGCTGTGACTTATGATACGGCAGGCAATGCCAGTGCAGCCTGCGTGAACTGCTACAAGATCGACCGTACAGCACCGTCACCCATTACCGATCTGATTGCTGCAGGAAATAGCGGCAACATTCATCTGACATGGACAGTGCAGGATGATGATGTATCAAAATTCGAGATCTACAGAGCGGAAGATGGCAAAACAATGTACACCAAACTCTGTGACTGCACCACTAAGGACTATTACGATATTTCTGTAAAATTCGGAGCAATCTATACCTACAAGATTGTTGCTGTGGATATTGCAGGAAATCGAAGTGAGGAGTCCAATGAGGCAATTGCACAGGCACAGCCGGATACGGAAGCTCCGAAAGTATTGGGGTTCAATCCTACGGACGGCTCCTATCTTCCGGAAAATCCGAAGATGAGTGTTGTGCTTGCTGATAATAATGTTCTGAATGCTGTTACTGTTTCTTATCAGCAGGCTGATGCTGAAGATGGTATCTGGTATGAGATTGGTACATTTACGCTGAATTCCAACTATCAGGCGGCAACCATGACGTGGGATACGTCTGACCTGGAGGAAGGCAGCTATGTCATAAAGGCAGTTGCAGAAGATGTTGCTGGTAATATCAGTGAGCCTTACTTTGCAGAATATATTCTGAAAAATACAGCACCGGAAGCTCCGGTACTGGAACTGTTCCAGGAAGACTGGGCAATTTCTCTTGAGTGGAGCGTGGAAGATGATTCGGAGATCGCTTACTATCGCCTTTATAAGAAACTGGAAACTGATGCAGATTATACTGTTGTCGGCAATACGGATCTTCTGAGTTATGAAGACGGAGAGGTGATTCCCAATCTGACATATTCCTATAAAATTGAGGCATATGACATTTATGGCAATGTTTCAGAGAGTAACCCCATCAGCGGATGCGCCTATGATACGGATACAGTCGCTCCGGTCATTCATGTACCGGCTGAACTGACAGGACTGTCTGGTTCGGAAATCATGCTTGATGGCACAGAATCAACTGATAATGTACGCATTACCAATTTTGAATGGGATCTGGGCAATGGGGATACTGTATACGGTGCGAGAACTGCCTATATTTATGAAGAACCCGGCGAATATACTGTTACTTTGACGGCATCTGATGAGGCAGGAAATACAGCAAAGCAAAAAATCCATGTTACAGTCCTGGACAAGACAGAATATGGAAATGTACAGCTGACGGTAGTGGATGAAAATCATGTCCCGATCAAGTATGCATATGTATATTTCTATACTGCGGAATCAGAAAGTGAAAAGACACTGCGAACCGATTATACTGGTACGGTCAACATTTCTGGAAAACTTGGAACGCATCAGGTAGCAGTATACAAGGAAGGATATCTTCCGGTACGCACTACGGTCGAGATCAATCAGTACGGTGATAATGGTACACAAGAAGTAACAATGTGCAGTGGAGAGCTTGTAACGGGCAATCTGACAGTACATCGAATGACACTTGAGGAAATGCTGGAAGCCGGTGTGGATTTCAGGGATCCGGGTAATTACAACACTTGTGTATTTACAATTGAACTGACATTTGCACAGGAGCCGATTCCAACAGTTATTCAGTATGTATACACTGGCGGTGGCGGTGGAAGCGGCACGGGTTTTGGCTCTGGTTTCATCGGAGGCTGCAGTGCCCAGCTTAGTGACGGCAGTACTGTTCAGGTGCAGCCGATTATTCCGGAAACAACCGACACAGAATATGATGAGGTTGTGCCGATTCTGGCATACATCCGAACTACGGAGAGCATTTCTTTCATGAAGGAAATGTATGCTGTGGATCTCGGTGTCATGAATCATGCAACATCTGAGTTTGTAATCAAGGATTGTGCTGCTACATTGAATCTCCCGAAGGGACTGTCTCTGGCAGCTACCAGCAATCAGAACAATACCCTTACGCAGAGCATGGGAGATATTGCCGGACAGGAAAGCAAGACCATTTCGTGGACTGTCAGAGGCGATAAGAAGGGCGAATACTATCTTGATGCTGATTTCTATGGTACCTTGATGCCGTTCCAAGCCCCTGTCAGAGCATCCTTTAAAACAGAGTCTCCTTTTGTAGTAGGCGTTGGGCGTGGTCTGCATCTGTACATTTATCCGGAGGAACTTGGATATGTCGGAAAGGATTATTATATCCAGTATAAACTCTCCAATGAAGGAAGTGAAACATTCTATAATCTGACAACAACCTTTGGTGCTTATGAGAATCCTGAGATAGAACAGGAAATCACAGTGATTGATCTGAATGGAGAGGAAACTAAATATAGCAGCAAGGTGAACGGCTTTTCTCTTGCGTCTCTTAGCATGACTCCAGCGATTCCTATTGTATCTGGAGGACAGTCGCTCGCAATCGAATGCTTTGTACCAGGTGATTCTATATACGGCACATACAAGACAAAGTTCAATGGCAATGCCGGAGATGATCCGGAAAAGGTTCGTTACAGACTGATTGAATCCATGGTATCCGGTCTGGAAGATACAGATATTCAGGTACATATTTGTCCCATTCCCAGTCATGTGATAAAATACAATGTCAAGTATGAACTGGTACCGAGTACATGGGCAGATCCCGTGGATATGACTACCGGCGCATTTACAGACGATGTGTCCCTGCTTTCTGTGACTGGTGGATCTTCAGCATTGTCACTGGATGCGCAGTATAGTTCAGCGGCATCAAATACTGCCGGTGAGCTTGGCTACGGTTGGAGCCATGGCTACGAAGCTTACCTTGAGGTTAAAAATAATATCGTTGATGTGCATTGGGATGCAGCGCATTATGCATCCTTTATGGATGAAAGTGCAGTGATCCGTAAGGTGAATGGGCAGTTGGTGGATAACATTGTAGCATTAGATCTGATAGAAGATACTGGTTACAAGAATTATCTCCCGATCAGTCAGGGAATGGATCAATACAAGCTGCATCGCGAGGATGACAATACTTACGTACTTGTCGAGCCGGGTGAAAGAAAGCTGTACTTCGATACAGAGGGAAAATTGAGTGCCATTGAACAGACGAATGGTCAGGCAGTTCATTTGACTCGAGCCGAAGGCAGTGTTACCATTACGGATGATATTACGGGTGCGGCACTGACGCTCATCTACAATGATGATGGAAAGCTGACAGGGGCTCGTGACGGTTACGGAAGAACGGCTGCAATTGCTTATGAGAATGGCAATATCAAAACGTTCATCAATGCACTCGGCGAAAGCATCCATTATGTTTATGACGAAGAGCATCGAATTCTTTCCGCCACAGCATCGGATGAGACAACGCCTTATGTTATCAATGAGTATGATGAGGAAAACCGTGTCATAAAGCAGTATGACGGATTGGGCAGCAGCTCGGAATTCTCCTACACAACTGATGAATACGGCATCCTGACAACAACGGGTATTGACAGAAACGGAAACACGATCTCGTTCCAGTCCGATCATATGGGGCATGTGATTGCAATCACAGACCAGAATGGGCATACAACAGGTTATTCGTATGACGATAACGGAAATCTGCTTGCAGAGATCAATGCCAATGGAAATGCTGTTTATTATTCTTATGACGATGCCAATAATCTGTTGACTGTTAAGGACTATAACGGTAATATTACCAGCATGACCTATGATGCATACGGGAATATTCTGACAGTAGACGGTTCGGACGGCGAACAAAGCACATATACCTACAATCCGAATCAAATGCTGGCAACAACAGCAGAAAATTCCGGAGTCAGAAGAACGTATGCGTATAATGCCAATGCACAGATGCTGTCGGAATCTGTAACCGGTCTGGGTGTTAAGTCCTATACCTATACAAACGGCAGACTGACAGCAGCGACTGATTACATGGGTAATCCAACCATGATGACCTATGACGAAACTGGAAATGTCATCAAGACGGTGGATCGTGACGGGAATGAAACGCTTTTCCAGTACGATGCACTTGGCAGAACGACAGCGATTACCACGGCAGATGGTACGGTAAGTTACACCTATGACGCAAGAGGCAACCAGACTTCCGTGACAGATGCACGCGGTAATACAACGTCTTATAGCTATGATAACAATAATCAGCTTATCAGCGAAATGGATGCCAGCGGTGCAGTAACAACATATTCCTATGACGGCGAGGGCAATATTACACGTATTGATTTTGCAGACGGTACATTTGTGGAAAATGCTTACGATCCTGCCGGAAACCTCATAAAGGCAACCGATGCAGAAGGCGGCGTGACCGAGTATGCCTATGATGCACTGAACCGTGTAACAACAAAGACTGTCTGGAATGGTGAAATTGCCACGGCAGAAAGCTATACTTATTATGCAAACGGCAAGCCGAAAACTGTGACCTATGCAGACGGCAGCAGCATTAGCTACACCTATGACAAGGCAGGACGTTTGGTGCAGTCCAAAGATTCGCAGGGAAACACGGCAAATATGACCTACGACAAGAGCGGTAATCTTCTGAGCAGTACCGATGCAGAGGGCAACACGGTTTCCTATACCTATGACATCTACGGCAGAGTGCTGTCCATGACCGATGCAAATGGAAATGTGACAACTTACGACAGCTACGATGTCAACGGCAACTGTCTCCAGATCACACAGCCGAATGGTCAGACCGTACATTATGAGTACAGCAACGAAGGACTTGTAACCGGCGTATCTATGGGCGAACTCACAGCTTCCTACACCTATGATGCAGCAGGACGTGTGAAAACCCAGACAGACGAGGAAGGCAATGTCACCTCTGTAACCTACGATGAAAACGGAAACATTCTGACGCTGACAGATGCAGAGGGGAATGTCATTGCAGAAAATCAGTACGATGTACAAAATCAACTCATTCTGACAAAGGATGCACTTGGCATCGAAACGCAGTATGAGTATGATATTGCCGGCAATCTGAAAAAGACCATTGCAAACCTGAACACAGCTCGTCAGACAGAAACCAGCTATCAATATGATAAGATCGGACGGATGACAAGTGTCAAGGATGCTGAGGATGGTACTGCTGCGTATGAGTACGACCAGATCGGGAACATCACAGCCATGATCGACCCGAACGGCGGACGGACAGAATATACCTATGACAATATGGGCAGGATCACCGATGTACTGAATGCGATCGGCAGCCGGAACAGTTATACTTACAATGCCATCGGTCTGCTTGAAACAACCACCAATGCAAGAGGACAGGAGACCTCCTATACCTATTACAAAAACGGCTGGATCAAGAGCTTTACTGATGAGCTGGGCACAGTGTCCTATACCTATGACGGCAACGGCAATGTGCTGACAGTTACGGACGAAAACGGAACCATCACACGAACCTATGACGAAATGAACCGTGTGACGGAATATACCGATTTCAGGGGAAACACAATCAGCTACAGCTATGACCAGATCGGAAATCTTGTGGCACTCACCTATCCCGGCGGCAGAATCGTTCGCTACACCTACGACAAGACCGGCAGAGTTCTGACCGTGACCGACTGGAATGACAATGTGACATCTTATGGCTATGACAAGAACGGCAGACTTACCACGACCACCCGTCCTGACGGCAGTGTGGAGAGCCGCACCTATAATGCCGCAGGCAAGCTGATCTCTCAAGTCGATAGAGTCGGCGATACTGTCATCAACGCAAGAGATTACATCTACGATGAATCCGGAAACATCATCAATGCCACAATGTCCAACGGAACGGAGTATTCCGGTCTGACGAATGCGGAGATGGAGTACGACGATGCCAACCGTCTTGTCAAGTACAACGGCGAAGCAGTTGAGTATGATGCAGACGGCAACATGATCTATGGTCCGCTGAACGGCACAATGGCACACTTTACCTACGACTGCCGGAACAGACTGGTATCCGCAGGGGGCGTGACCTATGCGTATGATGCAGAAAATCAGCGTATTGGCAAAACAGCAAATGACATTCAGACCAGCTTTGTGATCGACAGCTCCGGAGCACTCAGCCGGATCCTGACACAGGAGACGGCAGGCGTTACAACCTATTATGTCTATGGCACGGGTCTGATCTCGCAGGAGCAGGACGGCAAGGAACTGTACTACCACTACAACAACATCGGCAGTACCGAGGCGGTGACGGATTCTGACGGAAAAATTGTGGAAACCTACCAATACGGGCCATATGGAGAGTTGACATCTGAGAATAAGTGTGGTATACTATTCTTGTACAACGGCGAATACGGCGTGGCAACGGATGAGAATGGCTTGTACTATATGCGTGCAAGATATTACAATTCCGAGATCAAGCGGTTTATCAATCAGGATGTGGTGATCGGCAGTATTACGGAATCTCCGTCCATGAACCGGTATGCCTATGTACAGGGTAATCCGATCAGCTTGTCAGATCCGTTCGGTCTGAGTCCGTCTATTAACTGGAGCCTTGCAGGTCATGCATTATTAGATCTTCTCGGACTGATTCCGGGTGTGGGTGTTGTCTTTGACGTCGCTAATATGATCTGGTATATTGCTGAGGGCGATGCGTTTGGCGCTATCTGTAGTTTTATTTCTGCATTACCTTGTATTGGTGAGGTAGTAGGTGCCTTTATGGCTGGTACAAAGCTGGCAAAGTTTAGCTGTTCCGTTGTCAAGATAACAAAGATGGCGGCGCATGTGGGCAGTATCGGCAAGAGTATGTATGTAGTCGGAAATGTAGTCAGAAACAATGTTGAAAAATACATTATTAATGGCGAAGACTTTGATCCCAAGCAGTTTGTAGTTGATCTGGTTACAGTTGGAATGGAAGGCTTTGCAATTGGCGTTTCTATAAAGGGTCTGAAAAACACTGCTTCCCAATCCTGGTGCTTTGTTGCCGGAACAGCGGTTCTGACAGCGGAGGGTCATAAGGCAATCGAAGAGATCAAGCCCGGTGATATGGTGCTTGCTGAAAATCCAGAAACCGGCGATGTGGAATACAAGGAAGTTCTGGAAACCTATGAAAATGAGACAGAAGAACTGATCCATGTCCATGTCAACGGCGAGGATATCGTTACCACTCCGTCCCACCCGTTCTATGTCAACAAGTTTGGCTGGACAAGGGCGGCTCAACTCCGTGCCGGAGATGTACTGGTACTTTCTAACGGCGAATATGTAGTTGTTGAATTTATTCAGCATGAAATTCTTGAATCACCTGTCAAGGTTTATAACTTTGAGGTCGAGGATTTCCATACGTATTTCGTTGGCGAGAATTCGGTGCTGGTGCATAATGGGTGCGGGGATGAAATAAATAGCGCAAGTAGTATAGAAACTGACATTTCTAGACCGGGTGATGCGGATTTTATTGGTCCCATACCTAGCGGAAGTTGGAGACTAACTTCGAATGGAGCTGGTGCTCATTTAATCGAAAGAGCCAATGTAAGAGGAAGAACAAGTTTAGCAGTATATGACAAAAGTACTACCCCTCGCTTTTATCCTTATGGAACTCCTGAAAATGCAGGACAAGCACATATTAGGTTACATGAAGCTACAAAAGGTCAAGGTATTAAATTACGAGGTGGTAATCCTAGAATGACGGACGCTGAATTGCTTGAAAATTATGTGAAAGCATATAATAATTCTTCGCTCTCGGGGATACGCGGTGATTTGCGAACCCCGGATGCTTCAAGTGTCATAGCACAAAATGTTACGCCTGCAGAAGCAATTCAATTGCTTCTCGAGTGGGGAAAAAATCAGGGAGGATAAAGAGAGTTATGAATAATTCAATCAAAAAGGATTTGAGACTTTCAATTGATGGTATTGGGATTGTGATATATTCCAACAAATCCATGATTAATGTTGCGGAAGGAAGCGATTTTTTCTTAAGTGATTTTTCAACACCTAAAAAGGTAGCTGAGCATATCCAAAAGGGGGACATTGTAGGCTTTTGTACTGGTTCAAGTGGTGACTATAAGATTAAGATACGAGAAGGTTACCCTGATGAAGAAATCAGTGAGCAATATCCAATCTCAATTAGATTGGCAATTGATGTTAAGGGAAATGCTGTTTCTATTATCGACTTGGCTTGGCTTATGGAATGGAGTAATGAGGTGCCAATCGATCAACAAATATATGTTGATGAGGGGTATTATCATTTGACCATTTTAACTCGTATTCCTGATAATGGAGTTTGGGGCAGCAATCAGATAATCTATATTTATATGAAACGAATAGAAAAAATGCCGCAATTGAAGTGGGATGGTGTTCCTCAACTTTTTATCGAGTGAAAGCACATTATTAATAGACTTAAGTACAAAAATGCATTGACGGTTACTGATGACAATCAAATAGTGAGAAAGTTATTGCTTTATCAAATGTTAAGAACATTGTAACAACTTCGTGCCGGGGATGGACTGGTGCTTTCTAAGAGCCTGTTTAAGATACTCCTAGCCATCATTTTAGCATATTCTTTTCGTGGATTTGCCCGAAAGCCTTACAATACATACAGTATTCCTGCGGCTTTCGGGCTTTGTCACAGGAAAAATCTGCTCAAAATCCCGGCTGTTTTCAGATCTTAAACAGGCTCTAACGGCGAATATGTAGTTGTTGAATTTATTCAGCATGAAATTCTCGAAGAACCGATAAAAGTATATAACTTTGAGGTTGAGGATTTCCATACGTATTTCGTTGGCGAGAGTTCGGTACTGGTACATAATGGATGTGGGGATGAGAAGATTACCACATCTAGTGCAGATAAGAATACTTCTAAGCCTAAACGTTCACAATCAAAACGATTACAGTATTTGGGACGTACTCCTTCAAAAAGCTCACGCACTGGACAGGAAGTTATTGCTGATATGAAAGCACAGGGTAAGATCAGAGGTGAAGGTGCTAATATGGAATTCTATTCCGAAAAGGGAAAAAGGTGGTATCCGATTTCGGAAGCAGATATGGCGCATAAAACAGATGCAGTTACGTATTGGAATACCAAAGGCAAGTATTCCGGTGCAAAATCACGTGAAGTACGTGATTGGATGCTGGATGCAAAAAATTACGAGTTGGAGCATTATTCTATTAACCGTAGCGAAGGTGCAGCACTGGGTGTTACTTATGATCCGCCTGTAGCTCTTCCTAAATCACCATGATTTGAAAATATCTTTAATAAGTGGCGATAGTAATATGCCGCAACACTATATGGTATAATGAATATGATATTGTACAGTGAAGCGGCATATATTCCAAATAATCATTTGCACTGTTGTGTTTTGAGAGGTGTATATATGGAATTAAGTGAATCGATATATCAAATGATTACAGATTATTGTAATACAGGCGAAACATTGTACGAGAGCGGAGCATTTCGCGAGGCAATCAATGAATATGTAAAGGCATTGGATTTACTTCCGAGTCCAAAAGAAGCATGGGAAGCCGCAGTATGGATTTATGCAGCGTTGGGTGATGTGTATGCGGAACTGGGTGAGAATGAAAAAAGTTTGCATTATTATTTGATGGCTGAAAAGTGTCCTGGTGGATTAGTAAATCCATATATACAACTTCAAGCTGGCATTGCTTATTTTGATTGTTCTGATTTGAATAAGGCGAGAGATTATTTGTTGCGAGCGTATATGCTGGAAGGTGAAGATATTTTTGATGGTGCGGAATCTAAATATCTTTCAGTAATTCAAGATTTAATTTAGGAGATGTGTTATGATAGAATTATCAAAGGAATTGTATGAAAAAGTATGGGCTTTAGTTGAAAAAAGTCAGAATGAATATGAGGGGAATAACCTTCAAAATGTTGTTTGTCTCCTTGAAAATGCATGGGATTTACTTCCAGAGCCTAAAGAGGAATGCGAAGAAAGTTTTTTGATATCCAGATGGTTTATTAAAACTGCGATAAAGTTTTCGGATGTTGATTTGATGCAAAAGTGGGCTCCAATAATTATGAGTGCCGATTTGGAACGATTTGATAGTGGAGAACGTGAAGGCTGGTATGGAAGAGTTGCTTATGAATTGGGAAATTATGAAACGGCAAAAAAGTATTTAAGTATAGCATTAAAGAAATCAAAAGGAAGATGTTTTGATAAAAGCGATAAAAAATACTTGGATTTCATAAAGGAATTCGATAGATAATTATTCTATTCCAACTATATAATAAAAAACGGTTAGAACCTGTCTTCACAAGGGATGAGAGCAGATTTTCGAGCAGATTTGTGCTGTATCGACGGACGAAATCCGCAGGAATACTCTATGTATTGCAAGGATTTCGGATTAAGATACGGTGCAAAGATGCCGAAAAGCTGCCTAGGCATCTTGTGAAGACGGGTTCTTAGAATTCCTCAACTACAACAACATCGGCAGTACCGAGGCGGTGACGGATTCTGACGGAAAAATCGTAGAAACCTACCAATACGGGCCATATGGAGAGTTGACATCTGAGAATAAGTGTGGTATACTATTCTTGTACAACGGCGAATACGGCGTGGCAACGGATGAGAATGGCTTGTACTATATGCGTGCAAGATATTACAATTCCGAGATCAAGCGGTTTATCAATCAGGATGTGGTGATCGGCAGTATTACGGAATCTCCGTCCATGAACCGGTATGCGGGTCTGAAAAATAAACTGTGTAACCGCATAAAGCACCAAAAAATGACAAAACT
>CAZKHW010000020.1:0-20586 GCA_964552525.1 uncultured Ruminococcus sp. | reverse complement strand
AGACTGCCTTGGCAGCGATCACGTGCATCAGCGGACCGCCCTGTGTACCCGGGAAGATCGCGGAGTTGATCTTCTTGGCAAGCGTCTCGTCATTGGTCAGGATCAGACCGCCTCTCGGACCGCGCAGGGTCTTGTGCGTTGTGGTGGTCACGATGTCTGCATACGGAACCGGAGACTCGTGCTGACCTGCTGCGACCAGACCTGCGATGTGTGCCATATCGACCATCAGGAGCGCACCGACAGACTTGGCGATCTCGGACAGACGCTTGAAGTCGATGGCACGCGGATAGGCGGATGCACCGGCAACGATGAGCTTGGGCTGCGCCTCCTCAGCGAGCTTCTGCACATCGTCATAGTTGATGGTCTCGGTCTCATCGTTCAGACCATAGGAGACGAAGTTAAAGTACTTGCCGGACAGGTTGGCAGGAGAGCCGTGTGTCAGGTGACCGCCGTCTGCAAGGCTCATGCCCAGAACGGTGTCACCGGGCTGAAGGGTCGCAACGTAAACGGCGGTGTTTGCCTGCGCACCGGAGTGCGGCTGTACAT
Organism: uncultured Ruminococcus sp.; assembly: GCA_964552525.1. Classification (GTDB taxonomy): domain Bacteria; phylum Bacillota; class Clostridia; order Oscillospirales; family Ruminococcaceae; genus UBA3855. The sequence goes on along the minus strand of CAZKHW010000020.1, from coordinate 20,040 downwards.
TGGCAAATTTTGCGCCGAACAGCTTGCAGGCACGGTCAATTGCGATCTGCTCTACGATGTCTACGCACTCGCAGCCGCCGTAGTAGCGTTTGCCCGGATAGCCCTCAGCGTACTTGTTGGTGAGAACGCTGCCCATTGCTGCCATAACAGCAGGGGAAACGATATTTTCGGAAGCGATCAGCTCAAGGTTGCGTTTCTGGCGAGCCAGCTCCTTCTGCATTGCGCCGCCGACCTCGGGATCAACGGATGCCACATAACCAATGGTATCGATCAGATCTTTGAACATGGGTGGTACTCCTTTATCTCTTTAAATTTTGCATCCGCGCAGACGCGGAGCCATACACTAACATTATACACGATTCTCTCACAAATTGCAATAGGTTTTAGCAGCTTTTTTTATTTTGGGACAAAAAATACCGCACAGCCGGTGGGACTGTGCGGTATCAAAGGGGCAGTATCAGCTGAAATCAAACTTGAACGGATCATAACGTCTGTAAGCGGCATCGTTGCGGCTGATCGTCACAGATGCGACCCACTCGTCAAGCAGATCCTCATAGTTCTTGGTAAACATGCTGTACACGGTGCTGGAAATGGCGTTCTCCGTCCAGAGATCCTCGTCATTCATGCGCTCCTCGATATCATAGCGTACTGCCAGATAGTAGGTATCCTCCTCAAAAAGAATGTGATCCTGAGGTACATTCAGATAGTAGGTCTCATCCTCTTCAACAATGTAGACTTTGCCATAATCCTTCGGCTGGATGTCCAGAAGCTGCTTGTAGGTCTTTTTGTTGTAGATATCTTCTGGATCATCATAATCATCCTCGTTAATAATGGGAATGATGATCTCGTTTGCATACGGATTGGTTTCCTCCTCAGCACCATCCTCGGATGTGAGATCAATCCCCCCGTTTTCTTCGTCTGTGGTCTCGTCCTCGGTTGTGTCCGCAGTCTCGTCCTCAGTCGTATCCTCCGTTTCATCGGTGGTCTCGTCCTCGGTTTCGCCCTCAGTCGTGTCCTCGGTCTCATCCGTAGTCTCGTCCGCATCGGATGCCGTCTCAGTCTCCGCCTCGTCAGAGGGGGCAGGCTCATTGAAGCTCTCCGGATCTACCTCGCCCACGCCGGTCTCTGCGGTATCTTCAGCCGCAGTGTCCTCTGCGGAGGTTTCAGCCTCGGTCTCGGTTTCCGCAATGGTCTCAGACTCTGTGACATCGGTATTTTCATCATCCTCTGTTGCAGTCAGGGATGCTGTGTAGTTCGCGTAATCCTCGCGGATGGCGGCCATCTCTGCCTTGACACCCTCGATGCCGTCACTTGCCAGTGCCTTTTCTGCGCGCTTCTGGTAATCCTTCGCCATTTCCATGATCTCAGCCTTGCCGTCGGATTTGAGGAGATTACCCTCACCGTCCCTGAGGGGCATTTCCAGATACTCACAGCGTATGTTGTGATCCTTGAAGTAGTCATAAACATCCTGCTCAGTCGTACCCTCGGTGCCGTCAACGCCATACATATGCTCAAAGATCAGCTCACTCTTGTAGCTGGAGGTTACGATCTTCTCGTATGAGGACTCACTGATGCCGTTCTTCGCAAACATCTCCTGGCTGTTTGTCCAGTAGTAGTCTTTCATCATGGAGATCATCGCCTGGGTATCTGCGTCAAGCTCCAGACCCATCTCCTCAAATTTCTGCTCGATCACGACATACTCTGCGCACATATCGGTCGCCTCGTCCTGAATCCAGGTCATAACATCCTTTCCCTCGAGGGTGCAGAGCTTGACCGCCTTGGCATCGGTGGTGTCAAGATCCGGGTACTCCTCGGAGAGCTTGGAAAGTGCCTGGTTATAAGCGGAATTTGCATAGTAAATGTAAATGCCTGCCGGAATCTCTACGTTATCCACAGTCAGTGCATTGATGGTGTTGTAGCCGCATGCGGCACAAGAGCAGGCAATTCCGACTGCGGTCAGAAATGCCGAGACTTTTTTAAAAATTGACATGATATAATACCTCCGGTATAATACTTGCGAAAAAACGCAATCCTTAATTATTATACTACAGATTTTGCGTAAAGTCCATAGGTTTTGAAGAAAAATACCGTTTTTCACATGATTTTCAAAAAACGCTTGCAAAGCTTTGTTAAAATGTGCTATACTAAGAATAGAAACAGGCAGTTTGCTGCCTGCTGCAGCAGCAAAGGAGGAACAGCATGAAATACGCATTGATTACCGGAGCGACCTCCGGCATTGGAAAGGAAATGGCGATCTGCCTGCACCGCAAGGGATGGCAGCTCGTGCTGACAGGACGAAATGAGAGCGTACTGCGCAATATGGCAAAACGATTCGGACCGGGGACAAGGTATTTGGCACTGGATCTGGCACAACGCGGTGCCGCAGAGAAGCTGTATGCCTTCTGCAAGGGGATGCGCATCGACTTTCTCATCAACAACGCAGGCTTTGGCGTGTTCGGAAATTTCACCGAGACCTCGCTGGAGGAGGAGTTGGAGCTGATCGATGTAAATATCCGCGCACTGCACATTCTTACCAAGCTGTTTTTACGCGATATGACGGCGCGAGATTCCGGCGTGATCCTGAATGTCAGCTCGATCGCGGGATTTTCTGCCGGACCGATGCTTTCGAGCTATTACGCCTCGAAGAACTACGTGGTTCGTCTGACGACAGCCATCCGCGAGGAGCTGCGGCGCAGGGGTTCGCATGTGAAGATCTGTGCGCTCTGTCCCGGACCTGTGGATACGAATTTCAACAACCGCGCCGGCGTGACATTTTCCGTCCGTCCTGCCAATCCGCGGTATGTGGCGCAGTACGCCATTGAGCATGCCCTTGCCGGGCAGTGTCTCATCATCCCGACTTTGATCGCCAAGCTCGGCGCGGTCAGCATGATGCTCTCACCGGAGATCATTGCCTCGAGGTTTGTGTACGAGATGCAGAAACGAAAGGAAAAGGCGGAGTGAAGGATCTCCCCGGATCTTGCAGAAGATCCGGGGAGATCTTTGTCACACGTTCTGCATATGCTCTCTGATCTGCCGTTCCGCCTCGGCGATCTCCCGGCGAAGCTCCTCGGCAGACATCCGGAATGCACCGTTGCCAAGGATAATGATCTGTTCGGTTCCGTCCGAGGTCGCGACCCTGACGCGGCAGTTTTTGGCAAGCTCATGGGAGATGCGCTCGATGTAGGTGTCAGCAGTTTCCGCCTCCTTGGTGTAAACGATGCTGATGCCGCTTTCCTCCGTGACGCTCCCGGGATTTCCCTTGACGCGGTACGCATCAAATACCACGATCAGCCGGCACTGCCGCCATCCGCGGTAGTTCGCAAGAATATGGATGAGCTGTGCGCGTGCGGCATCAAGGTTGTTCTGTGCGACCCGGCTCAGCTCCTCCCAGGCAAAGATGATATTGTAGCCGTCCACCAGCAGGTACTCCGGACCTGTGGGAAGGGGGACGGGCTTTTGTTTTTTCGGGGCGGATTTTTCTGTGTGCAGATGATGGCGTTCGTCACGCGTGTCGCGCCGGATGCTGCCGTAGGTGCGCTCGAAGATCTCCATCAGCTCCTTGTCCTGCGCGGCACTGCCCGTGTAGGTCTCGTGCACAGGACGGGAATATGCCTGCACCTCCGGCTCACGGACGGGGTTCAGGTAACTTTCGGTATGCATCCGCTGTGCCACCGCATCCCACTTCACCAGGTCGCCGCTGCCGTGGGAGCAGAAGATCGAATCCGGGGAATTGTCCGCATCTGCCTCGGGCTGATAGCCGATGCGCTCGATGACTGCCTGCGCATCCGCACACGGCGCATAGCCGGAGGGTGTACAGGTGAGCCGTCCGCGGCCGTGGGTGTATTCCATCACATTCGTGCGGTAGGTCATCATCATCGCGGCAGGTGCTTGTCCCTCGATGACTGTGAAGTCGCCGCGGTTTTCCGGAGAGGAGAGACGTGCGCCCTTCATTTGCAGATCGGTCAGGGCGCGGCCGACCGTTTCGGTGGGTACTTCGAGCCGGAGGCTGTACCACGGTTCGAGCAGGACACTTTCCGCCTGCATCAGTCCCTGGCGCACGGCACGGTAGGTCGCCTGCCGGAAATCACCGCCCTCGGTGTGCTTTTTGTGGGCACGTCCGGCAGTGAGGGTGATCTTCATATCCGTGATAGGTGCTCCGGTCAGAACGCCAAGGTGCTGCTTTTCCTGCAAATGCGTCAGGATCAGACGCTGCCAGTTCCGGTCAAGCGCATCCTCGCGGCAGATGCTCGAAAAGACCAGACCGCTGCCCGGCTTGCCCGGTTCGAGGAGCAGACGCACCTCCGCATAATGCCGCAGCGGCTCATAATGCCCCATGCCCTCGACCCGGTTCGCGATGGTCTCCTTGTAGGCAACGCCGCCCGGCTCAAATTTCGCATGGATGCCAAAGCGTTCTGCAAGCGTGTGCTGCAGCACCGCAAGCTGGATCTCGCCCATGAGCAGGACGTGGATCTCCTGCAATTGCGGCGAAAAGCTGACATGGAGCTGCGGGTCCTCCTGTTCAAGTCTGCGCAGTGCCAGCAGGGCGGTGTGGGTCTGCACGTCCTGGGGCAGGATGAGCGCATAGCGCAGGATCGGTTCAAGGACAGGCGCTGCCGCATCCGCCAGTGCGCCAAGTCCCTGTCCGGCATAGGTCTGCGACAGTCCTACAGCGGCACAGACCATCCCGGCGCGCACCTCGTCTGCCGGCGTGAATTTTGCGCCGGAGTAGATGCGGAGCTGCGAGAGCTTTTCCTCCCACGGAGAGCCATCCGGTGCAGTCCCGGTGAGGGTGTCGCGCACGCGCAGGACACCGCCGGAAATTTTCAGATGCGTCAGTCGCTTTCCCTGCTCGTCCTCGGTGATCTTGAACACGCGCGCGGCAAGCTCAGGACGCTCGGGCAGGGGAAGTGTGAACCCTTGCAGCAGCGCGAGAAATTCCGAAACGCCTTCCATTTTGAGTGCTGCGCCGAATGCGCAGGGGAACACATGCCGCTGTAAGATCGCCTGTGAGACGGCAGATTCTTCGGCGCATCCGGTTTCAAGCACCTGTTCCATGAGCACCTCGTCACATGCGCCGAGGGTGTCGTAGAATGCTTCAGTGCGCTCCGAAAAATCCACGCATGACGGGTCGAGACGTTCGTGCAGCTCCGCCATAATTTCCTCACGGGTGCGATGGGCGATGTCCATTTTGTTGACGAACAGAAAGGTCGGGACACCGGTGTGCATCAGGAGTTTCCAGAGCGTTTCGGTGTGGCTCTGTACGCCCTCCGAGCCGCTGATGACCAGTACGGCATAATCAAGTGCCGCAAGTGTGCGTTCCATCTCGGCGGAGAAATCCACATGTCCGGGCGTGTCGAGCAGGGTAAGGCAGGTGTCTCCGAGGTTCAGGATCGCCTGCTTGGAGAAAATGGTGATGCCGCGTTCCTTTTCGAGTGTTTCCGTGTCGAGGAAGGCATCGCCGTGATCAACGCGTCCGAGCCGCCGGAGCGCACCGGCGGTGTAGAGCATGCCCTCCGAGAGGGTGGTCTTTCCGGCATCAACATGTGCGAGGATGCCGATGGTGAGGTGCTTCATGGGTAGGCTCCTTTCGCGGTCATTCCGGAAATTGGACAGTCCCGGGGAGATCGGTATCCGGTTCGATCAGCGGCACGTTTTTTTCAACCAGCGCGTTGCCGTAGATATCCGTGATCCGGAACGTGAACGGACCTGTCCCGAGATCCATCGACTCGAAATAGTTGTAGTTGCGGCGCGGTATCTCCACAAATTCGCCGTCTGCATTCAGATACTCAAATGCTGTGATCGGCCAGCGGTGACCGCGGATCTGTACTCCTGCCCAAAATGCCGTGCTGCCCTCCTTGTAGCGATAGGAGACGGGAGCATCTGCGGCAGTATCCAGCGCGGTGATGCGCCAGCTGCACGGCACTCTGCCCTTTTCAACAGGCGCGATCAGGGGGAAAGCATCGGTGTAGAGGTCGAGATCGCCCTTCTGCCCCTCTGGCAGCTCGTCCGTGATGAGCAGGTGGATCGTCCCCAGCTCGCCCGTCACCTCAAGATAAGCACCGGCAAGCTGGGAGTTGTTCCAGTCGTAGTAGTTCATGGCGGCGATCCAGTAGTCGGTCGAGACCGGATCAAGCATTGCACAGCCGCCGACATAGCCGCCGCCGTAGTAGGTGGCATCGCCTATGTGGATGGTGTCCTTGGGTTCAAGTGCTCTGGTTTTCTTGAAACGCTTCATCAGAGCAAGGTCGAACACATCCAGCTCGCCGTCGGCATTGAGGTCAAGTCCGTTGGGAACGGTGGTTGAACTGCCAAGGAGATAGTCCTGCAGTGCCGGAATGTTCCCGGCATCGGTATCGTCTGCCGCAGCGGCAGGCAACGGCGCACACCAGAGCATGGCAAGGCATGACAGCAGGGGAAAGATCCGGTTCTTCATGATATGACCTCCTGTTTTGCGGATTTCCTATTAGACCTCCTCGGAAACTTCCGAAGCACCATCTTCCTTGCCTCTTTCACGTCTGGCTTTGTGCCTCTCCCTTGAAATACATCAAGTATTTCTGCGGTCGAGTCCCTTTGCCATATGCGAAAGATCCTGCGGAATCTGGCACTTCTCCAGTTCCCGAGGAGGTCTGTTATATGTATTATAGCACGGGAACCGGCAGTCTGTCAAGCACTTTCTAGTTCTCGATATTTGAAAATAAATTATCGTTTTTCAATAAAAAGTACTTGACAAATGATAATTCCTGTGGTATACTAAGGAAAATGATGCCAACGGAGGAATGTGTATGTGGAACAAAGACAGATCTTTAACGCTTTCTATCTGCCTTGTCAGGGTGCTGATGGGGTTCATCCCGATCCTGTGCGTGTGCGCGCCGTGGATGGTCAGGTGGTATGATCTTTCGGGTTTAGGCGTAATGGGGCTGGTGGACGGCTCGGTATTCCTGCCGCTGCTGATCTGCCTGTATGCGGCGGCAGTGTGCGGCGAGGTGTGTGTGATCTTTCTGAGCCGGCTGCTGGGGAACATCCGGCGCGGTAATGTATTCATCGATGCCAACTGCAAGTGCCTGCGCATCATCTCATGGTGCTGTCTGCTGGCGGCGATCCCGTTCGCAGTGTTCGGTTTCTGGCGGTTCATCAGCTTTGTGGTGGCACTGGCAGCAGGCTTTTTCGGACTGATCCTGCGCGTGGTCAAGAATGTCTTTGAACAGGCGGTCACCCTGCAGGAAGAAAACGACTACACCATATGAAAGGAGGAGATACTATGCCGATCATTGTCAATCTGGATGTGATGATGGCAAAGCGCAAGATCTCCTCGGGGGATCTTGCAAGGATCATCGACATCACCCCGGCGAACCTTTCCATTCTCAAGACCGGAAAGGCAAAAGCCATCCGTTTTTCAACGCTCGACAAGCTCTGTGAGGCACTGGGCTGTCAGCCCGGCGATATCCTGGAATGGAGGGATGAGGATGCAGACTAAGAAGATGCGCATGTATTACCTGATCTGGACGGCAGTTTTGCTGGTCACCGAGATCCTGATCGGCTCGGTGTTCTCGGGATGGTACTGGCTGCGTGCCTATGGCGGCGATATTCTGGTTATTCCGCTGATCTACTGTATCTTCCGCGCGGTCACAGACAGACTGCCGCGGCTGCTGCCCCTGTTGGTGTGCGGCATCGGATTTCTTGCGGAATTCCTGCAATACATCCACCTGTCCGACAGGCTCGGATTTGCGCGCGGCTCGCTCGGTGCGATCATCATCGGTACGAGCTTTTCGTGGTATGATATCCTTTGCTATATCGCCGGAATGCTACTGATCTATCTGGGAATGCTGATTCGATGCGCCCTTGTCAACAAACAGAAAGGTGTGTGACGTTATGAACGATACGTATAATTACATTTGCTCCGAGGAAACACAGCCGGCAGAAAAGCCTGCCGCTGCCTACACGAATGCGGAGCGTGCGGCTGCCATTGGCATGCTGCTGCTGGGGTTTCTCTGGGTGCGGCTGTGCCTGTACCACGCAAGCGGCGTATTCACAACGCTGCTGTATGCGGCGATCATCACCGTACAGGTCGTTTTCCTGAAGAAACACGGCACAGCGTTTACGCGGAGCGAACGGCTCACGATCTGCGTGATGTACGGATTCTCGCTCGTCTATACTGTTACTGCCAACGGCTTTCTCAAAGGGCTGAACACCGTGTTCCTGATGCTGGTCGGGAGTCTGTTTTTGTTCCACACGGCAAATCCTGACGGCGATATCCTGCGGTTTCTGCCTGTCTCGCTTGCCAAGGGTCTGTTCGCCGCGCCGTTCCGGAATTTTGCTGCCGCATCGTGCTGTGTGATGTCCGGGACAAAGGCGAAAGGGTTCTGGAAAAATACCGGATACGTCCTCCTCGGACTGCTGCTTGCTGTTCCGGTGACGGTTGCCGCCGCGTTGCTCCTGTGCTTTGCGGACAGCAATATGAACCGCCTGATGGATTCACTGCTGCGTCTGCCGATGGACGAGGTATGGAGGCTTGTCCTGCATCTGGCGGTCGGACTGCTCGTCGGATCAATGGTGTTCAGTGCCGTGTATACGGCGACCCATAAGGGGCTGCGCATGAATCCGGCTGCATGTGCGGACGGTGTCAGGAGCTGCCGTTTCGTTCCGGCACCGGTCATCTATGCGGCAGTCACACCGCTTTGCCTGCTCTATCTGCTGTTTTTCTTCTCGCAGATGCAGTATTTTCTCGGCGGCTTTGTGGGAGATACCGAGGGCTTCACCTATGCGCAGTATGCGCGCAAGGGATTCTTTGAGCTGTGCACCGTGTGCTGCATAAATCTTGCAGTTATTGGCGACATTGAATTCTTTATCGCCTGCAAGACTGACAAAAAGCCTGTTCCCTTCCGGATCTATTCGTCTTTCCTGAGTGTCAGCTCTTTGCTCCTCGCCGGGACTGCCATTGCCAAGATGTTCCTGTACATTGATGTTTACGGTATGACGCAGCTTCGCATTTACACGAGCTGGTTCATGTTCCTGCTGATCGTGCTGTTTGCTCTCCTGCTCGTGCGGCAGTTCCGGGAGACGCTCAACATCGGAAAGATCGGGATGGTTACCTTCACCGTGATGTTTGCGCTCCTGTGCTTTTCCCGTCCGGATGCGTGGATGACGCGCTATAATGCAGAAGTATACCTCTCCGGTCAGCTTGAGGAGTTCGACAGTACGGTGCTGTACGACATGTCCGATGATGCATGGGCAGCACTGACGGCATATGATGCGCAGGAGCTGGATCATCTTCTGGATTCGGCAACAAAGAAGCAGTTCCTTAATTATACAGAGGATCCCGGATGGTTTTACGACAAGGATATCTGGGATACGTTCAATCTCTCCGCATGGGAACTGATGCTCTATGAGAAATAATCCGTTTCCGTTCTCGGATGACAACAAACGCTACCATACGCTCTACTACCACAACAAGCACACCTTTGGCAGACGGATCTACAAGGCGGTTCTGGACGGCGGCTTTACCTGTCCGAACCTTGACGGCACCAAGGGAACAGGCGGCTGTGCCTTCTGTGACGGCGGCAGCGGCGCATTTACCAAGCCCCTCCCTCTCCGGGAGCAGCTTTCCCTCGAAATGTCACGCATCCGGCGAAAGGATGCGGATGCGCGTGCCATTGCCTACTTTCAGGTACACACGAACACCTACGCGTCCGCAGACCGTCTGCGCGAGCTGTACGAGGAGGCACTTGCCTTTCAGGGCATCATCGGATTGTCGGTAGGAACGCGTCCGGACTGCCTGCCGCCGGATGTGCTCGACTATCTTTCGGAGCTGCACGAACGCACCTATCTTACGGTGGAGCTTGGGGTGCAGACCGTCCATGACCGGACGGCACAGCGGTTCGGGAGGGGTTACGACTTTCAGGAATTCCTCACAGGCTATCAGGCATTGCAGGATCGGGGCATCCGCACCTGCCTGCACATCATCAACGGTCTGCCCGGAGAGCGTGCGCCGGAGATGCTCCGGACGGCGCAGGTACTCGGCGCACTCCAGCCGCAGGCGGTCAAGATCCAGCTTTTGCATATTTTGCAGGATACACGCTACGCGGCACTCTGGCGGCAGGGGGACATTACCACCCTGTCGCAGGAGGGGTATATTGACACGGTGGTGCGGCAGCTTGAGTATTTCCCGGCACAGACGGTCATTGAGCGCGTCACAGGTGACGGGGAAAAGGCAAGGCTTTTAGCTCCCCTGTGGAGCAGGGATAAGATCCGCACCATCGGGGGGATCGACAAGCTGCAAGCGCAGCTCCAGACGTATCAGGGAAAACTATGGGAGGCGGACTGATGAAACGGAGACATCGAATCCGTCCTGAGATCCTGGAGTGGACCGGGCGTGTCCTGCGCTGGCTCGGGATGCTGCTTGGCGCATGGCTGCTCCTAGGCATACTCTGGGTCGGCTTTATGTTCTATGAAAGTGCAGCAATGACTCGGATCAAAGCCGGCAACGTCAATGCCCGGAATGTCATGGAGGCGTTTGCGAAGGCTGCAGAGGAGCTGGAGGAGAACGGAACACGTCCTGCACACAGCGAGATGGTGTACACCGGTCGGCTTGACGCCCCGGATGCGGAGGATGCCCTGCAATGCCGGATGGCTGCCAATTTACACGCGGACGGCTATTATGCGGTCGTGACCGATCAGGACTGGCATGTGTTCTATGCGCTCTGGTCGCGCAGTGAGATCACGCAGAACAGGATTCGTCCCTACACCGTGAGTGATCAGCGTTCGTTTATGTTCTCGCCGTTTGAAAAGCACGGCGAGCTGATCGGATGCTATGAGGCAGAGGAGGCAGAATAAAATGGGCGGATTGATCGTACTGGCAGGAATTGCAGTCGTGGTCGGAGGGGTAGCCTATCTTCGCACTTGTGCAGAAAAACGCCTGAATCTCCAGCAGCCTGCCCGAAAAAAGCGCACCTCACCGCTTGTGATGCTTGCACTGCTGGGAATGCTGGTATTTGCAGCGTTTGAGCTGCTGCCGACACTGCTGGAGATGAAAGCGGCGGATAAGATCGAACTTGCGAACAATGCCGCAAAGTACATTTATCATCAGGCGCAGGAATTTGCAGAAACAGCGGATACGGCAGACTGTGTGACCGTGATCGGGCAGCTTGGCGATACGGATACACCCCTTGCCGCCTGTCTGAACCGGAATGCTGAGGGCTTTCGGATGGAGGACTATTATGCTGTTGTGTTTGAGGAGGGTGAGCTTCGGTTTGTGCTGTATTCCGGGCATCCGCTTGCGCCGGATGATCTGCACAAGCCGGATTATCAGGCGCAGAAGAATGCGCTGCTGTGGAAGATCGGTTCGAGCTATCAGGATGCTGTGGGGTATTATGCGCGTTCGGAGCAAGGCGCAATGTCCTTTGCCTGACAGCAGACTGTATTTCTGTTCCTGCTTGCTGTCATGGTTGGTTTTCACAGCCTGTTGAACCGGAGGAACTCAGAAAGAGCGTAAACAACAAGTAAAAACACGAATTAAGAATGGAGGATTTCTTATGAGTAAAATTGCCAAGAGAATAATTGTAAGTATTCTTGTAATTTTGCTTCTCATCACAGGAACATATACTGCTGTTCATTTTTTCTACAATTACAAGTCTACAGATTGGTTTATGGAAAATGTCAAAGCTGATAATTATACGATTATTGGCGAGGAAATTGGAACACCATTTTGGGATGGTGACTCAGAAGTATCAATTACTATAAAGGATAATAATAAAAAGAGATTCATTATAGCGTTTACAGCCAGAATAGAGAATAACGGTGAAAGGCTGTCTGAGCGGAATTATCACATTGAGGATACCAATGAATACGTAAAAGTTTCGTTCTATAATTATAATGGTGATTTTATTGGATCATACAGATTTTACTACTCGGATTTTAATTCTTAACCAAGCATCAAACTACAACATGATGGCATAAAAATGAATAATCACCTTACCGTTTCTTTCTGCACTCTGCATTTTGACTGGATGTAAGAATGTGAAACAATCGGAACACCTTTTCCCACAAGATTTCACATTTTTGCTTGCTTTTTTCTGGGAATTATAGTATAATGTACCCATAGGTGTCCGTGGGTTTTGTCCCACACTCACCTGAAAAATGAAACAGGAGTGTGCAGATCTATGCCATATGTAATCGGAGTTGACCTCGGCACGAGCGGCACAAAAACCGTGCTGTTTGACGAGCTGGGGCGCGTCATCGCCTCCCACACCATCGAATATCCCATGTATCAGCCGCAGAACGGCTATGCAGAGCAAGACCCTTCGGACTGGCGCGAGGCAGCCTTTCAAACCATCCGGGCAGTCATGGACAAGTCTGGCGTAGCAGCGCAGGAGGTCAAGGGCATCGGGCTTTCCGGTCAGATGCACGGTCTTGTGATGCTCGATGCTGACGGCGAGGTCATCCGCTGTTCCATCATCTGGTGCGACCAGAGAACCGCGGCAGAGTGTGCAGAGATCACCGAAAAGGTCGGCGCACAGCGCATGATCGAGATCACCGCCAATCCGGCACTGACCGGCTTTACCGCATCGAAGATCCTCTGGGTGCGAAATCATGAGCCGGAGCTTTATGCCAAATGCCGCCACATCCTCCTCCCAAAGGACTATGTGCGCTATTGCCTGACGGGGGAGCTTGCCACCGAGGTGAGCGATGCCTCCGGCATGCAGCTCCTGGATATCCCAAAGCGTCAGTGGTCGGATGAGGTGCTCGAAAAGCTCGGTATTGACAAGTCGATGCTTGCCAAAGTCTACGAGTCCCCCGAGGTCACGGGAACGCTGACAGCACAGGCGGCGGAACGCTGTGGTCTGGCGGCTGGCACGATCGTGGTCGGCGGAGCAGGCGATAATGCCGCAGCCGCAGTCGGCACGGGTGTTGTCCGGGACGGCAGGGCGTTCACCACCATCGGCACATCCGGTGTGGTGTTTGCGCATACCTCGGAGATCACCATTGATCCCAAGGGCAGAGTTCACACCTTCTGCTGTGCTGTGCCCGGTGCATGGCATGTCATGGGCGTGACACAGGGGGCAGGGCTTTCCCTCAAATGGTTCCGCGACCAGTTCTGCGATGCCGAAAAGTCCGCTGCCGGGCTGATGGGCGTTGATCCCTATTACCTCATGGATCAGGCGGCACTTGCATCTCCCATTGGCGCGAACAAGCTGCTGTATCTGCCATATCTGATGGGGGAGCGCACACCGCATCTCGATCCTGACGCAAGAGGCGTGTTCTTCGGATTGTCCGGCATGCACACCAAGCGCGACATGCTCCGTGCAGTCATGGAGGGCGTGACCTATTCGCTGCGCGACTGCGTGGAGGTCTTCCGCGAAATGGGCGTGAATGTTTCCGATATGATGGCATGCGGCGGCGGTGGTTCTTCTCCCGTCTGGAGACAGATGCTCGCTGACCTGTATGCCTGTCCGGTCAAGACGGTCGATTCCAAGGAAGGTCCGGCACTGGGTGCTGCCATCCTTGCCATGGTCGGTGCAGGAATGTACAGCAGCGTGCCCGAAGCATGCGATGCCATCCTCCATACCGCGAACGTGCAGAATCCGGTGGAGGAGAACACCGGCGCGTATGAAGCCTACTATCAGCTCTATCGGAGCATCTATCCGGCACTGAAAGACCGCTTTGCGGCACTTGCGGCACTGTAAAATCATATTCGCCCGGAAACACTTAGAACCCGTCTTCACAAGATGCCGTGGCAGCTTTTCAGCATCTTTGCACCATATCTTAGTCCGAAATCCTAGAAATACATAGAGTATTCCTGCGGATTTCGTCCGTTGATACGGCACAAATCTGCTCGAAAATCTGCTCACGTCCCTTGTGAAGACGAGTTCTTATCGTTTCCGGGCGTTTTTTGCCCCGTGGTTTCAGTGTGCAACTTTTCTTGATAATATTTGAAAAAGCTGATATAATATAAAGACAACCCCCTATTACGCAAGAAAGGAGCATCACATATGGAACAATATCAAGTGACCGGCATGAGCTGTGCGGCGTGCAGTGCCAGAGTCGAGAAAGCCGTTCTGGCAGTTCCGGGCGTGACGGCGTGCTCGGTGAGCCTGCTGACCAATTCAATGGGTGTTGAGGGCAGTGCGCCTGCGGATGCTGTCATCAAGGCTGTGACCGATGCCGGATATGGCGCATCCCGGAAGGGTGAGGAAACTGCCGCGCCTGCCGGGGATTCCCTGAAAGATACACAAACGCCCAAGCTCCGCAGCCGCCTGATCGCCTCGCTGGTGCTGCTCATTCCGCTGATGTTTTTCGCGATGATGCCAGAGAAACTGCTGGAGCAGTCGTGGTTTTACGGTGATCCCGTGGGACTGGGCATCATGCAGATGCTGCTGTCGGGACTGATCATGGTCATCAACCAGAAATTCTTCATCAGCGGATTTAAGGGCGTAATCCACCGCGCTCCCAACATGGATACGCTTGTGGCGATGGGTTCGGGGGTATCGTTCTTCTGGAGCGTCTGGAAGCTGCTGGAGCTGTCCCATGCTGCCGCAAACGGACATGGCGGCGAGCAACTGATGCATACGCACTTTTATTTTGAAAGTGCCGGCATGATCGTGACACTCATCACCGTTGGCAAGCTCCTCGAATCCGTCTCCAAGGGGCGCACGACCAATGCACTCCGATCTCTGATGTCTCTTGCGCCGCAGACGGCGACTGTCCTGCGTGACGGAACGGAGCAGACTATTCCGGCATCACAGGTGCGCATCAGGGAGCAGTTCGTGGTGCGGCCGGGTGAGAGCATTCCGGTGGACGGCATCGTTCTTGAGGGTGAGAGTGCCGTCAACGAGGCTGCCCTTACCGGTGAGAGCATTCCGGCAGACAAGGCACCGGGCAGCCACGTGTCGGCAGCAACGCTGAACCAGTCGGGATTTTTGCGCTGTGAGGCGAGCCGCATCGGGGAGGACACCACCCTTTCCCAGATCATCCGCATGGTGAGCGATGCGGCAGCGACCAAAGCTCCCATCGCCAAGACTGCGGATACCGTTTCGGGCGTGTTCGTTCCTGCCGTGATCGGCATCGCGCTTGTCACGCTGCTCGTGTGGCTCATTGTTGGAGAGCCGATCGGAACGGCACTGTCCCGTGCGATCGCTGTGCTTGTTATCTCGTGTCCGTGTGCGCTCGGACTTGCCACGCCGGTCGCGATCATGGTCGGCAGCGGAAGGGGGGCGAAAAACGGTATCCTGTTCAAGACCGCCGCATCGCTTGAATCCGCAGGCCGCACCGAGATCGTTGTTCTCGACAAGACGGGAACGATCACGAACGGAACGCCTGAGGTGACGGATCTTCACGTGGCAAAGGAGGAACTGCTCACCGCTGCGATCGCACTGGAGAGCAAGAGCGAGCATCCGCTGGCAAGAGCGGTTCTGACCTATGCGCAGGAGCGTGGTCTGACTGCACCGGAGATCTCCGGATTTCAGGCACTGCCCGGAAACGGCTTGCAGGGCATTCTGAACGGCAAGGCGGTGTACGGAGGGAATGCACGTTTCATCGAATCGCACACCGTGATCCCCGAAAATATGCGCAGAGTATCCGAACAGCTCGCATCCGAGGGAAAAACGCCGCTTCTGTTTGCGCAGGAGGATACTTTCCTTGGCATTATCGCCGTGTCGGATGTCATGAAGGAGGACAGTCCCCATGCCATTGAGGAGCTGCACGGCATGGGAATCCGTGTGGTGATGCTCACCGGAGACAACGAACGCACCGCCAATGCCATCGGCAAGGCGGCAGGCGTGGACGAGGTCATCGCAGGCGTTCTGCCTGACGGCAAGGAGGCGGTGATCCGCCGGCTCTCGCAGCAGGGAAAGACCGTGATGGTCGGCGACGGCATCAACGATGCCCCTGCCCTGACCCGTGCGGATGTCGGCATCGCCATTGGTGCAGGAACGGACGTTGCCATTGATGCGGCGGATATCGTTCTGATGAAAAATTCTCTGCGTGACGTTCCGGCAGCCATCCGACTGAGCCGTCAGACGCTCCGGAACATCAAGGAGAACCTGTTCTGGGCATTTATCTACAATGTCATCGGGATTCCGCTGGCGGCCGGTGTCTGGATCCCCATCACGGGATGGGAGCTTAGTCCCATGTTCGGCGCGGCAGCGATGAGTCTGTCGAGCTTCTGCGTGGTGACCAATGCGCTGCGCCTGAACCTGTTTGACCTTTACAGCACAAGGCGCGACAGGAAGCGCAGACCCGTACACAATTCCGTGAAAGGAGGTGAGACTATGACCAAAACCATGAAGATCGAAGGCATGATGTGTCAGCATTGCGAGGCATCTGTCAAGAAGGCACTCGAGGAGATCGAGACTGTTGCATCTGCTGAGGTGAGCCACGAGCAGGGAACTGCTGTTGTCACCCTCACGGCAGATACCGACAATGCGGTATTGCAGCAGGCTGTTGAGGCGAAGGATTACAAGGTGCTTGCTGTTGAATAAAACCATGATGCCCTCCCGAACGGGAGGGCACTGCACTGCTCCGACTCCGGCAAAATTATCAGTAATTTGTGTCTGAGGGTGCTTTTTTTGACCGCTTTGCCAAATTGCAGGCGGAATCATTGACAATTCCCCGTATTTCGGCTATAATGATTGCAGAAACCGCCATATTTGACATGTGGCGCAGATGGAGGATAATAGTATGAAGCATTTGACAAGCGTGTTATTTTCTGGCATTGCAGCCGGTATGGTACTGCTGTGTACGGCTTGCAGTGAGCAGCCGCAGGAGATACAGGAGACGACCGAGGACAGCGAAAGATCCTATATCAGCGAATATGAGACGATTGTTCCGGTGGATGAGCAGGCGTTTACAGAGATGCCCGTTCATTCTGAGGCAAACAATGCAGAGCTGGTCAATGATCCCATCGCGGACAGCGAGCATTACGGATTCCGTTCGGCAGTTTGGCTTGCCAAGGACACAGAGGCTGATACCGAACGCTATTTCATGTTCTATGATGATCATGCAGGCAAATATCTCGATCAGGAGACGGGCTTGGGACAGGAATTCACCTGCGAGCTGGACGCAGCACAGGGGCAGTTCTATTTCGGCGGTGCGGATACCGGCAAGACCTGCACCGTCGTCTGGATCGATGAGGATATGGTCTCGCTCAAGTGGGATGACGGGAAAATTGAGAGTCTGACCTATCTGCGAGATCAGGGTACAGAGGAGCTGCATTTTTACTCGAATGAGGAGCTGTGTACGATGGCACTCGATCATTACGAGGAGAAAACCGGCTATCGTCCGAGTATGGCAGGTGCTGTCATCAATCTTGACGAGATGATCGCGATCCAGCTTTATGACCTCGTTGACAATCACATCAGCACCAGTGACTGGTATACGGTTGACCGCTATACGGCTGAGGGCTATAACGACCTCAGTGAGCCGATCGCACTGGCTGGCTCTGCTGCCGAGGAGACCGTTCCGGGCGAAACGATCCCGGAAACCGAGTCCATGCCGGCATCAGAAACGCTCCAAGGCGAAACGGCAATGCCTGAGTCCGTTCCGGCGGTATAATGCTGTTAGCCTGCGCAACAAGGGAACTGTGTGGTACAGCGAGACAATTGACCGCCGTGGGCGGTCAATTTCTGCTGTCCGGTAAAAAATTACTTTACAAACGCACCGGATTGTAGTATAATATATGGAAAGGGGCTTGTCCCCGATCATTTCACATTTTGGAGGAGATACACATGGCTGATATGAACATTACCTGTCTTGATCTGGAGGGTGTACTGGTACCGGAGATCTGGATCGCATTTGCAGAGGCAAGCGGCATTCCGGAGCTGCGCAAGACCACCCGTGACGAGCCGGACTATAACAAGCTGATGAACTATCGGCTTTCGATCCTGAAGGAGCATGGGCTGGGTCTTAAGGAGATCCAGGAGACCATTGCCAGGATCGACCCGATGCCTGGCGCAAAGGAATTTCTGGACGAGCTGCGCTCGTTCTGCCAGGTCATCATTATTTCGGACACCTTCACGCAGTTTGCGCAGCCGCTGATGAAGAAACTGGGCTGGCCGACCATTTTCTGCAACACGCTTGAGGTTGCGGAGAACGGCGAGATCACGGGTTTCCGCATGCGCTGTGAAAAGTCCAAGTACACCACGGTCAAGGCACTGCAGTCCTGCGGTTTCCAGACCATTGCGTCCGGTGACAGCTACAATGATCTTGGCATGATCCAGGCATCCAAGGCAGGATTCTTGTTTAAGAGTACTGAGCAGATCAAGGCTGATCATCCGGAGCTTGCGGCGTATGAGACCTATGATGAGCTGCTGGCAGCTATCCGTGCAGCACTTTAATAAGATGATATGGGATTTTGAGGAATCGAATCATGGCAAATTATTATCAGGTAATTGATGAAACAAAGTGGGAACGTGCTATGCACTGTATGATTTTCAGAAATAGCATTGAACCGGCTTTTTGTGTTACCTTTGAAGCAGACATAACGAATTACAAAAGAAAAATTAAAGAACAGGGATTCTCATTTACTATGGCAATGGTCTATGCTGTTTGTAAATGTGCCAATGAGATTGAAGCTTTCAGATACAGATTCCTTAATGACAAGGTTGTTTTATTTGATAACATTGATACTGCATTTACTTATCTAAATGCTGAAACCGAATTATTTAAAGTTGTCAATGTTCCTATGGCAGATAACATTAAGGATTATGTTGAGTTAGCAACCAAAACCGCCAAAGAGCAGAAAGAATATTTTACTGCTCCGTTAGGAAATGATGTGTTCCAATGTTCGCCTATGCCTTGGGTAACTTATACTCATATCTCCCATACCAATTCCGGCAAAAAGGATAATGCTACTCCTTTGTTTGACTGGGGGAAATATTATGAGAAAGATAGCAGGTTCTATATCCCAATTTCAGTACAAGCACATCACTCATTTGTAGACGGGCTGCATATTGGGTTATTTGTTGAAAAGTTGCAAGAGTTTTTTGACGAATACTAAACTCTGATTTGCGCGTCAACCCGCGCTGGCGAGTTGACGATGACGACAAATCGGATTCTGGTGTCCGCAATGCCCTTGCCTAGCGGCAGAGGGCAAAGCTGATGCTGTGCAAAATCGGAATTTGAATGAGAAGGTATATTAATTATGATGTTGATAAATAAAATACTAAGCAGTATTGTTGAAATAATTTTAGTAGGCTTAGTGCCTTTTATCTGGTGGTTGGTGACTGCAAGAAAAAAAGAAAATTTCTTTAAATGGCTAGGACTGAAAAAAATAGAAAAAGAAAACATGAAATCAGCATTGATAGGTATATTTGTAATATCCATACTGTTTATGCTTCTTTCTATTTTTACGCTCTATATGATGAAAGATGTTGAAACAGCGACCTCTGAATTTAAGGGCTTAGGTATGAGCGGACTGTTACCTGCACTTGTATACGCTATCTTTAATACGTCGCTTCCGGAAGAAATTTTTTTCAGAGGTTTTTTACAAAAAAGATTGGCAAATAAATTCGGTTTTCTTATTGCAAATATAGTTCAAAGTGCTTTATTCGGGCTGATACACGGAATAATGTTTTTTGGTTTGACAGGAAGGCTTAAGGCGGTTATGCTTATAATGTTTACGGGAACAGTTGCATTTGCTATGGGTTATATAAATGAAAAGAAAGCTAACAGCTCAATTATACCGAGTTGGGCTATACATGCTTTGTCAAACATATTCTCTTCAGTCATTGCAATGTTTTCTATTATATAAATTTTGATTTATGCGAGTAATCGAATAGTAACAATAAGCCCCGAAACAGTTATCAATAATTGTTTCGGGGCTTACACTTTATTTATGAGCATCGAACTAAAGGGAGGGGCTATAACAGAATCGTCATGAAAAAACAAAAAAGGCGCTCTCACCGAAGTGGAGCACCTTGGAGGCGCCAGCCGGATTTGAACCGGCGATCATGGTGTTGCAGACCAACGCCTTACCACTTGGCTATAGCGCCATAATTGGAGCGGATTACGAGGCTCGAACTCGCTACCTCCACCTT
The DNA here is from genome assembly GCA_964552525.1 of uncultured Ruminococcus sp. Taxonomy (GTDB): domain Bacteria; phylum Bacillota; class Clostridia; order Oscillospirales; family Ruminococcaceae; genus UBA3855. The sequence goes on along the minus strand of CAZKHW010000020.1, from coordinate 13 downwards.
GGCAAGGTGGCGC
>CAZKHW010000019.1:0-20737 GCA_964552525.1 uncultured Ruminococcus sp. | reverse complement strand
TATCCATCATAGAATGCACAAAGGAGGCGCACGGGATGCGCGTTTATTTCCACACCCTCGGCTGCAAGGTCAACACTGTCGAGACCGGCAGCATGGCAGCACTTTTGCAAAGCCGCGGCTACACCCTCACCGATGTTCCCGGAAACGCACAGGTCATTGTTCTCAACTCCTGCACCGTCACCGCCTCCGGCGATGCGCGGATGCTCAAAATACTCCGTAGACTTCGCAGTGCCGCCCCGGATGCCGTCATCGTCCTGACCGGCTGCTATGTTCAGGCATTTCCGGAAGATGCCGCAGCCCTTCCCGAGGCGGATATCCTGCTGGGCACAAAGCAGCGCGCCGCCCTGCCGGAGCTGCTGGATGCCTATTTCGCGCATCCGGCGCGTATCCTCTCCGTGGCGGTACACGAGCGCGGCGATGCCTTCGAGCCGCTGCCGCCGGGAACGGATGCGGCGCATACCCGGGCATTCCTCAAGATCCAGGACGGCTGTGACCGGTTTTGCACCTACTGCATCATCCCCTATGCCCGGGGGCGCAGCCGTTCGCTGGAAACACATCAGCTTCTAAAACAAGCAAACGCCCTGCGCGCCTGCGGCTATCAGGAGCTGGTGCTGTGCGGCATCAATCTGGCATGCTGGGGAACAGAGGACGTACAGGATCTTGCCGATGCCGCCACACTGTGTGCATCGGCAGGCTTTCCGCGCATCCGGCTCGGTTCGCTTGAACCGGACGGGCTGACCGATGACATCCTGGAACGCCTGTCACGCATCGGGGCACTGTGTCCGCAGTTCCACATCTCCGTCCAAAGCGGCTGCGACCGGACGCTGGCAGCGATGCACCGGCACTACACCTGCGCGGAGTATGCGCAACTCCTCGCGTCCGTCCGGACGCACTTCCCGGGCGCGGCGATCACCACGGATCTCATGGTCGGCTTTCCCGGCGAAACACAGGAGGATTTCGACGAAACCATGCGGTTCGCGGAACGCATGCGCTTTGCGCAGATCCATGTGTTCCGCTACTCTCCCCGTCCCGGAACCAAGGCTGCCCATGCACCCGACCAGATCCCCGAAAGCATCAAAAAGGAACGCGCCGACCGGCTTGCAGCACTCGCACAGCAAATGCAGGCGAAGTTCCTGCAAGGCTGTGTCGGGCAGACACTGAACGTTCTGTTTGAGCGTGAACGCGGTCAGGGATTCCACACAGGACATGCGGAAAACTACGCCACGGTCTGCGTTCCGAATCCGGACGGCAGCGACCTGCGCGGCAACATCCGGATGGTGCGCATCGCAAAGGCAGAGAACGGCAGGCTTTTCGGTGAAATAGAATAGATCATTTCACCGAAAGCACAAAAGGGACTGCATCCGCAGTCCCTTTTGATTAGACCTGTTCAATAACTGGAAAAATGCTGAATGACGCAGGATTTTTTGTATCATGCAAAGCACGTTTTCCGCAGGAATACTGTATGTATTGCAAGGGAAACGGGCAAAGCATGATGTGAAAAAGACAAGTCAGGCAGCGTTTTGGAGGTTATTGAACAGGTCATTATTTGATCTTTCTAAGTTCCTCCAGACACGCGCGGCAGACCTTCTTGTCGCGGTAATCTGACAGGTCGTCTGAATTGCCGCACAAAACGCAGTTCATCTGGCTTTTCTTGAGAACGATCACATCTCCCTCCAAAAAGATCTGGAGATAGTCGTTCTGATTGATGTCCAGGCTCTTTCTCAGTTCTTTTGGCAGAACAAATCTGCCGAGCGAGTCGATCCGTCTGAAAATTCCTGTACTCCTCATGCTGTCAAGTCCCTTCCTATATTAAACCTCCTCAGAAACTTCCGAAGAGGTCAGTTTCCTTTTGTGCTTACTCCTCTGGCATCTCCCAGTTGTGGTATACGTTCTGCACGTCATCATTCTCCTCGAGCAGGTCGAGCAGTGTGTTCATTTTCTTGATCGCATCCTCGTCCTCGAGCTTGGTATACGTAGACGGGATCTTCTCCGCCTCGGCAGACAGCACATTGTAGCCCTTGGCTGTCAGTGCCTCGCGCATAGCTGCAACACCGTTCGGGTCGCACTCCATCGTGATGATCTCCTCCTCAACGGTCAGATCATCGCCGCCGCAGTCGAAGCAGTCCTCCATCGCCTGATCCTCATCAATGCCGGTGTTCTCCACGACAACAATGCCCTTATCGGTGAACATAAAGGACACGCAGCCCGTTGTTCCCAGATTTCCGCCGTATTTGTCAAAATAGTGGCGGATATCACCTGCGGTACGGTTCTTGTTGTCGGTCAGACACTCAACGATCACGGCAACGCCGGACGGACCGTAACCCTCGTAGACAAGCGCCTCATAGTTCGCCTTGCTGCCCTCACCGGATGCCTTCTTGATCAGGCGGTCGATGTTGTCGTTGGGAACGTTGTTGGATTTTGCCTTTGCGATCAGATCACGGAGCTTTGCATTATTGTTCGGATCCGGACCGCCTTCTTTAATGCACACGATCATTTCGCGTCCGATCTTTGTGAAGATCTTCGCCTTGACCGCGTCAGTCGCTTCCTTCTTTCGCTTGATGTTATTCCACTTGGAATGTCCTGACATGGTTTCTTCACTCCTTTTTCTGCCGCACATGCTTTGTGCGGTGCTGCCCTAGGGCATCGCGTGAGCTATTTATGATTGTAACTGACCGCGGTTGTCCCAGATCATCCGGAACAGCACCTCGATCCGTTCAGTATTTCCCATCAGATACAGGTAGCCGAACACCGCCTCAACACCGGTTGCCTTGCGGTAATCCGCAGGGTCTGCGTTCTTTGAGGGAGTGCCGCCTGCGTTGCGGCCGCGATGGTAGACCGCAAGCTCCTCCTCGGTAAAAATGGGTTGCAGAAGATCTGCCGCCTTTGCCTGAAATGCGGCGCAGACATAGCGGATCTTCTCGCTGTGCAGCTTGCGCACGGGACAGTTCGCCTGCGCCGTCAATGCACCGCGCACCTCGATCTCATACACGCTGTCTCCGAGAAAAGCCAGCGTGAGTGGGCTGTACTGCCTTGCCTCTGCCTCGGAACGTGTCTGCATGTGCCTCACCTGATATAATCGAACGCAAAGCCGCAGACATCCACCGTATCGCCCTCCTCGATGCCCATTTCCTCGAGTTTGTCGATGATGCCGCTGGAACGCAGCACCCTCTGGAAATACTGGAGCGATGAATAGTCCTCCATATTGACAGTGCGCAGGATCGGCTCGAGCCAGAGCGCATCCACAAAATAGATGCCGTCCTCGATCTCGATCTGGAATTCCTCACGGTTCGACACCTTCTGGATCCACTCCTCCTGCGAGATCGGCTGTGCCTCGAAGATCTTCACAGGCGGCAGCTCTGCAAGCCGTTCTGCCACGGCATCCATCAGCTCGCGTGTTCCCTGCGTGGTCGCCGCGGAAACGGTGAAGAACCGCAGCCCCTGCGTCTCAACATACGCACGCAGTCGTTCGATCTGCTCCTCGGATGCCATGTCAGCCTTGTTCGCCGCAACGATCTGGGGGCATTCGGCAAGCTGCTCACTGAAATTGTGCAGCTCCAGATTGATCTTTTCAAAATCATCGATCGGGTCGCGTCCCTCCACGCCGGAAACGTCCAGCACATGGACGATCAGACGGCATCGCTCCACGTGCCGCAGGAACTCGTGTCCAAGTCCGACTCCCTCGCTTGCGCCCTCGATCAGACCGGGGATATCTGCCATGACAAAGGAACGCTCCGCATCGAGTTTCACAACGCCCAGCACCGGCGTGAGGGTCGTGAAGTGATAGTTGGCGATCTTGGGCTTTGCGGCACTGACCACGGAAATCAGCGTGGACTTGCCGACATTCGGAAAACCCACCAGTCCCACATCCGCCAGCAGCTTCAGCTCCAGAGAGACCTCAAAGCTCTCGCCAGGGAATCCGGGTTTGGCAAAACGTGGGATCTGCCGGGTGGAGGTCGCAAAGTGCTGGTTGCCCTTGCCGCCCCTGCCGCCGTGGGCAAGGATATGCGGCACATCATCGGACATATCCGCCATGATGCGTCCCGTTTCGGCATCGCGGATGACCGTGCCGCGCGGCACTTTGATGACAAGATCGCCGGCACTTCTGCCGGTGCATCGCTTTGCACCGCCGTTCTCGCCATTCTCCGCAACATACTTGCGCTTGTAGCGGAAGTCGATCAGCGAGGACATGCCGTCATCCACAACAAACACGACATTGCCGCCCTGTCCGCCGTCACCGCCGTCCGGACCGCCTGCCGCTACATACTTTTCACGATGAAAGGAAACGGCACCGTCTCCCCCGTTTCCGGCTTTAATGCGGATCTTCGCCTTATCCACGAACATCGTATGTGCCCTCCTTTCAAGGCTTCAAGAAAAATCCCGGGCTTGATGCAAACTACAAAGCCCGGGAAATGTTCTTGCACTTAGTTCTCTGCGTAAACGCTGACCTTCTTGCGGTCACGACCCCAGCGCTCAAACTTTACTCTGCCGTCGATCATCGCGAACAGGGTATCATCAGAGCCGATGCCGACGCCCTCACCGGGATGGATGTGGGTACCGCGCTGGCGAACGAGGATATTGCCTGCGGATACGAACTGACCGTCTGCGCGCTTCACGCCGAGTCTCTTGGACTCAGAATCACGGCCGTTCTTGGTAGAACCCATACCTTTCTTATGTGCAAAAAACTGCATACTAATTCTCAGCATACTCTTACACCTCCGTAATTTCGATTGTAATAGTTCCCGGATAATCCTCCGAGAGATACCGCAGATGATCGCAAAGACCACTCAGCACCACACTGCCGCTGCCGCGCATCTCCTTGAGACGAACGGTGACGGCGTTCTCACCTGCTGAAACTCCTGCCCGTTCTCCGAACGAATCGGTGATCAGATTGGCACAGAGCTGCACAGCGGATGAGACTGACGCGCACACGATGTCCTCGCCTGCATCTGCATACCCTGCGTGTCCCTTGACGGTCACACCGCAGAGCCTGCCGTTTTTCCGTTCAAAAACAGCTTGGATCATGATATCCGGATCAGCCCTGGATGGACTCGATCTGTACCTGCGTATAGGGCTGTCTGTGACCCATCTTACGCTGCTTGCCCTTCTTCGGCTTGTAGGTGAAGACAGTGATCTTCTTCGCCTTGCCGTTCTTGAGAACCTTAGCGGTCACGGTCGCGCCGTCCACATAGGGAGCGCCTACCTTGAGACCGTCCTCAGCACCGAGGGCAACAACCTTGTCGAAGGTGACTGCGGAATCAGCCTCTGCGTTCAGCTTTTCGATGAAAACTACATCGCCCTCCTGAACACGAACCTGCTTGCCGCCTGTTTCGATAACTGCGTACATCGTATTTGGCACCTGCCTTTTCTTAAACTCGCTGCATCAGGCGGCAGTATGAGCTGCGCTTGTCCTAAGCCCGACACATGCGGCGATATTATTTTACCATATTTCAGGGCATTTGTCAATAGCTTGGCAAAAAGTTTTTTCAAAAAAATCTGCCCCTTGCGGGGCAGATTTTTGGGAACAGGTCAGATCGCCGGGTTCGGTCTGCCAAAATGCGGAAGATACGGCAGAACATCCTGATAGCTGTCCCGCTGTGCCTCATCCGGACGGCCAGACGGGATCAGACCTGTCATCTCGGTGTCCGCACCGCTCGACAGCAGCGTCTCCTCCTCATCGGGCGGCAGCGGAAATCTCTCATATGCCATGATCATCGCTCCTTTCCTGCGTTTCCATCAGTATGCCCGGATTCTGACGGTGCATTCTTTATAAATTTATGGAAAATTCCACCTCTGCCCCTCTTGATTTTTTTCATGGAATGTGGTATACTATTATAATTGGATGGATTATAGCTTACAGAAATTTTCCTGCCCTCTGGCAGAACGATAGACCTATTTTTTAACAAAGGAGCGAAGCAGTTTGATCAAAAGCATGACAGGATACGGACGTGCGCAGGAGCAGATCGGCGGCAGAGATATTCTCGTTGAGATCAAGTCGGTCAATTCCCGTTATCTTGAGCAAAATGTCCGTATTGGAAGAAATTATACTTACCTTGAGGAGGATCTCAAATCCCTCATAAAGTCCCGTATTTCACGCGGCAAGACGGAGATTGCCGTTTCCGTGACGCTCATCGAGGGCAAGAAGGCGGACATCCGCGTCAACGAGGAGATCGTCCGCGGTTATCTCGATGCGATGAAGGCTTACAACAAAACTGCCGGCGATGACTATCTGGCAGGCGATACTGCGGTCGGCGGCGCGATGCGCTGGGCAACGATGATCCAGCTTCCGGACGTATTCCGTGTGGAGAAGCCCCAGGAGGACGAAGATGCCATCCGTGAAGCCGTGCTTTCCGTTGCTGACAGAGCGGTGGCGGCATTTGTAGCCATGCGTGAGACTGAGGGGACAAAGCTGCGCGAGGACATCCTGCACCGCCTGGATCTCCTTGGTGAGCATGTTGGCATCATCGAGACGCAGGCTCCGGCACTCACGGAAAAGTACCGTGAGCGTCTGTATGCGAAGATCTCTGATCTGCTGAACAGCACCGCCATTGACGAGCAGCGCATCCTCACCGAGGCTGCCATTTTCTCAGAAAAGACGGCTGTTGATGAGGAGACCGTCCGTCTGCGCAGCCATATCGCACAGATGCACACCATGCTTGGGGAGGATGGCAGCGTTGGCAGAAAGCTCGATTTTCTCGTACAGGAAATGAACCGCGAGGTCAACACCATCGGCTCTAAGGTACAGGACGTGAGCATCACCTCCGTTGTGGTGGAAATGAAGTCTGAGATCGAGAAGATCCGCGAGCAGATCCAGAACATCGAATAACAACAGAAGGAAGGATGAGACAATGGAACGAGGAAAGCTGATCGTTGTTTCTGCACCGTCCGGCTGCGGAAAAGGCACGATCCTTGGGCGCATACTGGAGGATAAAGCACGTTTCTACTACTCCGTATCCGCCACGACGCGCAAGCCCCGTGAGGGTGAGCTGGACGGCGTGCATTACTGGTTTCTGACGCGTGAGGTCTTTGAGGAGCACATTGCGCAGGGGGATTTTCTGGAATACGCGCAATTTTGCGATAACTACTACGGCACACCCCTTGGTCCCATCGAGGAGCATCTGGCACAGGGACAGAACGTCATTCTGGAGATCGAGGTGCAGGGGGCTATGCAGATCCGGGAAAAGCGTCCGGACGCGCACTTCATTTTCATTGCACCGCCAAGCCTTGCCATTGTCCGCGAACGCCTGATCGGGCGCGGCACAGAGACTGCCGAGGTGATCGAGCAGCGGCTGGCACAGGCTCAAAACGAGCTGACCTACCGCAGCCAGTACGACTACTGCGTGGTGAACGATGACCTGGACAAGGCAGTTTCAGATTTTCTGGCGGTTGTCCGTGCCATCGAGCTGACCGTTGCACCGTAACGTTTCGTTGATCCACAGGGTTTTTCCCTTTGCTTATATTATACTAAAGGAGAATGCATTATGTTAAGACCTGCCATCACCCAGATGATTACCAAGAACGAGAGCTGCTATTCGCTCGTCATCGGCGTTGCCAAGCGCGCGCGAGAGATCGCCGATGATCTGTACAAGAATGAGCAGATCCTTGAGGAAAAGCCGGTCAAGACCGCTGTTGACGAGTTCGCAAGAGGCGAGTACAAGATCGTGGAGATGAACGAGCCGCCTGCTGACGAGGAGTCTGTACTCCTGTAAGATGGAAACCGGCATGTATATTGCCGCTGTTGCGGTTCATGCCCCCGGTGCTCCGGTAGATCGAGCCTACAGCTATCGCATTCCGGATGAACTGTATCATTCCGGACTGGAAGGCTGCCGCGCGGTCGTGCCGTTCGGCAAGGGCAACCGCAGGCTCATCGGCATGATCGTCGGGATCTCCAGGGAGACGGACACCTCTGTCAAGCATCTCAAAAGCATCCTTGCCATTGCCGACCCTGCCCCCATCCTGAATGAGGAGCAGATGCTGCTGCTTGGATGGCTTCGCGAGAACACATTTTGCACCTATTACGATGCCATCCGCACGCTGCTGCCGTCTGCCTTGCAGCTCCGGGTACTCGAGCATTACGGACTCAGCCGTGAACCGGAGCTGGTTTCGGGACCGAGCGAGGATGCCGTACAGCTCTACGGACTTCTGATGCGTGCGCGCTCTCAAAAAGAGATCGACACCCTGCTCGATGCCCAGGCAACACCGGCAAAACACCGGATTGTTGAGGAGCTTGTCTCCCGGGGAATCCTGACACTGACCGCCGACACGCAGGAGCGCGTCCGCGGCAAAAAGATCCGGATGGTGCGGCTTTCGGCAGATGCACAGGAATTCGACACTGCCACGCCCAAGCAGCAGCAGGTTATCTCCGCACTGGCGGAATTCGGCGCAATGGCGGAAAAGGAGCTGTGCTACATCTGCGGCATCACGTCCGCAGTGACCGCCAATCTTGTCAAGCGCGGCATCATCATTCGCTACGAGGCAGCCGAAGAATCCGGCACGCCGGCAGAGCCGGAGCCGCTGCACACCCTCTCCGAGGAGCAGCAGCAGGTCTACGATACCGTTGCACCGTATCTCGAGCAGCGTGAGCCGAAATGCTTTCTGCTCCGGGGTGTTACCGGCAGCGGCAAGACCTCGGTCTTTGAGGCACTGATCGCGCGGACACTCGCACTTGGCAGAGCCGTTCTCATGCTCCTGCCGGAGATCGGGCTGACACCGCAGACCATGCGCCGATTCCAGAGCCGGTTCGGAAACCGGGTCGCGATCGTTCACAGCGGTCTGTCCCTCTCCGAACGCCGCCGTTCCTACGAACGCGCCAGAAGCGGCGAGGCGGATGTTATCATCGGTACGCGCTCAGCGGTCTTTACGCCTGTCAAGGATCTCGGACTTATCATCATGGACGAGGAGGGCGAACGTTCCTACAAATCGGACGCAGCACCGCGCTATGACACGATCCAGGTCGCCAAGCAGCGCTGCAAATACCACGGCGCTGTCCTGCTTCCGGCATCGGCAACGCCGACCCTTGAAAGCTACTACTACGCGCAAAAAGGCGTGTATCAGCTCCTGGAAATGAAGCAACGCTACAACAACGCCGCGCTCCCCGAGGTCGAGACTGTCGATATGGCACTGGAACGGCAGGAGGGGAACGAATCGGAATTCAGCCGCACGCTGCATGATGCGCTCGCCGCCAATCTTGAACGCGGTGAACAGAGCATTCTGCTGCTCAACCGTCGCGGCTATCATACCATCATCCAGTGCGCGACCTGCAACCAGCCGATCTACTGTGAGCATTGCTCCGTGCCGATGACCTTTCACAAGCCCGATGGAAACCTGCACTGCCACTATTGCGGTGCGGTCAGCAAAATGCCCGAAAACTGCCCGGGATGCGGCAGCGTTCATCTGCGCAGGATGGGCTTTGGCACACAGCGGCTTGAGGACGAGCTGTCCGTTCGTTTTCCGGATGCGCGGATTCTGCGCATGGACGCGGATACCACCGGATCGCGCCACGCCTATGAGGAAGGCTTTGAGGCATTCCGCAAGGGCGAGTACGACATCATGCTGGGTACGCAGATGATCGGCAAGGGACTGGATTTCCCAAATGTCACGCTGGTGGGCATCCTGAGTGTCGATCGGTCGCTGTTTTCAGGAGATTTCCGCAGCTATGAGCGTACATTCGGGCTGATCACCCAGGTGGTCGGACGCGGCGGACGCGGCGGAAAGCCGGGACGTGCGATCCTACAGACCTTCCTGCCCGACCACTACGTGCTGCGCCTTGCGGCACAGCAGGATTTTGAACGCTTTGCGGCTGAGGAATTTGCCATCCGCAAGCAGCTCCTGTTTCCGCCGTTCTGCGACATCTGCGTGATTGGTGTCAGCGGTGAGGTGCTGTCGGACGTGCAGATCGGCGCACAGAAATTCGTGGACTGCATGCGCGAGGAGCTGAATGCACGGCAGGAAAAGCTGCCGCTGCGCGTTCTTGGCCCTGTACCGTTCACATATCATAAAATAGGCGGAAAATACCGCTACCGCATTATTATCAAATGCAAAAATACACTTGATTTTCGCCGTTTTCTCCGCGATGTGCTCCAGAACGCCGGAAGTGTCCGGGAGATCGCAAGGGTGCATATCTACGCGGATATGAACGGAACGATCGGCGTGTAAGGATGGAGGAACATCATGGCAATCAGAAGGATCGTAACCAAGGATGACCCGGTGCTGCATTCCCAGTGCCGGCCTGTTGAGAAGTTTGACGAGAAGCTCCACGAGCTGCTCGATGATATGGCAGAAACACTCTACAAGGCACAGGGAATCGGTTTAGCAGCACCGCAGGTAGGCATTCGCCGCCGAGTCGTTGTCATTGACGTGCAGGAGGGTGATGGTCTGTTCGAGCTGATCAATCCGGTCATCATCAAGTCCAGCGGCAAGCAGCGCGATGTAGAGGGCTGCCTGTCCTGCCCGGATGAGTGGGGCTATGTCGTTCGTCCGAACAAGTGTACCGTCCGTGCGCAGGACAGAAACGGCGCGTTCTACGAGCTGCACTGGGAGGGACTGAGCGCTCGCTGTGCCTGCCACGAGATCGACCATCTTGACGGCAAGCTCTTTTTGGAGCTTGTCGATGAATTCGTAGATCCCGCAGAGGAGGAATAATGCACCATGAAGCTCGTGTTTATGGGAACACCGGACTTTGCTGTCGCACCGCTTGAGGCTCTGTGCAAGGCAGGTCACGAGGTGGCTGCAGTCTTTACACAGCCTGACAAGCCCAAGGGACGCAGCATGAAGCGCATTCCCACGCCTGTCAAAAAAGCCGCAATGCTCCGCGATATTCCGGTCTATCAGCCGTCCAGCCTGCGCAGGGGTGAGGATGCTGCGGAGGCATTCGGCATCCTACAGGACATTGCGCCGGACTGCATCGTTGTGGCAGCCTACGGGCAGATCTTGCCCAAGTCCATCCTGGAGCTGCCGCGGTACGGATGCATCAATATCCACGCATCGCTTTTGCCGAAATACCGCGGTGCAGCCCCCATTCAGCACGTCATCCTGAACGGTGAGTCACAAACCGGCGTGACCATCATGCAGATGGCGGAGGGGCTTGACACGGGCGACATGCTCCTCAAAGACACGCTCCCTATCGGGGAAAATGAGACTGCGGACGAGCTGCACGACCGTCTGGCTGCACTCGGCGCAGAGCTGATCCTCGATGCATTGCAGGGATTGGAGGCAGGCACGCTGACTCCCGAAGTGCAGAACGATGCCGAATCCTGCTACGCCTCAATGATCACCAAGAGCATGTCCGCGCTCGACTTTCAGCGTCCGGCACAGGAGCTGCACCGCGTCATCTGCGCACTCACGGGCTTTACCAGTCTTGAAGGCAAACGCCTGAAGGTCTACAGAAGCTGCATCGCACCGGGCACGACCCATGCCGTTCCCGGTACGATCACAGATGAGGACAGCTTCACCGTAGCCTGCGGAGGCGGCACACTGCTGACCTTCACGGAGGTGCAGCTTGAAGGCTCGAAGCGCATGCGCACAGCCGATTTCCTGCGCGGCAAGCGGCTGACACGCGGCGAAGTCCTCGGCGAGTGATGGCAGATACAGCAAGAAGCCTTGCCGTAAGGCTTCTGATGCGCATGTTCACAGAGGGCGGCTACTCGAATCTCCTGCTCGACCGGGCACTTGCCGGATCGGGTCTGAACGACGCTGACAAGCGGCTTTTCGCAATGCTTTACTACGGCGTGGCGGAGCGTCTGCTCACGCTGGAACACATTGCAGGATGCTACTCCAAGCGTCCGCTGCACAAGCTCGATCAGGAGATCCGTTTCATCCTCTGTCTTGGGCTGTATCAGCTCAAATACTGCGAAAAGATCCCCGACCGTGCTGCGGTCAGCGAGACTGTCGCACTGACCGGGGTATTCCATAAAAAAAGCGCGTCCGGCTTTGTCAATGCCGTGCTGCGCCGCTTTATACGCGATGGCAAACGCATCCGCATTCCCAAGGACAAGTGGCTTGCCAGACAGGCAGAATATTCCGCGCCTGCCGCGCTGATCCGCAGGGTATCTGAACAGCTTGGCGAGGAGACCGCAGACCGGTTCTTTGCCGCATCGCTCCTGCCGCCGCCCGTGACCATCCGGCTCAACACGGTCAGGGCATCATTAGCGGACATCGCCGCGCTCTCCCCCGTACCGTGCGGCATGGCAGAACATGCCTATTTCACGAAGATACAGGATGTTTCCCGGACTGAGGAGTTTGGCAGAGGACTGTTCCATGTGCAGGATCTCTCCCCCCAGCTTTGCTGCCGGGTACTCGATCCCCAGCCCGGTGAGGTGGTATTCGATGTATGCGCCGCACCCGGCGGAAAGACGTTCACGATTGCCGAGCAGATGGAAAACCGCGGTCAGGTGTTTGCCTTTGATCTGCACCCGAACCGTGTCAAGCTCATCCGGGACGGTGCGGAGCGTCTGGGACTTACCTGTATCACCGCCGAGTGCCAGGATGCCCGGCAGCACCGCAGTGACCTGCCGCAGGCTGACCGCGTGCTGTGCGATGTTCCCTGCTCGGGGCTTGGTGTGATTCGCCGCAAGCCCGAGATCAAGTACAAGGCACTCTCGGACTTCGAGGGACTTCCCCAGATCCAGTACGAGATCCTTGAAAACGCATCGCAGTACCTCAGACCCGGCGGAACGCTCGTCTATGCCACCTGCACGATCCTGCGTGAGGAGAACGAGGCGGTCATCGAGCGATTTCTTGCAAAGCATCCGGAATTCTCCCCCGTTCCGCTGACGGAATTCGGGTGCGATGCCGGATATAAGACATTTACCGCTGCCGACGGTGATTGCGACGGTTTCTTTGTGGGCAGACTAAAAAAGGAGGGGCAGCATGAGTGAGAAACGCGATATTCTTTCCATGACGCTGCCCGAGCTGTGTGATACGCTGACTGCCATTGGCGAGCCAAAATTCCGTGCGCGGCAGATTTTCCACTGGCTGCACCGCCGCAACGCCCGCAGTTTTTCGGAAATGCTTGACATACCGTCCAAACTTCGCCTGAAATTAGAGTCGGAGTTTTGTATAAAAAGTCTATTTGTTAGCCGAAAGCTTGCATCTTCCCTAGATGATACGGTAAAATACTTATATAGGCTTTCTGACGGGCAGCATGTCGAAACGGTGCTGATGCATTATCACAATGGCTGGCGGCTTTGCATCTCCACACAGATCGGCTGCAAGATGGGATGCGCGTTCTGCGCTTCGACCATTGCCGGCTACGTCAGAGACCTGACAGCCTCGGAAATGCTCCTCCAGATCAGCGAGACGGAGCAGGATGCCGGGGTCACCATCAGCGGACTGGTGCTTATGGGCATCGGCGAGCCGCTGGATAATTTTGAACATGTCACCCGGTTTCTCACGCTGCTCTCCGATCCGGAGGGACGCGGGATGAGCCTTCGGCACGTCACGCTTTCCACGTGCGGCATCGTACCGCGCATCCGGGAGCTGGCAGACAAAAAAACCGGACTGACACTCGCGGTATCGCTGCACAATCCCACTGATGAGGGGCGCAGCAGCGTCATGCCGATCAACCGCCGCTATCCGCTTGCGGAGCTGATGGAGGCGTGTCAATACTTCTTTTCCGTTACCGGACGGCGCGTGACCTACGAGTACGCGGTCATGGAGGGAGAGAACGACAGTGAGACTGATGCCAGGATGCTTGCCCGACTCCTGAAAGGACAGGGCGCACATGTGAACCTCATCCCCGTCAACAGCGTGCGTGAGCGCAGCTACCACGCAACACGAAGGGCGGCACAGCGGTTCATGCAGCGGCTGGAGGCTCACGGCGTTCATGCAACCGTCCGGCGGACACTTGGCAGCGACATCGAAGCTGCCTGCGGTCAGCTCCGTCATGAGGCTGACCAGAGAGCAGCGGAACAGCTTCCGCCCGGCTCTCCCACAGAATCGAGGTGAGGAATTTGCAGTGCTGGACAGCAACAAACATAGGATTGATCCGGAATGAAAATCAGGACAGGGTCGAGGCGCGCGAATATAACGGATGCTTTCTGGCTGTCGTATGTGACGGCATGGGAGGTGAACGCAACGGCGCACAGGCTAGTGAGATCGCCATGCGTGAATTCTTTGACCGCTTTGAGGCAGGCTACGCAAAGGGACTTGGCACCGAGGCGCTGCGCATCCTGTTAATATCGTCTGTATCGGCGGCAAATTCCGTCGTCTACACCACGGCGCGAATGGATTACAAGAGCTTCGGCATGGGCACGACCTGTGTGGCGGCTTACACCGAGCCGGGCTGGCTCTCGATCGTCAATGTCGGTGACAGCCGCGCCTATCTCATTCAGGGCGGCGAGATCCGGCAGCTCACAAGCGATCATTCCGTGGTGAACATGCTGCTCTCCCAGGGCAAGATCCGGCGTGAGGAGATGGCAAACCATCCGCAGCGCAACATGCTGACCCGCGCGGTCGGTGTGGAACGCGTGGTACGCCCCGATTACTATCATATCCCCGTGGAGGAGCATTTTCTCCTGCTGCTGTGTTCGGACGGTTTGTCCGGATACTGCTCGGAACAGGAGATCCTGGAAACCGTGCGCCAGACAGCACCGGATGATCTTCCGCAGGCACTGGTTGATCTGGCATTGGAAAAAGGCGGACGCGACAACATTTCGCTTGCGATCGTCACCAAATAGCGCAAAGGCTGAGGCAAGGATCAGCCGATGGTACGCCATATGCTGCATATGGCACAGCATCGGCTGTTCAGGATACATGACACGGACGCTGCCCGACAGTTTCCGTGCGGCAAAATAATGAAGGTTGGAGGGTACAATGGATAAGTACATTGGTAAGAAGCTGGAAGGACGCTACGAGATCACCGAGCTGATCGGTGTCGGCGGCATGGCTGATGTTTACAAAGCCACGGATATCATCGACAACAAAGAGGTCGCGGTCAAGATCCTAAAGAAGGAATTTGCGGAGAATGAGGAGTTCCTGCGCCGTTTCCGCAACGAGTCGAAGGCGATCGCCCTGCTGTCGCATCCGAATATCGTCAAGGTCTATGATGTCAATTTCACGGATAGACTCCAGTACATTGTCATGGAGTATATCGACGGCATCACACTCAAGGAGTATATCGACAATGAGCGTGTCCTCACCTGGAAGGATTCCGTTCACTTCATCATCCAGGTACTCCGCGCATTGCAGCATGCGCACGACCGCGGCATCGTTCACCGCGACATCAAGCCGCAGAACATCATGCTGTTTACGGACGGCACCATCAAGGTCATGGACTTCGGCATTGCAAAGTTTGCCCGCGATGACGGCGGCACAGCCACCAATCAGGCGATCGGCACGGTTCACTATATCAGCCCTGAGCAGGCTCGCGGCGATGAAACTGACGAAAAGAGCGATATCTATTCCGTCGGCGTGATGCTCTACGAGATGCTCACCGGTCAAAAGCCGTTCGACACCGACAACCCCATCTCCATTGCCGTGATGCATATGCAGAACACGCCGGAGCGTCCGCGTGCCATCAATCCGAACATTCCGGCAGGTCTTGAGGAGATCATCCTGCGTGCGATGGAGAAGGATCCTGAGGACCGCTATCAGACTGCGGCAGACATGATCTGCGATATCGAGGCGTTCAAGGCGAACAATGCGATCACCTTCGGCTACTATGCTGAGGAGCGCGAAAGTGCGCCGGAGGAAAAGGTATCTGCCGATTCCCCGACCCAGTACTTCTCCTCCGCCAGAGCGCAGCAGGAGGTTCGCCGCACCAGCACCCGTTATCAGGACGATGACGGCGATTATGACGATGATTATGATGACGATTACTACGATGACGATGACGAGGAGGAGGAAGAGGAACGCCATTCTCTGTTCATCCCGGTCATGACTGCGATCACCATCGCCTTCATCGTGGTAGCAGTACTCTTTGTCCTGTGGCTCATCAAGGGTGTTATCAAGGGAACGGGCAGCTCAAACAAGTACGAGATGCCGAACCTTGTCGGCATGGACTACTACGAGGCAAAGGACAAATACACCTTCCTCGATCTTCAGATCGACAAGACCGACTACACCTCCGATGAGAAGGATGTCATCTACTTCCAGGATATCCAGGTCGGCGAGGCTGTCGGCAACGGTCAGGAGGTCAAGGTCTATGTCTCCCTTGGTTTCAGTATGGCAGTCGTTCCGGATGTCAAGGACTATCCCTACGAGTACGCATGCAAGATCCTCGATCAGATGGGTTTCATCACGCAGGTACAGTACGAGATGAGTTCTGACGGCACGGAGAAATCCAACGTCATCCGTACCGAGCCGTCTGACGGTCAGGAGGCTGAGGTCGGATCTACCATCATTGTCTATGTTTCCAAGGGCTACAACAACGATGCCATCGAGGTCGACAATGTTGTTGGTCTCGCGCTTGAGGCGGCAACCAGGAACTTTGAGTACTTCGGTCTGGTCGTTGAGGCTGTCGGTGCGCCTTCCCTTGAGGAGGAGGGCACAGTCATCGATCAGAGCATTGCACCCGGCGAGCTGGTCGAGGCAGGTACTACCATCATTCTGACCTACTCCAACGGTGAAGATCCCTCGGGCGTTATCACCTACACGCTCCCGATTCCGGGCGGTGTTTCCGGACGTTTTTCCATTGACGTCATTGACGAAAGCGGTACTTCCAGAAGCTCCAAGAACATTGTAGCAGGTGTTACCAACAGCGCATCCATCGACATTCAGGGTACCGGAACCGAGACGCTGACAGTCGTTCTCACCAGCAATGACAATAAGACCGCGACCATTGGTGTCTACAAGTTTGACTTTGCGAACTCGACCTTTACGACCGTTCGTGAGGATATCAATGGCGCATTCGCGGCAGTTGGTGCGACCGAGCCGACCACTGAGCCGCCGACCGAGCCGCCGACCGATGCACCGACCGACCCGCCGGCAGAGCCTGTGACCGAGCCGCAGACAAATGCTCCCACGGAAGCAACTGAGCCGATGACCAATCCTGAGCTGCCGCCGGCAGATGCAGGCACTGATAACTGATGGCACGGCATCAGCAAGAAGCACCGATTATCATAAGATCTGTCAGGGGACTCTACACCGTAGTGTCCCCTGACGGTGTGTCAGAGGAACTTCCGGCAAGGGGCATTCTTCGGAAAAAGGGACAGGAGCCGTATGTCGGCGACTATGTAAGGGTGGAGGACGGCGCGATCGCTGAGGTGCTTCCGCGCAAAAACGAGATCATCCGACCGCCCCTTGCCAACCTCGATCAGCTCTGCTTTGTCGTTTCGATGTGTGAGCCGCAGCCAAATCTCCGGCTGCTTGACAAATTCATTGCCGTCTCTGCCTACAAGGACATCGAGCCGCTGCTGCTGCTGACCAAGATCGACCTTGCCTCCAGCGAAGCCATCTACGCCTTGTATCATGCCATCGGCATCCCGATCCTCCCGGTGGACTACAACGCACCCGAGACGCTCCTTGCCGTCCGTGAGGCATTCTGCGGCAAGGTCAGCGCACTGACCGGAAATTCCGGTGCAGGCAAGTCCACACTGCTCAATGCCCTTGATGAAACGCTTTCCATTCCGACCGGCGAGATCAGCCAGAAGCTGGGACGCGGCCGCCATACCACGCGGCACGCACAGCTCTATCCCCTTGCATCAGGCGGCTACATTGCAGATACACCGGGCTTTTCGACCTTTGACACCATGCGCTATGCCGTCATCCGAAAGCATGAGCTTGCTGCGTGCTTTACGGAGTTTTCCCCATTTGAGGAAAACTGCCGGTTCAAGGACTGCTCGCACACCTGTGAGAAGGGCTGTGCCGTCCTCGATGCCGTAGCAAACGGCATCATCCCTCGCTCGCGTCACGAGAGCTACTGTGAAATGTACGAGGAATCCAGACAGATCAAGGAGTGGGAGTTATGAGGACGTGCGTCATCATCGCAGGCGGTGATCTGCCGGGTGAGGTCGAGATCCCTGAACATTCGCTGGTCATCTGTGCAGACTGCGGCTATGACCATGCCAAGCGGCTTGGCATCGTGCCGGACGTGCTGATGGGAGATTTCGACTCCTGCACCCAACCGCTGCCCGAGGATATCCCCGTCATCACGCATCCGGTTGAAAAGGACGAAACAGATACCATGCTCGCTGTCTGGTACGGCGAGGAACAGGGCTGCCGGGAGTTCCACATCTACGGCGTATTCGGCGGCACACGCATCGACCATTCTCTTGCCAACATTCAGATGCTCCACAACATGTACACACGTGGGCTGAAGGGCGTCCTCCATCACGGAAAAACGACCCTGCATGTGCAATCCCCCGAGGACGGCACGGTGCGCTATCCGAGATTTACGGGTGATTTCTCGCTCTTTTCGCTGACCGACTGCTGCACGGGGCTGACCATCCGCGGCGTGAAGTATCCCCTTGACAGCGTAGAGCTGCGCAGCAGTTTTCCCCTCTGTGTGAGCAACTGCATCCTTGCCGGACATGCTGAGGTCAGCATCACCTCTGGTCTGCTTTTAGTGGTTCAGGTAAGGCAGTAACGCTTTCCCGGAGTTCTTCATATACTGGAGTATATCAGAGCTTAGGAGGGATACTTATGAAGATCGTTGTCATCAAAAGCCCGAGGTTGTTATCCGGCATGTTCCGCCTGATCTTTGGCATCAAAAAAGAGGACGCGGAATAACAAAAAGCCCTGCTTTGTGCAGGGCTTTCGCATTTTTTCAGTGCTGTGTGCATACATTGAGATGAAAGGAGCGTGAGGGTATGGAACAGGTCATTGTCGATATCCCCAAGGAGGAGACGTGGAAACCGCCCGTTCTGCGCGAGGAGGACATCCCCGAGGATCATACAAGCGCCGCCGACGTGTTCTTCATGCAGTACGCCGTGTGCATTCTCGTGCTGACCGCGGTGCTGTTTCTGCGCCTGCTCGACCAGAGCGCATGCAGCGGTGTTGTCGGAACTTTTCGGGAACAGTCCGCCGCCCCCGATCTGCCGTGGACAGACGCACTCATCTCTCTCATCGCAGGCCTGTGGAAATAAGAGTGGGGAGCTGCCGGATCATAATAGATTTCGGATTTCCTGCGGTTCTTGCGCTGATTTTGCTGGCAGCCGACCAGAGCTTTCTGCTCAAGGTGCTGGCAGTGTGTCTGCTCCACGAATGCGGTCACGGCATTGCGATGTGGCTTACCGGCGCAGGATTGCGCGAGATCCGCCTGTGCGGCGCTGGCATGCAGCTTCGCACCCGGACTGCCGTACTTTCCCGGTTCGCACAGAACCTGATCTATCTTGCAGGTCCGGCTGTCAATCTTTTGTGCGGCATCCTGCTCTGGGCATTTCAAAAGGAGCTTGCCATTTTGCACCTTTGCATGGGAACATTCAATCTTCTCCCCTACGAATGTCTGGACGGCGGCGCAATTCTGGGAAACCTTGCCGGTGACCGTGCAAGGCTGCTCTCCATCGGGTGCGTGATGCTGTCCGGCATTTTCGTGATATTCCTGATCTGGCAGCAGATCCGCAATCCTCTCCTTTACCTGATGCTTGGCTATCTGGCGGTCAATGAGCTGCGGAAAAAGGACTTCTGACCGCTGTCAGAAGTCCTTTTGGCTAGCATTCGGATTACAGGAAGTACTTTACACCATTCTCAAAGATCTGCTGATCCTTCTCGCCGGGAACATTCTTGCAAATATCCGTGCCCTTACGCTCGGAGTGTCCCATCTTGCCGAGGATGCGTCCATCCGGAGATGTGATGCCCTCGATCGCACACATGGAGGTGTTCGGGTTGTAGCGGATATCCATCGAGGGCTTGCCGTTCAGATCCACATACTGTGTCGCGATCTGACCATTACCTGCAAGCCGCTGGATCAGGCTCGCCGGTGCAACGAAACGACCCTCACCGTGGGAGATCGCAACACTGTGGATATCGCCCACATTTGCGCTGCTCAGCCACGGGGACTTGTTCGAGGCGATCCTGGTGTTGACCATCATGCTCTGGTGACGTGCAATGGTGTTGAACGTCAGTGTCGGGGATTCATCGGTCATCTCCACGATCTCGCCATACGGCACAAGCCCCAGCTTGATGAGCGCCTGGAAACCGTTGCAGATACCGAGCATCAAACCATCACGGGTGTTCAGGAAACTGTGAACTGCATCCTTGACCTCCGGATTGCGGAAGAATGCCGTGATAAACTTGCCGCTGCCCTCCGGCTCATCACCGCCGGAGAATCCGCCGGGCAGCATGATGATCTGGGAATTGCCGATCTTCTCCGCGATCGCCTTGACAGATTCTGCAATATCCGATGCGGACAGGTTGCGGATGACCAGTGTCTCCGCAATCGCACCAGCCTTTTCAAAGGCACGTGCCGTATCATACTCGCAGTTCGTGCCGGGGAATACCGGGATCAGCACGCGCGGACGAGCCACATGTACTGCCGGAGACGGACGATTCTCTGCTGTGAAGTGATAGGTCTGCGGCGTTTCCTTGGTGGTCTCAATGCGGCACGGGAATACGCTCTCCAGCTTCTCCTCCCAGGTTCTCTGGAGGGATTCAAGCGATACGGAGTAATCGAGGGTGTAGATCTTGTACTCCTCGATGGTAGAACCGATCACCTGCTCGTCGATCTCCGCCTCGCCGTCCAGCTCGACAATGAACGAGCCGTAGCACGGCATGAACATCGTTCTCGGAGAAAGCTGACCGGAGAACGTAAAGCCCAGACGGTTGCCCATACACATCTTCGCCAGACCCTCGGCAACGCCGGCAT
>CAZKHW010000018.1:0-20845 GCA_964552525.1 uncultured Ruminococcus sp. | reverse complement strand
TGGTTTTCCAACCCGCCATTGCCATATATTCAAGGGCTTGCCCCGCTTCAACCGCCGTGAATTTGGTGGTTGCACCCATTTTTTTTGCAAGAGCGTTCAAATTTTCAAAATCTTTGCCCTCTGCTCCCGAAATGGCTTGGACGGTTGACATCTGCTCTTGCAAATTTGCTGCGGGGGTTATAAAGCCCTTATAAAAAGCCGCTCCCGCTGCGCTGACAACGCCTATTGTCTTTAAAAGTTCGCTTTTAGTTGCAGATATAGCCGCCTTATTTTTTTCAATGGCTGAATTTATGCGCACACAATCCTCTTGTGCCTTCTTTACGCGTTGGTATGCCTCTTTAAGTTTATCGTTTTCTTTTGTAAGATTGCTTGTGCTAACGCCCGTAGTCCGTAGCTTGTTTGAAAGCTCTGACAAATTTTTTTCTTGCTCTTTTATTTTCTCGTTCGCACTTGCTGTGGCGTGTTCATTTTCCTTGATTTGGCTTTTTAATTTGCTTTTTTCGTTTCGAGTGTTCTGTAATTGCTTTTGGAGTTTCTTGTATTCCTCAGATTCTTTTCCGGCAGATTTCTCGCTTTGCTTCAAAGCTGTTTGCAATTCTTTTTCTTTTGCTGCGGTTTGTGCAAGCTCGCTTTGAAGGGTATTGTGCTTTGCTTCGTACTCCTGAACCTTTGCCTTTGTTGCAGATAACGCTTCCTGCGTTTTCTTGTAAGCCGAAACATCACCTTGTACTTTTTTCAGGCTTGAAAGAGTAGTTTGCAGTTTTTTTGTTGTTGATATTGCCGCTTGAAAACTCGAATTGAAGCTTGAGCCAATCGCCGCGGACAATTTCATTTGCAGTTCATATTCTTTGCGTCCTGCCGCCATTAGCTCACCTCCCAATAAAATAAATTCGGGCGGAATAAACCGCCCGAACTTTACTTATTTTTTATTTTTTTTGTTATCCTCTTTTATAGCAGCAATTATGTTTTTTCGCCAATAAAAAAACTCATTTAATGATAAGTCAAGAAAAAAAGTCATTGGTGTGCGTGATTCCCGTGCAAGACGGAAAATGTCTTTTGCAAGCCAATCTAAGGGGGCTTTTAATAGCCCGAATCTATTAAAAAATTTCGCGCTGCATTTGTGATTTTGTTGAATTCCTGTAAGGGCATAGATTCAATTACATCACTTGAAATCCCCGCCGCCTTACTTGCCATTTTGCTTAAAAAGTTTCTTGACAAGAGAGGATCAAGCGCATATTCGTTGTTTGCCTGCATTTCACTCTCGATTTTCAACATATCGCTTCCTGTAAGCTTTCCAAAGCAAAAGTTGATTGTGGTGTAATTTTTGCCCTCGTACTTAAACGGCTTTTTAAATTTGTGAATATAGGTGTCTGATGAGCCCGTATTTGCATTTTTATCGGCGGGTAATGTAATTTCATTACTTGTGCCGCTTGCCGCTTCTACGGCGGTTTCTGTGCTCTCTGCGCCGTTTGTCACGTCTGCGGCGATTTCTGTACTACCTGCCATGCTATTTGCCATTTCAATAATCATATTGTTGATTTTATGATCCTCGGCGATAGAAGCCGCAACAGGCGCAAACACGTCCTGAGCGTTTATATTTGTTGTTTCGTTAATATTATTCATTATGTAACCTCCTGCTTACTTTCCAAGTGCTTTGCGTACATCTGCCAACCAATCCTTGCCGTTGACATAATAAATGAAATTGAGTATATCAATTTCAAGAACCTTTTTGCCGTTGATCCAAGTAGCCCAATACGTTACGGGATATTCGCCGCTTGCGTCTGCGGGAGAAGCGGGAGCAACTTTTCCGGGAGCTAATTTCTTTGCTTTTACAGTAAAAACGTGCTTTACTTTATCAACACTCGAATTGCCGGAGGTGCTATTAGTTGACTGTTGGGCTACTCTCAAATCAATTTGATGATTTCGGGGTTCTAAAAGTCTTATTGAGTCTTTTGTGAGCGTCCTAAAGTTTAATCCCAAAGTCATTGCTTCCAAGTGTCCGAGTATAACACTTTCAAAAGTGCCGTTTATTCCCGCGCCCTTTACTTCGTTTGTAATGTTTGAGATTTCGGGCAGGCTAACCTCTGCCATACCCAAATACTCAACGCTGTCCTCATAAATCGCAAAGTTTATGACAGCTTCATCTATTTTTGGCATATATTGTTACCTCCATTATTACGCTGTTAATGCCGATGTCAAATAAGACATATCGTATTCAAGCACAAATTCCATTTCCTTTGCAGGGCTTGGGGGAGTTAAGAATAAGTGGAAGGTTGCCTTTCCGCTTGCAAGCGAAGTGGTTGTATTTTCGCTTTCGTTAAATTCAATCCGTCCGCCCAACAGTTTTTCTTCCGCAACAAGTCCGTTAAGCCAAATGTTGATACTGTCAACTATGCTGTCTATTAAGCGGTTATTGAATTTTTTGTCGATCTTACTCCAATATGTAAGGATAACAGAATTGCTGACCCAGCCAAACATACGTGAAACACAAAGGAAATAGTCTTTTACGTCTGTGTTTGCGGGATAGCAAGCTGTTTCATTGCCCCACAATACATAGCCCCCTATAAAATTAAGTGCGGTTGTTACTCCAACACTGTTAAGATAATTGGCTTGTGTTAAGTCAAGGAGTATTTCTGTGCCGTCTGCAAGCACCGCACTGTCTATCTTCAAGGACTTGTTGGAAGGGTTTTCGGCGGGGCAGCCGTCATTATCCGTATCAACTGTTGCCATAAGTCCCGCCATTTGTACCGACAAATGAAAAATTTTGTCTCCAAGCTTGCACATAGGATAACAAAGCACCTGCGTTTTGTCGTTGATATTGTTTTCTTTTTTCCAAGCGGTAACATCTGCATAGTGCTTAACCGCCGTTGTATCAACGTCAACAATGGCTTTTGCTTGGAATACGCCGTTAATGCTTGCCGCTTTTGTTGCCATAATTGCGGCGACTTCGGGATCGCTGCTCCATTTGGGGCAAATCAGAATATCGGGTGCAATTCCGTATTTCGGGAACACTGATTCCACTAATTCAAATCCCAAGGTCTTTTTTGTGTTCACGTCAAAGCCGCCGATAATGTCAGACTTTACAACCTGTGTAGGGTCAACCTTTTCAAACTCAATAGACAGTTCGGTTGAATCTGCGGGGATTCCGCCGCCGTCAAGAATTTCAACAATAAGGGTATCGCCGTTATAAAGCAAGTCGAAATCATCTCCCCTATTATATGATTCTATCTTGACGGTATCTGCAATAACATCATAAGGTAATATTACCTTTTTATCTGTTATTGTAAATGTTTCCGAGTAAGCATTGATTCTGTGCTTTGCAGGATCAAGGACATTAACAAAGAACACGGGAGAGGTTTTATAAAGCTGAAAATGATTATACATCACTTCACAAAGTGTGTATTTCTCCCAATCGTCCGAGTAACCAAGTGCGCTTACAGCTTCATCATAGCCATTGCACATAATAGGCACATTTACATTTTTGTATTCGGCTTTACCGTCCATATCGTTTATACCTAATGTATGTACGGGAGCAGTTCCGACTACAAATGTAATGCCGCTTGCTGCTGTAACAGGGGTAGACAGTGATGTTGCAACCTGTTTTGTGTATATGCCGTGATTAAAAGACATTATTTTGCCGCTCCTTTCTGAACCTGACTTAACAGGTCGTTATAATATTTGTTGAGAATATTGCCGCTTGTGTTTATCTTTGTGCGGCATTCGGAAAGCTTTTCCACGGGGACAATGAGCTTTTCGACATTTGGATAAAGATCAAAAACGTCTTTGTAGTATTCGGAAATTTCTTTCCGTGTTCCGCTTATGACTGCATTTGACATAAGCCTTGAACCGGGAAGGGACGGTCCGATATAAGCATAGTTTGAACTTTTTTCGCTGTGTGTCGTTTCGTTACGTGCTGTAGGTGTAGGTGTGGGTGCAGGTGTGGGTGTTGTACTTTTGCGAATTTCCGTGTTTTCCCTCGTGTCCGAATCGGACACAATATTGTTATTCTTCGCCATATAAATTAACCTCTCTTTTTATTGTCGGTATTCCCCATACCGTTATAATTTCGCCTAAATAATATGTTCCCGTTTCATCGGGATAAGCAATATATTCAAGCGGTTTGCGGAGTGTGAATTGCTTGCCGATTACTCCCTTTTTCTGCAACTCAATGCGGATTCGGGTAATCATATTAAGCAAATCCATTGAACCTGCGCTCCCGTCCTCTGAATAAGTTGCGACAACTATTCGGACTTTGCACTCGCTGTCAGGTTCTTTTCCTTCTTGCTGCTCGTCTGTGCCTGTAAGGAATTGCAGAAGTATATACGGGATTCGGTTTGTTTCTGCGTCTTTGCTCGGCAAGCGCATTAAATGAACCTCGGCGGCACGGCTTTTCGGCTGTTCCTTTGTCTCTTCCTTTTTGCCCTTGCCGCTCGGTTCGGGGATAACCTTGTTATTTACGGGACGCACCGACAAAATAATGTCCTTAGTTTTTTCTTCTATGAATTTTTTTAATTCATAAAGTAATTCAATCGGTGTCAACTGCAATCCCCCTTTTAGGTGTAGCCGTTCAGAATACGGCTTATTTCGTGTTCAACACGCTTGTCTATTGTCTCTAAAGCCGCTGATTGAATGTTATTAAGCACACTGTCATTTTCAATCATCTGTGCGGTTGACGGTCCGTATAACTGCTTTGAGGAATCACGTTCACTTGTTTTCCGCTCAAAAACTCCAACGCCGTATTTGCCTAAATTTGCAACATAAGCGTGTATAAGCTGTTTTTTTCCGCCACTGTTGAGAACGGAAGCGGAAACGGTTTTGCGCTGCGGCTGTTTTGGGTTTACGTTGAATTTTATAAGCGGAATTAGATTCCCGCTGAATGAAATTGCCGCTTCAAGCCTTGACGGTCCCGCTTTTGCGGTTCTTACGTTTTGGCTGCTTGTTAAATCACTGTGTTTGATTTTATAGGTTTGCCGAACCTCTTTGCTTGACGTTGTTTTGACTGTGCTTACAGCACGGTTTAAAACATTATATATTGCCTTTTGGGGTGCGCCTTTTATTCCGCCAAGCAATAAATGGATTCTGTCAACCTGTTCGCTTGTGATTTCAATCATTCGTCCAACATCTCCAAATCAAGCGTAATTTCTCCTGCATTGAACGCAACTCTTATAATGTTGTAGGTAACGCCGCCGATAGTTATTTCTGTTTCTTTTCGCGGTACGATTTTTAAATCCTTAAATGAAATAAACACCGTAATATCCACGGCAAAAATACCTACAGAATTATCGCCCGCCGCTTTTGTGCGATCTTTTGCTATTTCGCCGTCGATCACAACGGGAATATCTTCATAGATCTCCCCGTTGTATTCGACTTCCATAAAATCCGAAAATTCCTCCGTATTATGAAAAACAGCTTCTATATCACGTTCAACCTGTTCTTTGAATCCGCTCATTACAGTACCTTTGCCACATACCAACTGTCAACTTCGTGAGGAACGGGAAGGGGCGCACTGTTAAGCTGTAAGAATCTGCGAATAGGCTTTCTTTCAATCCACGAATCAGGCACTCTCGGTGCTTCATAAGTCGCAAGGGTTTCAACACCGCCATTGTTTTTTACGACGGTTATAGCACCGTAATTCATAGAGTACGCCGCACTTGTCGAAAGAAGCGCAATCGTCCCTTCGGGAACAAGTGGCTTGTTTTTGGGTTTTGCGGGATCTGTCCAATCGTCCAAATACCACTCGTTATAGGTGTACAAGTCAAGTCCCAATTCATTGATAGTGCCTATGTATGTTACACCGTCCGGCAGTTCACGGGGCTTAATAGTAGCAAGGTCATAAGCCTTTGTATCAAGCTTTGTCCTGAAGGTTTCGTTACTTGTGAGTGCGTCTGCCACATCATCGGACATAATACCAACATTACAATTAACAAAACCTGTTTCTTGAACCTTTTTGCGCCAACGCTTCAAATCGGCAAGAGGATTACTACCTTTGGCGCTCCACTTTTTAGCCGCTTCAAGCGTTTCCTTATTGGTGAAATTAAAGTCAATTTTATCATCAAGCCCTTCACCAATAATAGGAATAATTCCTGCGAAAATTGCTTGTGAACACATCCACTCTTCACGGCGTGTGATCATTTCGTCAAGCTCCGAATAATCCTCCGCCATTTTCCTAATGGCACGCTCCTCAGGTTTAAGTCCGTCATAAAGTGGTTCACCCGCCATTCTTTTCAGAATGTTATCGGTCGTTGTTACCTTGTCGGGCGCAATATAAGGCGGCGTATAGCTTGTAGTGGTATAGCCCGTATTAGGCACGGTTTTTCCGCCAATGCGCCTATGCACAAAGGGGGCAAGCTTGCGATTGCCTTTCTTAAAGTCAACGTCCACCTTTTCTGTTGAGAATGTTTTTACATTCTTGAAAAACGTTGACTTTAAAAAAGTATGCACGGGGGGCATACGGGAAATAAGCTTCTGCATAGTGCGGGGATCATAAATGTCGATCGTATTAGGCATAGTTGTTCATCTCCTTAATAAAAATACCCAACTTGCGAAAAGCGGGTTTTAAGTCTGCGGCAGTTACACCGTTGGGCAAGGTTAAGCCCTCGGCGAAAAATTCTCCTGTGAGGTAAATAGCAACCTCATCGCCGCTCGGTTCATCTGCTGCGATTCCGATAATTTTGTCAAGCGAACCCGCACTTGCGTTCTCACCTGTTGTCGGGAGCATTGCCGCTGTAAATTCCTCGATTCCGTCCTCGCTCTCAACAAGCGGGGCGCGTTTGTGAATTACTGCGTTTTTCTTTACCTTGCCGAAATCCGTTACAATCGGGAATTTTCCTGCAAGAAAATTTTCGGCGGTAAGCTCTGCTGTGCTAACATCATACATACCCATTAACATAATCCTCCTTTACTTAACGGGATAAAGCTTGTCGATTGCCGCGTCAAACGGGTTTGTTTCGTCTGCTCCTGTTTCGCTTACACTCGTTTGAACCTCATTCATTCCACTATCGTTTATGTCCTTGGAAACATTGTTAAGATAATTCTTTCCCTGTTCCCTCTGCTTTGCGATTATCTGCATTGCAACCGCACCCGAATCAACGGGGGCTTTAAACTTTGCTTCGTTGACAATCGCTTCATAACCCGGCAAAGCAATGTTTTCAATATCCTGAATACGCTTGCGCTCTGCAGCAATCGCACTCGCTTCGATTTGCGCCGTAAGTTCGGGGTATGCCGCTTTGAGTTCGTCAACGGTTTTGATTTCGTCCATTTTCTCAACTCCTCTTTTTTCAGTATTTGGTGTTTTTTTATTTGCAAAATTGCCGTTTGTGGAAGGTGCTTCCCTTTTACGGCAATTCAACAACGATTTGGGAATATTTACATATTCTGAAAGGCTGAAGGGAACGGAATTAACAACAACGTGGTTTGCGTCCTCGACTTCCGTTTGTACGTTGTTAAACATAAGTTCATCACAAAAGCCGCTTTCAACCGCCTGTTTTCCGTCAAGCCACGTTTCTTTATCCATAAGCGCGGATATTTCCGATTCGTCCTTGCCTGTTTTCAAACAATAGGCGTTAATAATCGACTGTTTTATAACTGCTAATTCCTCCGACAGCTTAACAAAATCCTCCGCTTCGTAATATCCGCGAACGCCCATTTGCGGATTGTGGATCATAAACACACCGTTTGCGGGGATTTTTATAACGTCACCCGCCATAGCTATAATTGTTGCTGCCGAAGCCGCCCACCCGTCTATTTTTACGGTTATATGTGCTTTGTGGTCTTTAAGGCGGGTATAAATTGCGTTTGCGGCGAATACATCACCGCCGCCGCTGTTTATTCTGACGCATATTTCGTCAACATCTCCAAGCGCTGCCAAATCTGAATCAAACAATTTCGGTGTGATTTCGTCGCCCCACCAAGATGTTTCCGAAATATCGCCGTATAAAATCAGTTCTGCGGGTGTATTATTTTCACTATTTACGGCTTTTGCCTGTGGTTTGAAATCCCAAAATTTCTTATTGCTTTGATTCGTCTTGCTTTTCTGCGCTTCCGATTGTATCATTGGCATTTGCGTTTACCTCCCTCATTATCGTTTCTTCTCTTTTGCGCTGTCTTGCGTTTTTATAGAAGTCGCTTCCGTTCAATTCTCGCGATTCGCGGGCGCGTGTTGAAAATCCGTTTTTTACGCGCAACGTTGCCGCTGTAACCTCTTTCACGGGGTCTAACAAACCTTGCGACGGTCCGTTCCATTCTGCGCCGCTGTATGCCTTTCTGATCGCAATATCGGAAAAGAAGCCCGGCGCAATTATGCGTCCTTTGGCAACTGCTTCGGCAAGCCATTCTTCATAAATCGGCTGACAAAAGTCTTTTGCAAGCCAATTCCTGTACATACTGAAGGATTTCCACGCTTCAAGCAATGCGCCGCGTGACGCACTGTAAGACGCTGTAAAATTCTTTACAAGTAATTCATAAGGAATTTCCAACGCTGCGCCGATTTGTCTTGTAATAGCGGTAACAAATCCATCAAAGTTGGCGTTTGGTCTGCCCGGTGATACTGCGTTTGCTTCTTCGCCCTCTTCCAAGTCGATAATTGAACCATTTCCTATTTCAATGTCGCTTGCACTGCTGCTTACTTGTTCGTTTTCAGGGACAACCTCGCCTATTGCCGCACCGTCCCCGCTGTTTTCCTTTTTTTGAATAAACACCGTAAACATACCGCTTACGACTGCCGCCACAAGTTCTGCGTCCGTATACCGTCCCAACTGCTTCAACGATTCGATTACAGGTGCTAAAAACGGCACGCCGCGGCGCTGCCCTATTCGTTCACGGTTCATTATGTGAAGGACATTCCGCCGCCCCGTATGTGATCCGAAGGCTTCAATCCGTACCCACTCGGGCGTTTTCCCCGTTTCATACGAAAGAGGGTGTATATTTAATATGTGATATGCGACGGTTTCCCCTGCGTTGTTCGTTTCAACGCCGCCAACAAAATTAGGATCATACTCCTTGCCGCTCGGTGCGCATAGTCTGTCGGATTCTATAAGCCTTATTCGCAAATCGTACGGCACGCCTTTTCGCTTTGTCGTAGGCATAAGTGCGATTACATCACCCGACAAAAGCCAATTCGTAAATGCAAGCTGTTGTAATTCAGCAAAATTGTCAAAACGTTCAATATCGCATTCTTCGGTATTAGCCCACAAGGCAAATTCTCGCTCAATGCTGTTTTCCAACTGCTCCGCCTGTTCCTCTGTCAGTCCCAAGTATTCATAATCTATTTGGCTTTTGAGTACAAGCCCCGTGCCGACAACACTTGTGCGCATTGTTTTTATTGCGCTTGTGGCAAGCGGTACACCCATGTACAAATCACGTGAACGCTGCCGCAAGGTTGATAAATTATCTTGTATATCCTCGTTTGCGCTGCCGCCGTGATATAACCACCCCAAAAGGGATTTTTTGGTATGTGAAGCTCCGTAATTACTGTAGCCGCTGTCAATTATTTCAAGCCTTTTTCTCGCCGCCACTCGATTTAAAGCCGCTCTTGGAGCAATAACGGAAATAGCCCTGTCAAGAATATTCAAAGCGATTCACTCCCCGCTATGATAAAGTAAAATATATCTGTAAGTCTTTTCCTTTTTTATCCAACGAACAAACAACATTTTTCGTACATAAAGGGCATAACGAAACTATTGCATAGTAACAATAATTGACAATATTTTTCGGTTTTATTGCCATTAAAAACTTCTTGCGCACAAAAAGATTGTACAGAAAACTTTTGATTCGTTTTTCTACCCATTTTGGGCAGTCAATTTTATTGTCAATTTCAACTTTGACTTTCTTAATTCCCCTACACGTTTCTGAAATAACAACACATTTAGATAATGTTTTTCTGTCACAAGTCAAAATATTTTCCGCTCCTTCCGCTTTGCCTTAAAAATCCCTCGGCACAGCTCTGTAAACTCTGTTTCTGCCCTTGTTTGCCGCTTCTTTTTCAAGCTTATCAACTTTATTTTCCCAAAACTTGATTTGGTCGCGCACCTCTTTGAGATTTGCACGTGTTAGGGAGCGTGTGCCAATCGTATAACTTTGACTTGTTGCAATTTCGTTTTCAGCGTCAAGCCAAGTTTTTAAATGCTTTTTTGCTTCTTTTAGTGTAATTCCTGCCATTTAAATACCTCCTGATCGTGTTTTCCTTCCACGACGTTTGCCGCTTCCTGCCACAACAGCCGTTTTTTCGTCTTTTTTCTTCAGCACAACTCCCGATATTTCCAAAGCCGCTTGTGCATAATTGCGGCAATCAAGGGGTTCATTGCGCTTTGTCCAATTCTCTTTTAACTTCCAAACATAATGCGCCTTGCCTTTTGTGTAAGTTAAAACCATTCTTTCAGCCGTAAGTCCCTTGAAATAATCTTCCGTATATCCTCGGTCGCTCTCACGCGGGAAATGACAATAATTTGCACCCTCATTTTCTACTGCAAGAGCCTGATATATTAAGTGCTTCCCGGTGTCAACCCCCAATGTAAACATTGGGGTTTTCTCTCTGTTGTTTTTTGAAGGACGTGGAATGTATGGTCTATCAAAGCCGTCATCTCCTCGTATAGGCATAATTCCGCGTGCAAAACGTTTCTTGCAGAATTTCAAGACTTGATTGAAAAAATGCCCGCCTGCGTCCATACAAACGCGAATAATTTTCAGTTTAGCACCGTCCGCACGTGTAAAAGTTTGATTTAAAAAATCGTCCAAATTATTCCATATTGTTTGTTGTTTTAAATCGCCATATATAATTTGATACTTTATACCCCAACTTTCGTGATCAACACCCCACCCGACAACTTCAATTTCAAATCGGTCATCTTGCGTGTCAACACCCGCCGTCAAAACAAGCACGTCATTCGGCACTTCGCAATTATATTTTTCACGGCGATTGTACAACGAATCGTTGTCAATTTCGCTGCCTTCCTCTTCCCAAGTTTGCGCCATTTCTGTATTAGTCCAAGCTTTAAGCATTTCAATATTGCCTTTTTTCTTTTCCTCGTTGGCAACAAGAAATTTTTCAACAATTTCCCGCCATTCGACAAATAGCGAAGCAAGAGAATTTAAATAAAATCCGCGCACAGTTCTTTCGGGAAAGCTTGGGAAAAATTTCCCTTTGACAAATTGCTCTTTCCACTCGATTTCATTACTTACTGTTCCGCATTTTCCGCAAACATAGTTGATTTCGTCAAGATTATTTTTGTCAAACTGCACTTGTGCCCATTCCAACGGCTGATACTCGCCGCAAACAGGGCAGGGAACATTCCAAATTTCTTGCGTGCTGTTTTCAAATTCTATTTCAATTCTTGACGCACTTTTTACAGTTGGCGTTGATATTAAAACCTCTTTTTTGTTCCAAAATGTTGTTAAACGCTTTGAAGCAAGTAAAAGTGGATCACCGTCTTTTCCCGCTGTGGCAGGATAGCCGTCTATCTCATCAGCAAGCAATATACGAATCGGGCGGCTTCGCAATCCTGAAGGGGAATTTGCGCCGACAATCGTAATATGCCCGCCCGGAAATTCTTTGTGCAGGATAGTGTTTCCGCTGTTTCGGGTTTTGTCGCTAACCTTTTCACGTAATGCGGGCGTGTCTTGAATCATAGGCGAAAGCCTGTCCTTGCTGAACGATTCGCCCATTTGAAGATTTGGTTGCATTACCATAATCGGGGAAGGGTCATAGTCCATATAGTAGCCGATAGGGTTTAAAATAAACCCGTCTGTCTTTCCGATCTGTGCTGCACTCATAACGACAACTTTTTGAACCGCCACGTCCGAAATAGCGTCCATTATCTCCCTTTGATACGGTGCTTTACTTGTTTTCCAACGTCCCAGCTCTGCGGAAGTCTTTTTCGATAAAACGCGTTTTTCGTCCGCCCATTGTGATAATGTCATATCGGGTGGGGGCTTCAGCACAGCAAAAACGCGCCTGAACAAATTACGGGTTGCTGTTTTCATTGTCATTTTCCCCGTTTCCGAATGTGCGGTCAAAGTCTGAAAGCTCGTTCAATGCTTCGTCCACTGCGTCTTTTAAAATTTTGCTTATTTCCGCTTTATCTGCCTTTTTTGACAGTACGGGTGACAGTTTTGCGGGTATAGCCATTAAGCGGCTTTTGAAATTTATCAGCATATCGGTCATAACGCTTTCAATGTCGGCGGAGGTATGTAAATCACCTTCTTTAACCCGTAAATCGTATTCTTCGTTTAACCGTTTCGCCTTTACAAGTTTAGCCCGCTCGGTGTTATAATCAATGTTTTCTTCACTTTCGGGATTTCTCTTGCGTAAATAATTGATATAATTATGTATTGTTGGCAAAAGCTCGTAAAGCCCCGCCATTCCCTTGTACTCTTGTATAACATTTTCGGCTTTTAACTGCCGAACGCGCCGCTCGGAAATGTCAAGGATTCGGGCAATCGCTTTTACGTTATACAGCTTCAAGGGCTATCCCTCCTTTATACCTCCATTTAAAAGCCCACCCCCCTTATAAAATGCCGCCCGAAAATGGCGGAAGTGAAAAATTTTTTTTCAAATCTGGACACGTGGCGGGGTCGCCGAACCCGCAACACTTTTTTGCACCGACAGTACCTTTCGGGTGTGCGCCCCAAGCCGCCCACAACGCGCCGTAAGCCGTCTTTTTTCAAGATAATTAAAGATATTGTCCAAGTACACAAAAGCACTTATACGTCAATGTCGTTGCCCTCTGCGCTCGGCTCGTCGCTAATCTCTCCTGTGTCAGGGTCAACGTTGTATTCCCCTGTAAGCCGCTGCTTTGAAAGTTCGTGTTTGCGTTCGTCAAGACTAAGGCGTTTGTTGTCTACCTCATACGCACGTATAGAATCGATAAGCTTTATAATACGTCCGTGTATCTTGTTATACTCTGATTCAAGCTTCATTATCCTATCAAAAGGGCTTGCCTTTATAACGGTTTTTGCGTTCTGCTTAAAGGCTGTTTCGCTGCTGTTCTCGTTCTTATCCTTATCCGCTTTCGGAGTGTATACCTCAACAACTCTGTCCATATATAAGGCGTTGGGGTCTGCTTGTTCATACTTGCTTATGCGGCGTGTTAGGTCACGCTCTTTAGCTAATAGTAATTGCAGTTCACGCAACATATTTTTCTGTGCGTCAAGTGTCAAAGATTCGATATAGACACGCTCTTCGGGTTGTAAGCTGTCAAGGTGTACTGTTGAATATGCTCCGTGTGTTTCAGCGTTTTTATTACCCTTTGGCGCACCGTGTCCGGCAGCGTTTTTATTGCCCTTTTGTCCGCCGCGTTTTTTGCATTCTAATTCTGCTTGCCATTTATCCGCACTTTTCCACTTACGGATTTGCACCTCCGAAACGCCATAGGTTGCCGCAAGCTCTTTTGTAGGTGTTTTTCCTCCGTTTTTCAGCCACTCGGTTTTTGCCTTGTCACGGGCGGGGTTTCTTCCTCTTGCCACGGCACACCTCCTATTCGTTTGTTTTGCTATTTGCGCCCTTGTGATTTTAAAGGAAATATGCGCAAAAGCGAACCTCACAAACTGAAGTCCGCTTTTGCATATATTTTTCGGTGTCCCTTCGGCGCACCTTTACGATATTATAATAGCATAAAAAACGGACACTTGCGGACACTCTTTCAAATTGGATAATTGAAATTTTTTACAATCTCGTTTTTGTCGAAAAAACCACCCAATTTTTCAAGTGCTTTGTTGCGAATTTTCTTACACTGTGTTTCGCTGTAATTAACAAGCTTTGAAATTCGTGCCCATTGAAAGCCTTTGAAATAGAAATATGTAAGGATATTTTTTTCAACAAGCGGTAATTTACAAAGCTCTGTCAGAATTTCCGCTTGCAGTTTTTCATGTTGTTTGATCTTAGTGCGCAATATGTCCATTGTTTGGTTTGCGGAATCGGGAATATTCAGTGCGGCGGTTTCTGTGGGGTTTGAAATCTTGTTGGATTTTGAGGGAATGCCATCTAAAGGATTCCCGCCGTGCAGTCCGTAGTATTTATCCTCGTATTCCTCCAATACTGAACGATCAAAAGCAATATGCCCGTTAATGTCGTTATAATATTTTAGGATTTTTATTACATTTTCCCGTTCCATTATTTCAACCTTTCTATGACAATTCGCTTATTCCCACTCATCAGTCAAGCTCATAATCTCCAAGTTCTAAAATCTTGTGACAATATGGACATTCTATTTCTCCCCAATCATCGCTCCAACAATCAGGTGTGTCAATTTCGTCCCAATTTATTTCTACATCAGATTCGCAATTAGGACACTCAAAAGATATTGAGACTGGTCGCTGATTTATTTGGAAATCTACTTTTTTCTCATCATTACTCATTGTTCTTCTTTTCTCCTTGCCGCTTCATCAAGAAATTCAATGATAAAATCAAAAATCCTTGTATCTTCTCCGGGAGCAAACAATGCGAAACGCTTTGCGTTTAAAAAATCAACAGCTGCGGCGGCTTTTTGCTCTGCGTTTAAGTCGGCAAAATCGCAATTTTCTTTTTTCTCGGTTTCTTCGCCTTCCTCTCCCTCGGAAAAGTCGGACGGTGTTTCGGGGTATTCCTCAAAATCGCTTAATGTACCTGTCATTATTGCTGTGGAAGTTATTGATGTGGATTCGGGCGGCTCAACGGTTGTTGGCGGCGTGGTTTGCTCCAAGTTTAACATATTTTGTATATTTTCAAGCTGTTTCTCTGCTTTGTTCAAACCCTCTTCAATTTTTTCCACTCTCTTAATTGGATCATACGGTTGTTCGGCTTGCCGCTTCTGCTCCTTAATCTCGCTTGCGGAAACGCTGCCGCTTTCCTGATATTCGAAATATGCTTGTTTTTGTTGCTCCTCACTCATTCCCGAAAGCTCATAAGCTGCGGACGTTCCGATTTTGCCTTGCTTAAATTCCTCTTTAAATTCGGGGTTCAGATTGTTGTCAATAGCGTTTAGCCGTGCGATCTGCGTAGGTGACGTATTAAGTGCTTCGGCTACAAGATCACGAACGCGCCCTGTCAGATTCTCACGTTTTTTTAGTTCCTCAAAGCTTTTGCGCAATTCCTCCGCCTGTTTCATCTTCTCCCAATCGGAAAGTTCGCGGGCGGTGGAGTTTGTCATAATAAGCAGAATGTGTTCTTTGATTTCGTCCTGCTCCGTCTGAATCCCGCAAGGAATATATTCAAATTCCGTTTTACCTTCCGCAACAAGCTCCATACAAGCTTTATGTCTGCGGTGTCCTGAAACGATTTCATATCTCCCGTTGTCAAGAGGTTTAACCGTCAGATTTTGCAGTACGCCGAACATTTCAATTGACATTTTTAATTCCTTGATGTTTTCAACAGAATAAAAATTATTATTCGACGGTATCAAATCGTTTATGTTGAGTGAAACAACTTTGAGCGGCGGGCGGCGGTTATCCTCCGTTTCCGTTTCACCGCTGCCCGCATTCATTGAAGCACCGTTTAAAAGCTGATTTAAGCTAAATTTTGCCATTTTCTGCACCTTGCCTTTCAATATTCGTTTTATTATACAACTTCAAGCGTTCAACGCTTGCTTTATAATAAACGGGGTCTATCTCAATGCCAATATACCGCCGCCCCAAACTTAAAGCCGCTTCTCCTGTGCTTGCAACTCCATTAAAACAATCGAGAACAACCGAATTTTCGTTTGAAGCTACACTTATTATTTTTTCAAGCACTTTAACGGGTTTTTGTGCGGGGTGTAAATTTTTTCCGTCTTTACCCTTAATACGCTCTTTTCCCATACAAACAGGATTTTCAATAAAGTTGTGCATTTCGTTTTGTTTGGCAAAATTCCATATATGCCCTTTATTCCAACAGCACACAACCAATTCGCAACTATTTAAAAAGGAGCTTTTTCTAAAATTCGGTATCGGATTTGTTTTGTGCCAAACAAGAAATTGAAAAGATTCAAATTCAGGGTCGAAGCATTTATGATATTCGCCTAATAGGTTATAAGTACAAAAAATAAATATATTTCCCATGGGCGATAAAATGCGTTTAAACTCTTTCAGCAAATCTGAAGGCTTTATTTCCGTTTTGTCCCATTCGGCTATATCGTTGTTTATATCCGAACGCCAACCAAATTGCATATTGCCTGTACTGTATTGTGAAATATTGTACGGCGGGTCGGTTAAAATCAAATCTATCGAATTATCGGGAATTTCTTTCATTTTTTCAAAGCAATCCCCGTTAATTAAGGAATATTTATCCATTCGGTTCACCGCCCTTTGTGTCCGATTCGGACACACTCAAAATTTCCTCAACAAGTGCCAAGTAATCCTTT
The DNA here is from genome assembly GCA_964552525.1 of uncultured Ruminococcus sp. Taxonomy (GTDB): domain Bacteria; phylum Bacillota; class Clostridia; order Oscillospirales; family Ruminococcaceae; genus UBA3855. The sequence goes on along the minus strand of CAZKHW010000018.1, from coordinate 4,538 downwards.
GACGCTCCGCACCGCTTTGAATATTCAAGAATCGGCATACTTGCAAAAGTGCTTTCATCAATTTTTACCGTTCTGCGAATATGCGTGTTGAAAAGCGGGTATTCGCCCCGCCGCTCCCTCAACCATTCTTCCCCCTGCCTGTTCACCTCATTTTTTTGGTAACAGGTTACAAAACAGCGGTATTTAATTTTGGGGTTGAAATCCTCGCGGACATTTTCTATTTGCTCTTTAAGCTCCGCCAAGCCGTCAAATGCAAAATTGTCAATCTTTATCGGGATAAATACTTCATCGGAAGCGACAAGGGCGTTAATGGTGCTTATGTTTATATCGGGCGCACAGTCTATAATGCAAAAGTCGCAAATACTTTCAAATTGCTTGAAAGCCCCTCGCAAACGTGTTTGTTGCGGTCTGCTTGAATCAAGAAGCACTTCCAAATTTGCTTTCAGTAAATTCATATTTGCGGGGATAACACTTAAATCCCGATAATCCGTATTAACTGTTACATCAAGAGCCGTTTTGCGCTGCGTTAATATATCCGCAATGCTCGGCACATTGTAATTGTGTACACGGAACATTTTTGAAATGTTCCCCTGCTTGTCGTTATCAACAAGCAACACCCGCTTTTTATGTACCGTCGCCAAAATGTGTGCGATATTTGCGGCGGAAATAGTCTTTGCAACACCGCCTTTAAGGTTTATAATTGATATGGTTTTCATTCGTTGCAACCTCCTGTCATTGCGTCATTTTCTTTTCTCAAATAGGATCAGTCTGTTTCTGTTCTGCTTTACTGAACAAAGCTTAATTCCTAAAACCGCAAAACCTTCTTTGACAAACTCGGTATCGGTCATAACATAGGTTATATTAACAAGTGTATGCTTGCCCGTATATCCGCTTCTTTCGTTCCATTCGTTCAAAACAATAATGTCGCCAACTTTGAAATTACGGTCGTTTTTGCGAATTTCAAACGTCTTGTCGCCGCACACAACAGCTTTGAAGTATTCGGGGCGGATTTTCAATTCGTGTGTCATTTTGCGCTGTCCTTTCCACTGCCGCCGTTAAGCTTTACAAATGTTTCCTGTGTGTATTCCGAATCCTCGTTTAAAACCTCGCCCGTTTCAGGGTCAACAGGGATAGACTGGGAAGGAGTTTTGCCCATATTCTCCCGAATGGCTTTATATTGGGCGGAATTGTAATACATTCCGATTTCCAACAATTCTTTTGCCATTTCTTCAGCTAACATAATCGGCATAATAATAGCTTCAAGCTCTAATGCGTTTTGACACACTATTGCAAAACCGCACTTGTTGGGAAATTTCTGTTTATAAAACTGCATATATTCCATATCGTCATAAAGTGGTTTCAGATATTTTTCATCAATGGCAATAATATCACCATTATTGCGTAACAATGAATAAGTTACACCCCCATATTCGATAGTTGATTTTTTCGGTTCAAGCAACGATTCTGTTGTGTAAAAATTGTTTGTGCATACTTCACACATACTTTCGGGCATAGGCTTGACTTCGCAATTCCATTCGCCTTGCTTATCATCGGGAATATCAAAAATTTTCAGCACCATTGCGGGCGTTAATTCGGGCATACCCGACATTGAGTACAAAGCAACTCCGTTTGTTATCCACTGTGCGCCGTTAGGCATTGTCAAGATTTTCAAGCTTTTGTTGCGTTTAAAAATGGTGGCTATTGTTTTAAGCTTCATTTTCAAGTCCTTTCTTGTTATCATTATGTAGTGCGTTCTGCGAATCGCGCTCCGCTTGTGCTGTGCGGTCGTTCAATCGCCTTGCCGCTGCCATAACAGACTTTAACCTGTTTATTGTGTTCGCCTGTTGCTTATAATAATTTTCTGCATAGGCTTTGACGTGCGTTTCCTGCTTTCGCATTTGGTAATGCCGCTTTTTATTGTGCCTTTTTGCCATTGTCACACCTCCAAACATCTATTTTATTGCATTGTTGTTTACAACCGCTATAATGCCTCTAAAAATACGCTCTGCACATTGTACGGTTAAACTATTGCCTAATGCTTTATATCGTGGAGTATCGGGCAATTCTGCGCCTGACTTGTCATATTTCGTCCAATAATCGGGAAAACCTTGAAGTCTTTCACATTCAAGCGGAGTAAGTTTTCTCAACTCATATTTAATCCAATACGCAATTTTTGACAATATCACAATCAGATTTTCGGAATCCCCGAACCCTGTTTGCCGCAACGGTCCGCAACCCTCTTTATAATTTCCGTAACTGCTCGGCGCATAACACATCGCTATTGCGTGTTGGTCCGTTGCTGAAAGAGTGGGGCAGGGATCGCCTTCATTACCGACAACAAAACCGTTTGCATTTTGATTTAATTGCGGGTCACGTATAGGATAAACGGTTGGATTGTTGGTCTGCATTTTGAAAACAAGCGGAGGGTGTCCGTGTGTTTCCGCTCGAAGAGTTGGAACAAATCCTTTGTTATTTATGTCAATAACTTTTCCGCCTTGGTCGTTAATAATTATTGGCTGCGTTTCGTCATAAGTAACCACCGCAAATATGGCGTGACTGTGCTGTTCCTGCAATGTATAAGCGGGGTCGCCATTCTCTGCGATTCCAAGTCCTGTGCGTTCGCCCAAAGCCTTACACCGTGTCGCAACCTGTAGATTTATCGGGCGCACCTCGGAAATATCAAGGTAATTTCCCGTAGCAGAACCCCCGCCGCCTGTTGTGGCGGTCAAAGTTCGTGCATTTTCTGCGTTGTAGTAAATTCTGTCGGCAATACGTCCAAAATCTGCAACACAACTATTTGGGATAAGCCCGCCCGCAATTTCAAAATCGTTGACAGTAGCGGGGGTAGTTCCTTTCCTCTCTTTTCTGCGCGTTTCAGTATACCCAAGCACGCTTTCACACTCAAAGAGTATTTGCGGGGCGCGTTCGGCTCTAAAATCACCCACAAGGAAGATTCGTTTACGACGCTGGGGAACTCCCCAATACTGTGAATCGAGAAGCCGCCAAGCCACGCTTGCCCCTCCTTTGCAACCTCTAACCATTCCAGCTGTTGCCCATTTTCCGCTATTAGGCATTGGAATATAGGCGTTTGTGATTTTTTCAAGCACAATGCGGAAATCGTTTCCTTTGTTGCTGCTGAAAGCCCCGCTAACATTTTCCCATATAATGAATGTCGGGTATCTTCCATTTGTTGCCCTCCTCATTTCGTAAATTATGCGTACTGCGTCAAGAAATAAGCCGCTCCGCTCACCGCTCAAACCCTTTTGTTTACCCGCCGTTGACAGATCTTGACAAGGCGAACCGAAGGAAATAATATCTACGGGCGGGATCTTGCCGCCGTCGATCTGCGTTATATCCCCCAAGTGTTCCATTCGGGGAAAGTGCCGCTTTGTGATCTCAATGCACGCGGGTTCGATTTCCGAAGCCCACACGGTCCTGATCCCGCACCTTTGCGCCGCAAGAGGAAAGCCGCCGATTCCGTCAAACAGACTTCCAAGCGTAAGCGTTTTCACTTGCTTTCACCTCGTTTTTTCTTTTCGACAACGGTCATTTCCTCTTCGTCCGATTCAATATCTTTTCCATAAAGTGCGAATTGCTTTGTAAGATTTATAAGCCCCTCCGTGTCAACGGTCAATATTTCCTCATACGGCGGCGATTTCTTGAACACTTTACATTTTTTACAATTTGGATTTTCTTTTTTGCAAGTCTTGCATTCCTCGGGTGTGCCATATTCTTTACACTCATATTCAAAGCACCACGAAATCTGTTGGACTAACCTCCGAAATCTATCGCTGTCTGTCCTTAATTCGTCAAATTCGCCTAACGGCAATGTTACTGTTGCACCATCAATCATTATCCAAAAACACCTCGCTTCCGTTTACTGTGATTATACTGTTATTGTTGTAATCTAATAATTCTACCTGAATTATTATTTTGTCCGATTTGTCAAGTGTGTATCTTATTGCATAAATGCGCTTGTATCTGCTTTCCCCATACCGTTTAGAACGATAAATTACGGGTTTGCGGCTTATCATCGCCGCTTTAAGCTCTGCATTTGTCATTTGCTACCATTCCTCATATTCCATAATCTTTCAATTCAACATTTAAAAAGTTTTCCCACAAATACGGTTGTATTGTGTTTTTAAAAATATCTGCGATCTTTTTTGCTCCTGCCGGATAATCCTTTTCAATATGTATAATATCAAAATGGTTATCAACATTACGTTCGTAAAGTGCATCTTCACATATTCTGTAAAAGCTTTCCTCGGTTTGATATTCATCTACGTCAAGGTTATAGTCAAGACTTTCAATAACTTCTTGGACTTCGTTTGTACCGTCATCCTCAAAGTATATACGAATATTTTCGTAAGTTTGCTCCTTGCTTTTTTCAAAATCAAAGTAGCTCATATCCGATATTTTTCCTAAAAGATACTCGCTGTCCATTCGACAAAGCAACTTAACAAAGCTTTCTGTTTTGGGAGTGGGTGTCCAACCATAGGAGTAATTTCCGCAGTCGCTTTCTATGAAAAGCGTGTAAT
>CAZKHW010000017.1:0-20961 GCA_964552525.1 uncultured Ruminococcus sp. | reverse complement strand
CTGCTTCTGTGTGCCTCTTGGGGTGACTATGCGGTCTGTGTGATCTTTCTCTTAGTGACTGCCATGTGCCGTCATAGCGTTTGCATCACCGCTTTACGCTCGACAGACTGACACCGTACTTCCTGCTTGCATGACTTTTGCCTTTTCTGTTCGCCACCTTAACTACCGCTTGACGTTTCTTGGCTTCTTGTGTTATAATATTCATGAGAAATTCCTCCGAGTCGGTATTTGGATTGTGGTAAACTTATTATACCATATCTCGATTGGAATTTCTCTTTTTTATTGGTTCATCTCATTTTAACACATACAGGATTTTAATTTAAAATCATTTTTTGGCTGCCCTTTGGACGGCTTGCTTTCGTGCGCCCTTTTCATATTTTGGATGAATCGCTTGTTTTTTCAAACTTCTCCTATTGTCAGAACGGAAAGGTGCTGCATGACTGTTGGATCGATGCACCGGAGGACGGTTCACTTGCTTCCCCGATGGTAGTGTATGGTGAATCCGGTGAAAGCACGGTGTATCAGGCAACACTCTATGGAAAGGGAACACGCTACTATGTCGGGAGCGACTATATTAGACCTCCTCGGAAACTTACGAAGTACTATCTTCCTTGTCTCTTTCGCATCTGGCTTTGTGCCTCGCACTTGCAATACATCAAGTATTTCTGTGTTCGAGTCACTTTGCCATATACGAAATATCCTGCGAAATCTGGCACTTCTCCAGCTTCCGAGGAGGTCTATTGTACTGTCAGAATATCAGACCATTGATGGCAATCTCTACTATTTCGAGCCAGTTTATAGATTTATGCACAAGCTGGACATTCAGGATGACTATCTGATCGGCGCAGACGGGATCTGCCGTGAGATACCGAAGCGCGGCTCGGGCAATAAAACCAAAGATCCTGCCGACGTGGCACAGGTTGTAGCAGACTGCATTGACAAAGAGGAAACGAATCTGGAGACAGTGGCGCAGGCAGCGTATTTTGTTTCTCTGTTCTCTCAAACCCGCTGTACCTATACCATGAGTTATACCATGAGTGGCAGCGATTATGCAACGGCATACGTTGTGTTGTCAAGGGCGAATACTCCTGTGCCGGTTCCACCAGAGCTTTAGGGCCGGTGCTGCAGCAAATGGGTTACAAGTGGACACATGTCAATGAGAATCAGTATTCTCATCAATGGAAGCTGACGATGGACGGTCAGCCCGGCTTTGCTGATGGTCAGGTCGATTATGTGGGGTACGGTATCTATACTCTGGCAGGCTAAATAACAACCAGTATAAAATCCGTTGATTGCGTTTTCCAGTTATCGATTTCGCTTAAAATCAACTGATTCGGATTACCCGTAATCTCCATGATCTCCTCACAGATCCGATCCATATTCTTATGACTTGTAGCAAATTTCCTGGCATTCACCAGATTGTATGTCAACGATAATTTCTAAGCTCACGATTCTTCTCATGCACACAGTAAACACTCTGGTACTCGTCAGGAATATGTACTACATTTTTGTGGCTTATTTTAATATATTATACTAATTGTACAAATTACAGTGTTTATCTTACACATAATGATAATACAAAATAAAACCGCCCCGCATCCCCGGAAACTGACAAACCGGGAGAAGCAGGGCGGTTTTATGTAGAGCATTAAAATTTAATAGTATTCAGGTTTTTCCTGAACCCAATACCAGTATACCATATTCTGACATGTTCCGTCAATATGGCATTGTGACGGAAGATTTCAAGAGATTTTCAACCGTTGAAATTGTGGAAAAATAAAGCCCCCCGGCAGGAGATCACCATTCCTGCCGGGGGGGGGCTTCCTCACACAGTGAGCCCCCATCCCACCACGATATAATCCGCCGTAATCTTAGGGTATTTCTCCTGATTCGCCGCAACGATCGCGCTGACCGTCGTGCCATACTTTTTCGCGATCGCCGAGAGCGTATCACCCTTGCGAACGGTATGCGTCCTGACCGCCGCTTTTACAAGCGCATTGACAGCCGCCTGCACAGCACCGTAATCATATCCAGCGGCAGTCAGACGCTGCCGGCGATCCTCACCATTGCCCCACTTACCGTCCATCACTTCATTCGCAAGCTCGTCAATGCTCTTTTCAGCCGGCTCTGAGGGCGCATTTGCAGTATAACCGTTCTTTCCAGATGCCGCGATCTCCGCCGGAAAATCACGATAGCAGTAGTTGCAGTCCACGTCTCCGGAGATCCCCGAGATGCTGCCCTTCCAGCTATACTGCCACATATCATGCCCGGAATAGCTCGTCTTGTACACCCATACATGCGCCACCCAATTGGTGTAGGCATTCCGCACGTCCTCCGTCAGACAGCTCTCCAGCCCCGACTTCATAGAGTAGATGCCTGCAATATAGCCGGCTTTTTCGAGCGTTTCACAGAACGCCCGGACGATCTCAGATACTTTCGCTTTTCCAAGCGCGATCTGTTTCTTCTCCTCAAAATCAAAGTAAATGGGGTACGCAAACTGCTTGCCCTTGATCGCAGCAAGGCACGTCTCAGCCTCCTTGACCGCATCTTCCACACTCATCGCGTAGGAATACCAGTACGCGCCGCAGGGGATGCCGTTCTCAGTGCATCCCTTGTAGTTGACTTCAAACTGCGGATCCTTCTGGCTGATGACCTTTCCGTACCCGGCACGGATGACCGCAAAGTCCACCTTGCCGGATGCCTTGACCTTGCTCCAGTCGATCTTGCCCTGATGCTTTGAAACATCGATTCCATTTCTTGTCATATGCTGTGCTCCTTTCCTTACTCCGGGATGAGAAATCGCCCAGACGGACGGAGTTCTTCCCACCCAGGGTGACGTTTTCCAGACAAGCCTGCTTGGCATCCGGGCGGATCACAAGCCGCAGCACATCATTCGGGACGTCCTGCGAATAAGGACTGGCGAGAGGAGCATGGAGTACAAAATCACAGCCTCTTCCGCCCATCAGGAAAAAGCTCTTGTCTGTCAGAGTGACCGCAACGAATTATTCCTCCTTATCCTTGATCTGCCGCAATGCCTTGACAATGGCAGGCGGCCACGGCACGCCGAGCCGGGTGGTGTTCTCCATGATGGACAGTCCCTCGTTGGCGAGGTAAAATCCGATGGCTGCGCTGCGGCACACGGAACTTTCGCCGCCAAGCACCTGCGTGTCGAGGATGTGCGCCACCGCCACAACGAGGAGCATCAGCCCCTTTCGGGCAATACCGAGAAATCCCGTGCGGCTCGACAGCTCACGCGCCTGATAGCCGGCGATCAGACCGGTGATATAGTCGATCGTCATGAAGGCGATGAGTGCCAGCATCAGTCCGTCCAGCTCTCCCCAAAGAAATCCTGCAAGTCCACAGGCTGTGGCGGAAAAGGTTTTCAAGATCATGTCCCAGTTCATGTGATTTCTCCTTTCAGCCTGTCCATGTGACCGTTGCATTCGGTGCACCCCATGGTGCGCCGGAGATACTGCCTTGCGCTTTGTGGATCGTGATGGATGTGAGAGAATAGCAGTTGTAAAACACATACGTTCCAATCGTTTCTACACTGGACGGTATGGTAATTGACGATAATGCCGGGTTATTAGAAAAAGCAGAATTCCTAATCGTTATAAGGTCGTTTCCGAGAACAATGTTTTTCAAAGAATTACAATTTCTACAAGCGATCACAGACACGATGCCGGATCCGATCACCACGGTTTCCAGCGCATTCAGACCATAATTATAGCCAACGGTCGAGCCTTCTCCTCCGGAAAAATACAGGGCTTTCAAAGAGGTGCAGGAATCAAACGGTGACATATAGTTGTTGCCGATATTAGCATTTCTGCCGCAATGGATCACGGCTTCCCGAAGATTGGAGCAATATCTGAACGCACCCGAGCCGACCTCTGTAACGGAAGTTCCGACATAAAGCTTTGCCATATTGGACAGGCTTTGCATGGAATTGGCTGGTATCGAGCTGATCCCGCTATCATCCCCGAAATGCACCAGATACTGATTACTGGTGTGATTGCCCAGATACGTTTTCACGCCATCTAACGTCACCAGATACACCACATTGTCTGTTGGTTCCAGATCCTCATCCAGAAGGACAAGGGCGATTTTCGTTGCATCGTAGGCAGGCTTGTCCGGAAGCGGTGCAGTCTGCGGCCAGATCAACTGCTCCCCGAGATATACCTTCTGCACCTGCTGGTCACCCAGCAGTATATTCTTCGCATCATTCAGTTTCATGGTTCCTCCTGACCTGTGCAGAGCGATTGATGCGTTTTCAATGCCCTGACACATAGCTTTTTCTTATGCTCCAATTTTTCCGAAAATTGCACGCCTGTATACAATTTCTGTGAAAATATTGGAAGTGCATTCCCTACCTACCGCATAATACATAGGCACAGCGAGAGCAAGTTTTCTTATGAAACGTTACAGAAACGTCTGTATCTCGAAAGATACAGACGTTTCATTTGTGATTCGATTTCAAAACCGCAGAGTACTCAACAGTAAATAGCAACCATATCAACGCAGCGTCCTCTCCTGTATTTCTGCCAGTTTTTCTGCAATCTTAGCTGCGCTGTCACAGTCTTAAAACGGATCAATAACGCACCTGTTATGAAACTGCACTTATTGCCAGAACATCACCATCTCCTCGACGGTATTGTACAGCTCCGGACAACGCCGCATCAGATTGCCGTCAGGGATTCCGAGCAGCAGGAGCGAACCAAAGATTCCTGTCAAAAAGATCGAACTGCAAAACAGCAGATAAGGGTATCGCTTTTGTCCCATCGTTCTGCTGTACCGAAGAATCGTGATCGCACTGAGCAGCAACAGGAGCGGCGCAATATCGTAAAGATACCGCTGATTGACACCGCCTGCCGAGAAATCCATCCAAGCCACCAGAAGCGAGGTCACACCGCACAGCACCAGAAAACACTTCCGCTGTGCGGCTGTAATGCGGCAGCGGTAACGGATACGGTCATCTGCAAGCGTCGGATACAGGCAGAGCACTCCCATCAGAATCATGGGGTACATCATCCATCCGATCGTTCCCTCCAAATAGACATAATGCTGATAATTGTTCAGATTTCCCCACTGTGACTCGAAGAACGGAAATGTTGTCTTGTTCCGTGTCGGGATGAGGAAATAATGCTCCACCGCGCCCCACAGGTTGGTGAGCCGCAGCGTGTTGGCATGAACATCGCTCACCGTGAGCTGATACGCTGCACCGAAATCCAACGGTGAGCCAAACCGTGCCTGATTGTACCACATCAGCCCTGCGGCACCGGCACATAGCGGTACAAGAAAACAGGCTGCCTGCCCCAGACGAAACGGGAGTTTCTGTCGCTTATTCAGAAGAATACCGATATACAACGGGATCAGGATGACTGCGCCGACTGCCATAGACGGACGCGCACCGGCACAGAGTGCAAGGGATGTGCCGCTCAGGAACAGCAGAATCATCCGGAGCGGCATTCGCTTTGCCATACAAGCCCGGATTCCGGTCAGCAGGCAAAGGGAGAGCATACACAGCCCTGCCGTCATGGGAAGGTGGTATTTTGCACCATAATTCATCATATGGTATGACCCCAGGCACACCACCGAACTCGGGATCAACAGGAGCAGCATCAACAGATTGGGATGGGGAATGAACATCCGAACCGCTGAGAGCAGTGTCAGGCAGAAAAACAGGATTGCCCAGACCCCGAAGAAATTGACCGCCATCGACAATGCCGGGAGCTGACCGTGAATCCAGTAATAGGGGTAATAGTAGAGCAGCACCGGGGTGACGCCGAAGTAGCAGTAGTATTTCCCCTCAAAATAGGCATAATCCCAGTGTGAGGATACACCGCTCGCATCACGCTGTCCTCGGGAATACACATTTTTGATCTCCTGCAACCCCACATCTGGTTCAATGTCGAGCCAGACCTGTCCCTTCTGAAATGCATCAAAGACAAGTGCATAGGGGTCATTGACGGAGGGCGTTCCTGTGTAATCATAGGGCTTTCCGTCCGGTCTGACAAATGCATAGCTCAGCCCCATGCACAATGCAATCACGGCACAGACACAGATACAATGCACAGGATTCCGACGACGGTAGCGTATCTGATTCCACGAAAATGTTATGACCGCGATCACAAGTGCCGTCAATCCGGACAGTACCCAGAATCGCAGGGAATGAAACCGGAACGGCAGACAGCTTGCTGCACGCACCCAGTTCAGCGCGACCGGCTTTCCCACATCAAAAAAATCGATTTGAAGGGAATGTACTCGCTCGTATGGCTGGAAGCTCAATCGGCAGTCAGTTTTCCTGCCCATTTGCAGCTTTTCCTGTACGGTCACGCTTTCTTCGGAAAAATTATCATCAAACATATTCAGCTTGACATGATAGGGGAGCGCGTTCTCATCGCGTTCCTGCACGAGCGGCAGTATCAGACAGTGAGCATATTCCGGCACGTCATACAGAGTGAGAGTCGAATTTCCGGTGATTACCAGACTGTCCCCTTCCTGCCGGACTTCACCGGAGCAGGTGACCATATCCGGAGCATAGGTCTTGCTCTGATATGCTGTTGTCAGGCTTTTCGCATTGAAAACAAAGATTTCAAGCAGAAACAGGATAAAGAGAGCAGTTGTCAATTTTTGCAGATAGGCAACTGCCCTTTCGATTTTCTCGGAGTGTTTTTGTTTCAAGAACAGGATTGCATAGGGCAGCAGGCAGAGCGTGAAAAGCGGCATGAGCGGCAGCTTTCCCTTGCTTTCTGCCATAAAATGAAAGAGCAGATAATAAAGCACACACATTACCGCATATTCAGAGCAAACAATGATAATGGTTTGTCTCCAGAATTGGGGAGAGTCTTTTCGCTCGGACAGGGCATACAAGGACGAAAGGAGGCAATAGAGTGCGGGGATCAAAAACATAGGATCACAGGCTTTCTTTTAATATGGACTGCCGGGATGCAGGAATTCTGCGATCTCCAGAAACAGTTCCGGGGCTTCGGCAGATGCGTACATGCTAAAGGTGTAAAAGCCATCATCCCAGATCAGCAGCCTTTCCTGGTTGGATACGATCCAAAAGCCGGAATGTCCACCAACGTTCTGTGCAGTGAGCTGACACGCGCCGTAGTAGCTGCTGCTGAAATATTCATCCCGAAATCTCTGCTGCACCTGAATCTGCTGACCTGTCTGAACATCAATGATCGTATAAATCCAACTATGTTCTGATTCTTCTTCAACAGATGCAATGGAATAGCGATCAAAGGAGAGTGTATATTCGCAATGCTCCGCAGGAGAGGGCGTGATCACATCGAGCGAGTAAATCTGCACAAGCTCCTCCAGATACTTCACACAAAAGCCGGGGAGCACCTCATAATCATACACAGCCTCCGGTCCACTGGATGCGACCGGTATTGAAGCAACGGGAGTTTCCGACTCACTGGATGCGATCGATATTGAAGTAGCGACAGTTTCCGTTGGGCGGATTGTGGTCGTGGATTGCGTTTCGGGAAAGCTCGCCTCGGCAGTCTCGATGTCAGGAACACTGGTCACGATTTCAGTCACAATAGACTCTGTCGGTTCGGTCAATTGGGGGATGTCGGTTGTCGGTGGCAGTATGGTTTCCATCACCCCGGCAGCAGAATATGACGTTGTGATACAGCTTGCTTCGGTGGAAACGGCAGTATGCTGTGCTTGTGCAGCGGTGGTCGCAGGCAGTGTGGTTTCCATCACCCCGGCAGCAGAATGTGACGTTGTGATACGGCTTGCTTCGGTGGAAGCGGCAGTATGCTGTGCTTGTGCAGCGGTGGTTGCAGACGTTGTGGTTCGGGTTTCCGTGGTTGTTTCCGACAGTGGGCGTGTCTCGATACGCTGCTGTCTTGACCATACGCCCTGTACCAGACCAACGGTCAGGAGCAAACACGCAGCCGTTGTCAGGATGAGGAATGTCATACGTTTTTTTACCGGATGGTCTGTCACTGGAGAGGCATCTTCGCTTTTCCATTTTGCAAGGCTTTGCTGAAACATCTGGTCGGTATCGAACGGAACAGGTGTATGCTCTGCGATTTCGCGCAGGGTTTTCTCATCCGCATTTTTCAGAAGAGACTGTAGGGAATGTTTCTTCATGATGCTCCTCCTTTACAAAGTAATATCCTTGTCAGTAAGCAGCTTTTGCAGCTTCGCTCTGGCACGGCTCAGTCGTTTTCGGACAGCAAGGCGGTTCAGACCTACTTGTTTTCCGATCTGTTCAGCAGAGCAGTCGTAGTAATATTTCCAGATGATAATGGTGGAATCCGGCTCGCCCAAAGACCAGATGCATTGAAGCAGCTCATGCCGGAGTGCGGCTTGTTCCTGCTCCTGTACGATATTCTCGTCAGAAACCGCTTCGTTCCATGCCTCGTCCTTGTCGAACGGCTTGTCCGGACGTGCTGTCAGCCCTCGAAAGGCATCAATCGAGGTTCGTTTGGCAAGCATCCGGATGTAGCTTTCCAGTTTACCATCCTTAATAGTATCGAAATTCCGGAATAGATCAGCAAACACATCGCTGACAGCTTCCTCCACGTCCTGCTGTGTACCGATCCCCCGAATGTGATTCCAGACGATCGTGCTGACATAATTGCAGTATTGGTCGAAAATAGCTCTGAAACCGTCATCCTGTGACTGTTCTGTGAGAGTACGCAGTTCACGTTCAGACTTCATGGCTTCACCTCTTGAAAACATAGTTTGCGCAAATTTTGCTTTCATAATAGTAATCGAATGAGCATGAAAAAAGGTGACCTTTTTTCATATATTTTTTTCAGATGAAAGGAAAATATACTTCGTAGGAAAAACTACGGAATTTGATATCCTATCATCATAGGAAACGCTGTCAACATACGCTTACGATTTTCGAGCAGATTCGTGCCCTATCAAAGGACGAACTCCTAGGAATACTGTAGTATTCCTAGGAGTTCAGACAATAATATGGTGCAAAGATGCCAAAAAGACGAGTTCGGCATATGGTATCGGCATTATAGAATGAAACAATACTTTATATACCATGTTTTCAATCAGACAAATTGTTATTCGTACGGAAATAGAATATACTTTCCACTATAAGTAATACCAAAATAACAGCAGACAAAATAATTCCTACTAAATCTTCCTTTGCATGCAGAATAACTGTTATTAGCACTCCGTAATTAGAGAAAATACTGAAATAGCGTATGTATTTGTCTCTCCTCTTAAGATTATCTTGAGAATAGAATGCGGTAAAACTGCCATTATCAAAGCCCTTCCAAAACAAATAAATGATAAAAAGAAGTGCCAAAAAACTGCAAGTTAGCACCAACATAAATAGGCTGAAGTTTTTATCATCTGAAATAATTGCTGACACAGCACAAATGATACCTGTAAGAATATATCTGATTACTGCCGATTTTCGTGAAGAATATAACATTATATTTATGCCTCCAAACGATACCATTCATCAGCACACTGAAAGGCTGATGTATCAGCCTTTCAGTCTTTGTTTCCCATCCTGCGGATCACTTGCCAAGCACTTGCTTTACCACAGCCACGATATTCTCCGCAGACAACCCGAACTCCTTGAGGAGATCCACTGCCGGGCCGGAATGACCGAACTCGTCATTCACACCGATCTTTGTCACGGGAACCGGACACTTCTCGCATACGCAGTCGCAGACCGCACTGCCCAGACCGCCGATCACGCTATGCTCCTCCACAGTCACGATCCTGCCTGTCTCCTGCGCTGCCTTGACGATCAGCTCCTCATCCAGCGGCTTGATGGTGTGGATGTTGAGGACACGCGCATCGATCCCCTGTTCTGCCAGTGTTTCCGCCGCTGCGGCAGCCTCGCCAACCATCAGTCCGGTCGCGACAATGGTGATATCCTTGCCGTCACGCAGCGTCACGCCCTTGCCCAGCTCGAGCTTGTAGGTCGCCGGATCGTTCAGAATGGGTGCTGCCAGTCTGCCAAAGCGCATATACACCGGACCGTCATGGAGGATCGCTGCCTCGACAGCCGCTTTCGCCTCCACGTCATCGGAGGGTACGATCACGGTCATGCCCGGAATGGTGCGCATCAGCGCGATATCCTCGTTGCACTGGTGAGTCGCGCCGTCCTCGCCGACAGAAATACCGGCATGCGTTGCACCGATCTTCACGTTCAGATGCGGATAGCCGATAGAATTGCGCACGATCTCATACGCTCTGCCTGCTGCAAACATGGCAAAGGTCGATGCGAACGGCAGCATCCCAGCCGCTGCAAGTCCTGCTGCAACGCCCATCATGTTTTCCTCCGCAATGCCGCAGTCGAAGAAACGCTCCGGATATGCCTTCTTGAAAATGCCGGTCTTGGTCGCAGCCGCAAGGTCTGCATCCAGAACCACCAGCTTCGGGTACTTTTCTGCAAGCTCTGTGAGCGCCTCGCCATAGCTTTCGCGAGTCGCCTTCTTCTTGACATCTGCCATCTCTCACGCCTCCAATTCTGCAAGAGCTGCACGCAGCTCGTTCATTCCCTGCTCATACTGCTCCGCATTGGGTGCAGCACCGTGCCAGCCGACCTGGTTCTCCATAAAGGAAACGCCCTTGCCCTTTACGCTCTTCTGAATGATGGCAACGGGCTTGCCGGTGATGGTTTCCGCCTCATTAAATGCCTCCTCAAGCTGATCAAAATCGTGGGCATCGTCCACAACGATCACGTGCCAGCCAAATGCGCGGAACTTCTCATCGATCGGCTCGGGCGAACATACCTCGGTGATCTTGCCGTCAATTTGCAGACCATTATTGTCCACGATGGCAGTAAGGTTGTCCAGACCGTAATGTGCCGCGAACATGGCAGCCTCCCAGACCTGTCCCTCCTCGATCTCGCCGTCACCCAGAATGGTGTAGACATGGTAGGATTCTGAATTGATCTTGCCTGCCAGTGCCATGCCGCATGCTGCGGAGATCCCCTGCCCCAGTGAGCCGGAGCTCATATCCACGCCCGGTGTGTGGATGCACGGATGTCCCTGGAGCATCGCACCGATGTGGCGCAGACTCTCAAGCTCTTTTTTACCAAAAAAGCCGCGTTCAGCCAGAATGGAATACAGTGCCGGAGCTGTATGACCCTTGGAAAGCACCAGACGGTCGCGGTCGGGCATGTCCGGATTCTTGGGATCAACATGCATCTTGACGCAGTACAGATAGGTCACCAGATCTGCGATGGAGAGCGATCCGCCCGGATGACCGGACTTGGCATGGAACGTCCCGGTCAGAACGCCCATTCTTACGTTGCAGGCTGTTTTTTGCAGCTGCTTTTTGATTGTTTCGTCCATGAGAGTACCTCCTAAAATATCTGAATAGCTCTTACAAACTATTGCGAACGTTTAGATCGTGCCAGAAGATAGTCGATCAGTTCCTCCATCGCGCCCTCCTCACAGGTACGCGAAAGGATCAGATCGGCACATGCCTTGGCTTTGTCACAGGCATTGGCAGGACAGACGGCAAAGTCCGCTGCCCTGAGCATCTCAATGTCATTGTCATAATCTCCAACCGCCACGAACGTGACATCCTCCATACCGGGCAGCGTCCGGTAGGCTTGCAGCGCACTGCCCTTCGACACGTCCTTGGGGAGCATTTCGTAGAACCGCTTTTCCGAACGGATAAAGCTGACATCCGAAAAGCCCTGTGCTGCGATATATTCGATAAATGCAGGGATATCCCCCGGATCCATCGCAAACAGCACCTTGAGCCATGTTCCGGTGACATCCTCCACCTGACCGTACTGCGGTATGACCTGACACACGCGGATATGCTCCTGTTCCCATGCGGTATTGTTCACGACCCAGGTATCCTCTGCGCACAGTACCTCAACGCCTGCGTGAGGATTATCGCACAGGATGTGCGCAGTCATTTCCCGTGCCGTTTCCGGCAGCGGATGTATATAGACCAGCTCGCCCCTGGCGGCATCGTAGATGCCTGCGCCGTTAAAGACGATCATGGGACTTTTCAGACCAAGCTCCTCGGGATAGCGTCTCGATGCCTGCACGGTTCGTCCGGTCGCGATGGTAAACAGACCGCCTGCTGCCTCAAAACGCCGTACTGCGGCAAGATCGCGCGGCAGCGGTATCTTTGACTTCGGCAGGAACGTTCCGTCAAGGTCGGTGATGATGCAAATTTTCTTGGGATCTTCAAACATTACTGTTTCTCCATTTTCATGAGCAGTTTCTGAAAATACGCCGGTGCTTCGCGCTCAAATTCCAGATAAGCACCTGTGCGCGGATGCACAAAGCCGATCCTGCGTGCATGCAGACACTGTCCCTGCGTACCCTTGACCGCCTTGCCGTACACGTCATCCCCATAGATAGGATGCCCGATAAAGCTCAGATGCACCCGGATCTGATGCGTCCGCCCGGTCTCAAGCCGCAGCCTGAGATGCGCCGCACCGCTGAATTGCCGCAAGACCTGATAATGCGTGACCGCGCTCTTGGCATTCTTCTCGGTGACACACATTTTCTTGCGATCGACCGGATGACGGCCGATGGGGGCATTGATCGTACCCTCGGCATCCGGGAATGCGCCGACAGCGATCGCCTCATATTCCCTCGTAAAGGAATGCACCCGGATCTGGTCGGCAAGTCCCTGATGTGCAAAATCGTTCTTTGCCACGATCAGCAGACCGCTTGTGTTCTTGTCGATACGGTGAACAATACCGGGACGGATCACGCCGTTGATGCCGGACAGCCCCCCCTTGCAGTGGAACATCAGCGCATTCACCAGCGTCTCGTCATAATTTCCGGGAGCTGGGTGGACGACCATGCCCTTAGGCTTGTTGACAACCAGCAGATCCTCATCCTCATACACGATATCGAGGGGGATATCCTGAGGGATGATCTCGATCTCCTCCGGCGGCGGCACTTCGATGAAAATGATCTCCTCCGGCTTGGGACGGTAGTTCTTCGGGATCGTTTTGCCGTTTGCGGTCACATGCCCGGAAACGATCAGTCCCTGCACGGCACACCGCGTCAGCTCGATCCCCTGCGATGCGATCCACTTGTCCAGACGCGTTCCGACTGCCTCTGCCGGAAAGACCAGCTCATGCCGGATCATCGAGATTCTCCTGGGATTCGGCATCTGCCGCAGCTTTCAGACGCTTGTCATCCCGATCCATAAAGAACAGGATATAGACCGCCAGCAATGCCGTCCCTACGGTGATAAAGCAGTCCGCGAAATTAAAGACCGCAAAGTTAAATAGCTGTAGGTCGAGATAATCGACCACCGAGCCGCCGCGGAAGATCCGATCGATCATATTGCCAAGCGCACCGCCGAGGATCATGGTCAGACTCCAGAACAGCAGCGGACGGTGTTTCGACTTCTTTACAAGGAAGTAAGCACACACGCCCATGCCGATGGCAGTGACAACCAGCAGCAGAGCCGTCTGCCCTGCAAAGCTCGAAAACGCCGAGCCGTTGTTCTCGATATAACGCAGGTGCATGATGTCAAGACTGCCAAGCCGGAGAAAGGGACGTTCCTCATACAGAGAAAAGCTCCGGGTGATCCACAGCTTGATGAGCTGGTCAACAAGTGCGATCAACCCTGCCGCAACTGCTGCGATAATGAGCATAGATACCCTCCCTTCACACGAATAGCGGCTCACCGTCCTGAAGCAGACGGCAAGCCGCCGTGTTTCAGGCATCGCCGCGCATGTCTGCGCAGTGATGCCTGATCTGTGTTGTTTTCACGGGGAACTGCGCCCCGATCTCCACGAACCGTGGAAAAATCAGTCTACGACAGATGCACAGCGCTTGCAGAGGGTCGGATGCAGCGTGATCTTGCCCACATCCTCCGAGTAGCACCAGCAGCGTTCGCACTTGCTGCCGCCTGCCTTCTCAACCGCAATGCTGTACGGCTCACCGCCGGTCTCGCCAACGGCTACCTCAGCTTCGGACACGATAAACACGTCTTTCAGTTCGCGCCAGCCGCGCATCCTGGCAGCAGTCTCTTCGTCCGCAACGGTGATGATGATCTTCGCCTCCAGAGACTTTCCGATGAGCTTCTCGTTGCGTTTCTCCTCAAGTGCCTTGTTGACGATCTCGCGCAGGGCATAGATCTCAGCCCACTTGGCAGATGCCGCCTCATCAAGCACGATTCCGGTCTTGGGCAGGAACTGGTTGAGGAATACGCTCTGTGCATCATCCTCCGCTTTATGCGGCAGGTTCTGCCAGATCTCCTCACCGGTAAAGCTCAGGATCGGTGCTACCATACGTGTTACGGCATCAAGGATGCGGTACATCGTAGTCTGCGCCGCACGTCTGGTGGGAGCTGTCACGCGCTCGCAGTACAGTCTGTCCTTGATGATATCCAGATAGAAGCTGGACAGATCCACCGTACAGAAATTGTGGATCGCATGGAATACGATATGGAAATCGTATGCGTTATAGCCTGCATTTACCTTATCTGTCAAAGCATCCAGACGCATGAGGATCCACTTGTCAAGCTCCTCGAGTGCGCTGTCAGCGACCATATCCTTGTTCGGATCGAACGTGGTCTCGCCGTCACTGAGATTGCCCAGAATATATCTTGCCGTGTTCCGGATCTTTCGGTACTGATCGGAAAGCTGGCTCAGGATATCCTTGGAGATCCTGATATCGCTGTGATAATCCGAGGATGCCACCCACAGGCGGAGAATATCCGCGCCGTACTGGTCGATGATCTCCTCCGGTGCGATACCGTTGCCAAGGGACTTGTGCATTGCCTTGCCCTCGCCGTCAACGACCCAGCCGTGGGTGCAGACCTGCTTGTAGGGAGCAGTGCCCTTATAGACCACAGAGGTCAGCAAAGAGGACTGAAACCAGCCGCGGTACTGATCAGCACCCTCGAGGTACAGATCAGCCGGCCAGGACAGCTCGTCATAGTTGTCAAGCACAGCCGTGTGGGAGACACCGGAATCGAACCAAACGTCCATGATGTCGTATTCCTTGGTGAACTCGGTACATCCGCACTCGCATGCGGTATCCGCCGGGATCAGCTCGGAAACCTCCTTTGTCCACCAGGCATCAGAGCCTTCCTTGCGGAATACGTCCGAAATGCTCTTGATGGTGGCATCGGTCACAACAGCCTTGCGGCAATCCTTGCAGTATACGACCGGGATCGGCACACCCCATGTTCTCTGACGGGAGATGCACCAGTCACTTCTGTCGCGTACCATGCCCTTGATCCTGTCCTCACCCCATTCCGGGATCCACTGTACGTCCTCGATCGCCTTGACAGCATCGTCCTTAAAGCCTGCCACGGAGCAGAACCACTGCTCGGTCGCACGGTAGATGATCGGAGAATGGCATCTCCAGCAATGCGGATACTGATGGACGATCTTCTGCATTGCCAGCATCGCGCCCTCCTCAGTCAGACGCTCCGCGATCCTCTTGTTTGCCTCGTTCGTGTCGAGCCCCTCGAACTCTCCAGCCTCTGCGGTCTGGCGTCCCTTGGCATCTACACACACGATAATACCGATATCCTCGTAATTCTTGCAGACCTCATAGTCCTCGACACCGTAGCCCGGTGCGGTATGAACGCATCCGGTACCGCTTTCGAGCGTTACATGGTCACCGACAATGATCGGGGAGGATCTGTCATACAGCGGATGCCGGGTCTTCATGCCCTCCAGCTCAGCACCCGTAAAGATATGCTCTGTGGTATACTCCATGATGCCGGCAGTCTCCATGACACCCTTGACCAGCTCATCTGCCATAACGTAGCTCTCATCGCCGACCTTGACCAGCGTATAATTGTACTCCGGACCCAGGCAGATCGCCAGGTTGCCCGGGATCGTCCAGGTGGTGGTCGTCCAGATCACGAAATAGGTCTTGCTCAGGTCAAGTCCGAGCTTGGTGAACATACCCTTGTCATCGATCACGCGGAACTTCACATAGATGGAACTGCACGGATCATTCTCGTACTCGATCTCCGCCTCAGCAAGCGCGGTATTACAGTCAGGACACCAGTAGACCGGCTTAAGCCCCTTGTAAAGGTAGCCGTCCTGCATCATCTTGCCGAACACCTCGATCTGACGCGCCTCGTACTCCGGACGAAGCGTCAGATAGGGATGGTCATAATCTGCAATAGTTCCCAGACGCTTGAACTGCTTCTTCTGGTTCTCCACGTGCATCAGCGCAAAGTCCTTGCAAGCCTTGCGCAGCTCGACCGGTGGGATCGCGCCGTTCTCCACACCCATTTCCTTGAGCGCCTTCAGCTCGATCGGCAGACCGTGGGTATCCCAGCCGGGAACATACGGTGCATAGTATCCGGTCATATTTTTCTGCTTGAAGATGAAGTCCTTCAGCGTCTTGTTCAGTGCAGTACCAATGTGGATGGTGCCGTTTGCATAGGGCGGGCCATCGTGGAACATAAACGAGGGCTTGCCCATATTCTTCTGCATCATCGCATCATACAGACGCTCCGTCTCCCACTTGGCGAGAATGTCCGGCTCTCTCTTGGGCAGATTGCCGCGCATGGGAAACTCGGTTTTCGGCATGTTCAAGCTGTTTTTATAATCCTGTGCCATTGGCGTCAGATCCTTTCTGTTCTGAGAATAGATGGGTTATTCAGCCGGATTCACATTACCGGAATCACTGAAACGAGTCGCTGCATCGTCCTCATTGATGTAAGCTGCCGCAGCGGCAGCGACCTCCTCCTCTGTCGGAGCAGTCTCACGTGCAATATCCTCTGCGGTGATCTCATTGCCGATAGCATCCTCTGTCTCGGGCATGGCAGAGATCATCTCCAGATGGCTCTTGTACATATCAAACAGGCTGCGCTTGAAGTCTGCGACCATCTGCCGTGCATTGACCAGATTCTCCTGCTCCTGTGCAAGCTCTGCACGGTTGCGTTCCATGAGGGCAGCGTGCTGTGCAGTTGCCTCGTCGATCAGCTGCGCTGCCTCCTCCTTTGCCTTGTTAATGATCTGCTCTGCCTTTTCACCGGCATCCGCCAGAATGCGGTGACCTTCCTTCTGTGCGCCGACCCAGGCATCCTTGATCGCGTCCTCATCCTTCATATACTCGCGCACCTTGTCGGCAAGGAGCTGGATCTTGTGGTTTGCATCCTCACGCTCATTGTCGATCTCCTGAAACGTCGCCTCGAGCTTGCCGAGGAATTCGTCAATGTCCTCAGGACGGTAACCCCAGGCAGCCTTTTCAAACCTGAGCTCTCTGATTTCTTTTGCAGTCATCATTTTGCCTTCACCTCTTATTATATAATTATAGATATTTTTCTATGATAATATGCAGCCTTCCCTTTGCGGTAGGCTGACCGATCTCCTTAACAGAGAATTTGCCCACACTCCGAACAGAAAATACATCTCCGGGAGAGAGCAGACGGGCAGGCTCGAGACATTCCTGATAGTTGAGTGTCACCAGCCCTGCACGGATCATATCCAGACACCTGCCCCTGCCAAGGCTTAGTGCTGTGCGGAGCACCGCATCCAGCCGCGGTGTGGAGACTGTTCCGCTGATCTGGCGTGTTTCCTGTACAAAATCTCCGGAAAATGGCAGCGCATCCGTTACCCTGACACCAACGCGGCCGATCTTCGTCAGGCTCATGCCTGCACTGACCGCTGCTCCTGTCACAAAGCACTGAACCTTCCCCGGTGCGGTCAGGATATCACCGACCGTATCGCGCTGCACCTGCTGTGCCATGAGTGAGCCGAGAACATCACGGTGCGTGACCGTGAACGCCTCCGGAAAGGTGTAGGTCAGGCACGTGATGGGATATTCCGCGTCCTCGGGAGATGCCTCCATCGGATGAATGCACAGGATTCCGCGCTGTGCGCCCTCGTAGCCGCCGAAAAAGCGGTAGGTTCCTGCCTGCAAATCCGCTCTCAGCAGCGTATATTGCCGCATATCGAGGAATGCCGTAAAGCTGCGCCATGCATTCCGGCGCACCATATCCTGTACATGCGCCGCAAGGATGCGGTCGGCATCCTGCTGTTTCTGGTTCATCGCTTAGATGATAACGCCGTTGTTCTCCAGCTCTGCTGCCAGATCATCGCCGATAAAGCCGACATTGTACGGCGTGATGATGTAGGTCAGGTTAGCGACCGGCTTCAGGCTGCCGCTGATGGCATAGGAAACGCCCACCAGGAAGTCAATGATCCTTCTTCTGTTCTCAGGGGAGGCTGTCTCCAGGTTCAGAACGACCGTCTTACGGCTGATGAGGTGGTCGGCTATCGCCTTGGCATCCGTAAACACCTCCGGCTTTACCAGAACCACTTGGAGCTGTGCAGTTGCCTGAATATTGACGATATTCGAGCCATGCTCCTTGCTCTGTATAAACTCCTCTGCGCCCTGATGCGGCGGCTGCTCCGGAACTGGTGCGGACGAGCCTGCCTCCGGCATATCAGACGGGAAGAAGAATTCCTTGACATTCTTAAAGATTTCCATGGTGTTCTCCGTTTCTCCGCATGTTATGATTGGTATGGGCGCATGCGGCCGCCAGCGATCGACGTCGCTATCCTATTATTTACTGTAATCTCTTGCTCCGAACAGTGCAGAGCCGACACGCACAAGATTCGAGCTGTGCGCAATAGCTTGTACATAATCATCTGACATCCCCATCGAGAGGATCTGCATCCGTTCGGGATCATGCTCCCTCGTCCGGAGATAGAGCGTCTCCATTGCCTCGAGATACCGCGTATCGCTGCACGGCGGCGGAATGGTCATCAGCCCCTTCACGCGCACATGCTCAAAGGCGCGTATCTCCTCAAGCAGTCCCGGAAGTGCCTGCGGCTCGATACCGCTTTTGGTCAGCTCACCGCCGATATTGACCTCCAGGAGGATGTCCTGCACGATACCGTGCCGGGCTGCCTGCCGTTCGATCTCCTGTGCAAGTGACAGCCTGTCCACCGAATGGATCATCCGGACAGCACCGATCAGATACTTGACCTTATTCGACTGCAAAGTGCCGATAAAATCCACCGGAATGTCCGCGCGGTACGCATCGCGCTTGGACTGCCATTCCTGCACACGGTTCTCACCGAGAACCTGTATGCCACAGTCTATGGCCTCATTTACTAGGATCGGATCCACCGTCTTGGTCACCGCCATAAAGGTGATGTCCCCGGGCGCTCTGCCGCTTCTGGCAGCAGCCTCTGCGATCTCCGATGCGATACGTGTATAATTCTCACGCACCATCTGCCGCTTATTGTCCATCTGCATCAATCCCTTTCGTGATAATGGAATCATAAAGCATCAGGCAGGACGAATCCGTTGTCTGTGCTGAGATGACAAAATCAGAACCCTCATAGACCACATCGATCTTCCGAAATTCCGGCTGCTCGCCGTTGAGGATATACACACCGCGCGTCTTTTCCATGCGTCCTTCATCATTCTCGATCTCCTTGAAGCGGATCGCCGAACGCGGCACGAGGATGCCCTGGTATTTGTCTTTATCGCGGATGATCTCGACCGTATCCGTCCGATGCTGCACCAGATCATAGGTCATCGTATTGCAGATGATCACCGCAACGGTCTGCTTGGCATTGCCGTCTGTATTGAGCGACAGAATGCTGCCCCGGATCATCTCGGAGGTAGACGCAAATTTCAGCGTCACGGGAGTTCCGAGCTGATATCTCCTGTCAGAATTGTCCACCACTGCCACGAGTGCCCACTGATAATCGGCGATCAGCTTGCCGACTACGCCGTTATGGTTCGAGGGGTTGTCCTTGATCTCCGCCAGAAGCTGCGGCGTGATGGTGTCGAGCATGTCCATGTTCAGCGTATCCTCATATCCGTCCGCATAGCTCACGAAATAGGCTGCCTCCTCCGCCGGGATGACGTCCAGCGGCTGCTCCTGCCGCTCCTGAAGTGCCTCGATCTCAGCCTGGATCTCCAGCATCTTCTGTTTGTAATCGTCAGCGTCCTCTTGTCCGGTGACGAGCTGGTAGGTACTCAGAAGCACCACCATCTCCTCACGCTGTGACGAAAGCTCCGAGTGATCGTTCTGCTCGCGGTGATGGAGGAAGTCCTTATAGCGTTCTGTAAACAGCTCCGAAAGATTGGCTGGCTGCGCCGTCTTGGTCGTACCCGGGTTGGATATGCGCTCAAGCGTGGCATATTCCTTTTGCAGTGCCGCAATGCGCTGCTTGATCTCGATCTGCGTTTCCGAGGAATACACAGCCGCGATAGGACTGCCGATGCCGAGCTTTCCTCCGTCCGAGACCTCATAGCTGATAACGCCCTCTCCGGCGTAGGTGATCACCTGTTCATCACGGATGAATACGCCCTGCACCAGCTCGGAATCGCTGCCCACAGAGAGCAGCGCGGTTTCCGTGACATAATCCTGTGTCAGATGCTGCACGGCGATATTGATTACCGTCAGAATGACGGACACTGCAACCAATGCCAGTACAACCGACAGTGTTCCGTTTTTCATAGGGACACCGCCTGATTATTCAGACTTCTCTGTTTCAGCGTCCAGTAGCGGAATGGGACGGGACGGTGCGATCGTGGAGATCGCGTGCTTATAGATAACCTGCTGCTGTCCCTGACAGTCAAAAATGACCACATAATTGTCAAAGCCCTTCACAATTCCCTTGCACTGGAAACCGTTGACAAGAAAGGTCGTAACAGGAATGCGCTCCTTTCTTGCCTGGTTGAGAAACGTATCTTGTAGATTCATCATTTTGTTCATGAGTCTCTCCTTTCTGTACCATGACGCTTTGCCGCAGCAAAGCCGAAAGCACCTCTATGCCGCGCATACAAGCACTTATTAATCATTATAGCATAAAAATCCTGTTTTGGCTATGATTTTTTCGGCTTTTTCTGAAATTTTTCGCACTTCGTCACTTTCGCATAGCTTCAACCACTGAATTTGTGCATTTCGGCGAAACCATG
The DNA here is from genome assembly GCA_964552525.1 of uncultured Ruminococcus sp. GTDB lineage: Bacteria > Bacillota > Clostridia > Oscillospirales > Ruminococcaceae > UBA3855. The sequence goes on along the minus strand of CAZKHW010000017.1, from coordinate 109 downwards.
TGAGCTGCCGCTTGGCATACCGCCTGCTTTCACGCTTGATCTGCCCGATGCAGTCCTCCAGCGATGCCGTTCCATCCAGGTACGGGAGCAGCTCCTTATAGCCGATAGC
>CAZKHW010000016.1:0-21290 GCA_964552525.1 uncultured Ruminococcus sp. | reverse complement strand
CCCCTGAAGGGCGGCCGTGGTCTGCATGCTCTGCGTGACATACTATATAAGCTCGAGGCTAACCTGTACCAGTAGTTGTTATAGGCGCCTTCCAACTCCTTTCCGGCCTCCGCCGGGGAGGGGTCTGATGTTGGTACAAGCGACAAGAACCGGAGGATGCGCTGCATCCTCCGGTTTCTGCAAGTTTCCGAAAAAGTCTGTTATATTGAGGCAAATTGATCATAAGAGAGTTCACAGGACAACATCTCCCCCGATTGATTGGCAACGACCTCTATCTCGTGATCGGGGAACATCTCATCCGCATTGAGCGTAAATGAGATCTCTCCGGATTCATCAATAAAAATAATACTCATTTTGAGACGTCTCAGATATATTTCTCTTGTGACAGGAACAAAACAATCGCCAAATTCCTCAGAACTGCCCCATACCTCTATCATTCCATCAGAATTCTCGAAACGCTTTGCGGAGTATTCCTTGACCTTCTTATCCCATTCTTCCGCATCATGATAGAGCTTATGAAAGATCTCTAATGATTGATCCGCCGTTTTCGATTCGCCATCATCGGTTGCAAGCCATACTGTACATTCGTCACCGCACCAATTCAGGTCGCACTCGTACTCCCATGAATACTCATCAAGGATAAAATCGCCGTATGCATCATGAAGCATAACAGGCTCTTTTTCAGGCTTTGGATTCTTTCCGAATAATTTTGAGAATAACGACATCGCACACCTCACAACCAACCTGTTTCATCCGGTCAAAACAGCCTATTTTGAGACGGAGGATGCACAGCATTCTCCGTCTCGCGTTATACTTCGTCAAAGCTGCTGATCAGCTTGACCACAAATTTCAGAATGTTCAAAGAATCGTCAGCCTCCGCCTTGCCGCTGCGATCCACATCAGCCGCTTTCTGCTGCATTGCGTCCAGCTTGACTGAGCCAAGCAGGAATCTGTTCAGCATAATAACATCGAGAATATCGACCTCTCCGTCTGCATTGCAGTCACCGGGGATCAGCTCCGTGTTATCTATGCTGGGCTGCGGTTTCGTCTCCTGCGTTTCAATCGGCTTTGGTTCTGTCGGCTCGGGCACAGTGTAATCAATGCCGTCAATAATGGACTTAAAGCACGGCTTTGCGGTGTAATCCTCGTTAAAGAGCAGCGGAGATCCCCATGCACGCCAGCTCATGTCATCGGTCGTCCCCCAGAACACCACAGCGCTCACACTATCCTGATACTTCATGACCGCATCCATGATATCGGAATAATACTGTGCCTGCACTTCAAGCATGGCTTCGTCATGCTCCTTGTCCTTGGGAAGCGTTGCATCAAGCTCTGTGACCTGAACATCCAGCCCTGTCTCGGTGAACTTTTTGAGTGCTGCCTCATAGACGTTCACAGACGGAAATGCATCTGATCCTGTGCGGACATCCAGATGCGACTGCATGCCGATACCGTCAATAATGTCCCTTTCCTTCAGCTCCAGCGCCATTTTACAGATTGCATCGCGCTTGCCCTGCATATACTCGTTAAAATCATTGTAATAGAGCTTGGTCTCAGGACGCGCATACTTTCTTGCATACTCAAAAGCATAGGGGATAAACGAATTATCGCCGAAAACGGCTGTCCATCCGGACAACTCGCCGCTCTCCTCATACGTACCGCCCTTTCGGGGAGAGCCGTCGTCAAGGAATGCCTCGTTCACAACGTCCCATGCGTAGAACGTTACGTCCGGATACTCCTCATCAATGACCGCAAACACACCCTTGATGTAATTTTCCATTCTGCCCAGCATGGTCTCTTTATCGACCCAATCTGCCGCAGGATCGTAGCCCTCCTTGAAGAACCAGCCCGGCGTCTGCGAATGCCATACCAGCACATGACCGCGCACCGGGATCTCGTTGTCGCGGCAGAAATTCAGGATGGAACGAGCTGCGCCCTTGAGGGAGACTGCCACGGCGGTTTCATCGCCTGCGGCGGCTGCCTTCTGACATGCTGCCTGATCCAGCATGTTCTCGGGTTTCAGCTCATTGCCCAGTGTAATGCTGTTGTAATGCTTAAGGATCAGTGCCTTGGTGGAACTGGGAGACAGCTCATCGGCTGTCACAGCACCGCCGATCTTGAAATAATCCGCATAGACATCCTTCAGACCCGGAATATCCTGCTCAATGCCAAAGACCGGTGCGGTTTTCAGGGAAAAATCATCCACTGCCAGATCTACCGCATCATTCGCCTCAACATAGAGGTACACGTCATGGACGTCATCCGCAAAGCTGAAACTAACATTCTCAAAACTCACCCAGTCCCCTTCCGAGGTCGCACTCTGCAAATTGCTGTAGCTGGCATCCTCGGCACCATTTGCTGTGTACTGAAGACTCACCTTGATGTCATTGTACCACTGCGCCTTGGCTTTGAGGGAAACGGTGTACCTGACACCCGGCTCGCAAATGTCATCGAGCCGAAGCTGCGGACCGTTCCAGCCATTGGAGCGCTCGGTGATACTCATGTAGGTGTTCCCATCCTCGGTATCTGTACCGATCACGGAAGTATCGGTGTCACCGCGCTTGGAAAACTGCGATACATCGCCGTCCTCGAAGTCGGTTTCATAAATGCTTCTGGCAGCCTCGACAACCTCGGCATCCGCCGGGATCGCCGGAAACGCCGCTGCTGTGCATCCTGCTGCCAGCAGCATTGCCATGACTCGTGAGATTCTTTTCATCATTTTTACCCTTCTTTTCTCTAAAATTGGTTGTACCAAAGTACAGTTATATTGTATCACAGGTACTTACAATTGTCAATACTTTTATAGCTTTTTACCAAGAGTAGAATCCTGTTTTTCCAGATCCTGAAAAGAAATTGTCCGGATTTATTTTTTTCTTTACAAACTCTGAAAAATATGCTATAATATACAAGTAAATTTAATTTTCAAATATGGAGGTTATTCCTATGAGCAAAATCAGAATTGCCATTGCAGGCTATGGCAACCTCGGCAAGGGCGTTGAGCTTGCCATCCGCCAGAATGACGATATGGAGCTGGTCGGTGTGTTCACCCGCCGTTCCCCTGAGAGCGTACAGCTCCTCACCGACGGCATTCCGGTCTATCCGCTGGCAGATGCAGCAAGCCACAAGGACGATGTGGATGTTCTCATCATCTGCGGCGGCAGTGCGACCGATCTGCCAGAGCAGACACCGGCACTTGCCAAGGACTTCAATGTCATCGACAGCTTTGACACCCACGCACGCATTCCGGAGCATTTCGCAAACGTTGATGCCGCTGCCAAGGCTGGCGGCAAGCTGGCAATGATCTCGCTGGGCTGGGATCCGGGTCTGTTCTCCCTCAACCGCGTGTATGCGGAGAGCATCCTGCGCAGCGGCGAGACCTACACCTTCTGGGGCAAGGGCGTTTCTCAGGGACATTCCGATGCCATCCGCCGTGTCAAGGGCGTAAAGCGCGGCATTCAGTACACCTGCCCGGTACAGTCGGCAATGGATGCCGTCCGCAGCGGCTCCCAGCCGGAGCTTTCCACCCGTGACAAGCATGAGCGCGTTTGCTACGTTGTTGCGGAGGAGGGTGCGGATCTTTCCCAGATCGAGAACGCCATCAAGACCATGAAGAATTACTTCGATCAGTACAATACCACGGTGAACTTCATCTCTGAGGAGGAATTCGACCGTGAGCATAACTCCCTGCCGCACGGCGGATTTGTCATTCGTTCCGGCAAGACCGGTGACGGTGAGACGACCAACCAGACCATCGAGTATTCCCTGACACTCGGCTCGAATCCGGAATTCACCGCGTCTGTGCTGGTTGCCTATGCAAGAGCGCTCTCCCGTATGGCTGCTGAGGGACAGACCGGCTGCAAGACGGCATTTGACGTTGCGCCCGGCTATCTGTCTCCGCTGTCTGCCGAGGAGCTTCGCGCACACTGCCTGTAATGCACCGTACCGATCATGAACTGTAACCGTTTGATTTCCCTGCTGCTTGTACTGGTCATGAGCATTTCGCTGCTCAGCATGCAGCCACTGCGCGCGAATGCCTCTGCTGCTGACGAGATGGACACGATCATTGCCGGCTACGGCAAATCGACTGCTGTTCTCGTCTGGAGCATGGACGGAACGACACTGTACAGCCACAATCCCAACAAGACTTTCTCCGGGGCGAGTCTCATTAAGCTCCCCTACTGCTACTATGTCTGCGCCCAGATCGAGAACGGTGTCCGTTCTCTGGACGAGACCATCACCTATACCCAAAAATGGTATCACGGAGGATCAGGCATCATCCGGCACGGCGCATACGGGGTGAATTACACCATCGAGCAGCTCCTCGACTATGCTCTGCGATACTCTGACAATGTTGCGTATGACATGCTGGTCTACCTGTTTGGCATCGATGGCTTTAATGCCATGATCGACCGATGGGGATACAGCGTTCACATTGCGCAGACTGCACCGCGCTTTCCGGTAATGTCGGCAGAATTCATCCGCGAGTCGATGAATCGCATGGCGATCCGTTCCGATGACGGTGGTCCATGGGAGCTTGCATGGGATGCGCTTTGCGGCTCGCAGACATCCTATGTCCGCGGCATCCTTGCCGACGGCGAAACGCCGATCGCAGTCAAGTACGGAAATGTCGCTGCCGTCTGGCACGAGGCGTGCTATATCGGCGGCGAACATCCCTACATCCTGGTCATTATGAGTACTGCGGTAAATTATAAGCCGGATGTCGGCTATCTTGAGCGCGTGGCTGCCTGCGCAGGACGCCTCCATGATGAGTATGTTCTGGCAAATTTCGACAAGGAGCCGTCCATCCCTGATGATCCGCCTGTCCCCGATGATTCGTCCGAACCTGACGATCTGCCCGAGCCTGACGAACCATCCGCACCCGATGATCTTGCCCCTGTAGGAGAGGTCTGGTTCGGAGATGTGAACGGAGACGGCGAGATCACTGCTGTCGATGCGCTCTACATTCTGCTGGCAGCGGCAAATCTCGGCACTGGCGGAGCAAGCGGCTTAAATGACGAACAGACCAGTGCAGCCGATCTTGATCTGAACCTCTCTGTGGATGCAGCAGATGCTGCGCTGCTCCTGACGTATACTGCATATCTGGGTTCAGGGGGAACGGATTCGCTTGCGCAGTTCCTGAAGCTGCCGGCTGCGGAGAACTCTGACACATAAGCAGTAAAAAAGCTGTCCGGAAATGGGAACAGCCATGAGAGTTTTAACCCGTGAAGAATGTTATCTTCACGGGTTGATTTTTTATTATGACAGATAAATTGGAGTTTATTGTTTTCTGATAGTAAAGCATTCAGATACTTTAACAAAACCTAATTTTTCAGCCAATTTTTGAGATGCAATGTTATTTGAATGACAAGCCCAAACCGGTCGTTTGTGCTGCTGAAAGCAATACTGAATCATTTTATCGGAAACGATAGCTCCAAGTCCACAATGTCGATATTCAGCTCTTGTTTCTACTCCAATATCAATTTCTTCACCGCTGATTGCGGCTGTAAAAGCCCATGCGGCTACGGTCTCTCCATCTAAAACACAGAATCCCTTTCCTTTTTCCAAAAATTCAGATGGATTATCCCAAGAAAAGAGTGGAGTAACATTACCACTTATATTATAGAATGACTCTTTGCGGATCTCACATAGTTTTAAATTTAAGGGCAATGCTTGATGGTCGGCGGAAAATCCTTTTCGGTGCTCAAAAAAACAGCGGCGTTCTAACATAATGTTATCTTTATTTATAAAAAAATCCTTTGTTTTCTCATCTGATATAAACAGAATAAATCGTCTTGCATGCATGCCATTCCTTATAAATTTCTTGTATACATCGCTGAGAAAACTCTCATCATAATCTCCGTAAATAAATGCAAATCCACAATAGTGCCAAAATAAAACGCAATGATGATTTGCAAATACATCTCCTTGCTGAATCATTTCGGTCATAGAAAGAGGGTAAACTGTTCCACATCCCATTTTATCAATATACTGAATATAATTCTTATACTCTATTCGGTTTATTTTATCCATACCAATCTCCTAAATTCCAGCAGAAGAAACAAAAAGCCGCCTTTGACAGAAACAGCAAAAGCGGCTTTGTAATACTTCTTACCGTCCGCTCACTAGCTTTGGACAGCTTTTCTTATGTATGCGGTCATTTTCCGGCGTTCTGTTCTTTGAGCAGATCGCGGATCTCGGTCAGGAGCAGTTCCTCCTTGGACGGCTCGGGCGGTGCAGCGGCTGCTGCCTCCTCCTCTTTCTTTTTGCCAATTGCCATCGCCTTGTTCACAGCCTTGATCAGGATAAACAGGATCAGTGCGATGATGAGGAAATTTACCACCGCGGATGCAAATGATCCATAGTTGAAATCCACGCCATTGATCGTAAAAGAACCGCCGATTACCTGCATCACGCCGTTCTCATCCTTCTGCACACCGCCGGTGCATACCGCGATCAGCGGATTGATGAAGTTATCGGTCAGCGAGGTCACAATGTTTCCGAACGCCGCACCAATGATAACGCCAATCGCCATATCCATGACGTTGCCCTTGAGCGCAAATTCCTTAAACTCCTTCAGGAATCCGCCTGCCTTATTAGCCGCAGCCTTTGCTGCATCCTGTGCCTTGTTTTCGCCTGCCATAATTTCCTCCTTGATCTTCTACGATTTCCGTATTTTCTACATTTAGTCAAATATCGACATTTTCTGATGACAGGAATATTCGAGAATATCCCTGATGCAATAATTTAGTGCCGCATCGCAGAGTTGGAACTGCCCAGCAGATCCTCCTCATTCATATTGGAAACGTCCATCTCCTCACGGGAGGCAGCTTTCATGGAACGCGTTGATTTCTTGCCGCCGGTGGTAGACTGCATGGTGGCAAGATGCGCGGCAAGCTGCTCGTCATCAAGCTGGTCAAGCTCGTTTACATTCAAGGTATCGCGCCGTGCATTCGGCTTATCGTTGAAGAACTCGTCCGGTGATACGATCGTTGCCGGTGGCTTCTTGGCTGCCTGCTTCTTTTTTGAGGCTGACTTTCCGGACTTTTCTGACTTGGCAGCCGCTGGCTTTTTCTCAGTCTTTTCAGCCTTGGACGCTGGTTGTTTCTTGGGGCGTGCCGTTTCCGGAGTCGCTACCTCCTCATCACGAACGCTGATGATGTCGCTGGCAGACACATTGATCGAGAATGTTGCTGCTGCCGGTGCTGTGCCGCTGCTCATGCTGTAGCTCTTGGGCGCATCACTGAAAATGCTGTCAAGAATTGCCTTCTCATCGGGCAGCTCCTGCGGCATGGCAGTCCCCTCATCCTCGTTCATGAGTGCCTCGGCGTCCATCGGGATATCCGCCGCCGATGCGATCTCGACACGATGCTCTACCGGAGGCTGCTGCACAGGGGCTTCCGCCTGCACAGGCGTCTGCTGCATGGGAGCTGTCTGAACAGCAGGCTGCACCGGAACAGGCTGCGGCTGTACAGGTACGCTCTGCCTTGCTGCCGGCTGAACGGGAGCTGCCTGCATCGCCGGGATCACGTTCGGATCTGCCGGACGGATCTGCTCCTGCGGTACGTCGATCACGTGCTCCGGTTGATACGCCGCAGCCGCGGGTTGGGACTGCATCGGCACAACACCTGGCATTCCCTGCATTGCCGGGATGACATAGGGCATCGCCACCATATTATAGACAGGATTGCCATAAGCATCATAGCCCATCAGTTGGGGCACCATCTGCATATAGATCGGATTTCCGGCGGCATCATAGCCTGCAAACTGCGGCATCGTGTAGCCCATCTGCGGCATACCGTAAGTCATTTGCGGCATGCCATATGCCATCTGGGGAACACCAAGCTCCGCCCCCTGCATAGGCTGCTGCGGCATAGGGGCAGGCATCCCCGACAGCAGCGGCTGTGCAGGATTCATCTGCGGCACTGCACCGGGTATCGGCTGCATCACCGGCTGCACCGTTCCCATCTGGGGAACAGCCCCCGGTATCGAGGGCATCACGGGCTGCGCTGTCATCTGCGGCATTGCAGGCTGTGCCGCCGGCATCACGGCTGCCACCTGGGGCATGGTCGGCTGTACACTCTGCATAGCCGACTGTACGCCCGGCATGGTCGGCTGTACGCCTGGCATCTGCGGTGTTGGCTGGGCTGCTGCCATCGGCTGGGAAACCGGGGCATGCTCAGGCACAGGAGCAGGCGCAGGTGCTGCCTGCTGGGACATTTCTGTCCGGGACAGTTCCTCCGCACGGGAGGTACCGGTTGTTTCGGATTTCGCAAAAAAGCCCACCCGTGAGCCTTTCAGCGGATATCCGCAGTATATGCAAAACGACAGCTTCTCGTTGTCCAGTACCTTACCGCAATGCGAACAAATCACGTATATCACCTATCCTTAAAGTTGCCGGAACGCTCCATGCATTTTGTCTCTTACTGTGCTATTATATCACAAACGGAAAACACATGCAATACAGAGCAGTGATTTTCTACATTCCAGCTAATACGATTGTGCGACATGCACAATTACTCCGCATTCTCGTCCTCCGAGGTTTCCTCGGGCTGTTCAGCATCCGGGAGTGTCTCCTGTACATCAGGCGCTCCAGCCTCGCCGATCTGGGCAGTCACGATAAATCCACTGGTATTGTTGCCCAGCACGGTATACGTCTTACCGGAAGGAACAGCCACCGTCGTACTGTCATAGCCTGCATCCATCGGATAGAAATAGACCTCGTAGAGCTTGCCGTCCGTATCGGTGACTTGCAGATGCTCACCCTCGTAGGGATGCTGCATTTCCAGCATCTCCAGATACTCCTCCAGACACAGCGCATTCTGCATCATATAGGCAGCATGGGGCTTTCCGACATAGCGGTAGTGCCACGGCTCAAATTTGATATCCGTGATGGACTGCTTGTCCTCCGGATACCGCAGAACAATGCCGTAATCCGCACAATGCTCGTCGATCCACGAATAGATGCCCGTTCCGTCATACTCTCCGTCATAAATGGACAAGTCGATCCCGTAGCCGGTCTGATGCTCGCTGAATCCCGGTTTTGCCACGCGGTCGGAGGTCTCCTCGCCTGTGGATGCCAGATCATCGTCGTAGAGCTGCTGCTGCAATGTCTGGGAGCGATGCCCGGACAGCACCACCAGATTGTCATCATTCGTTGCTGCATAGAAATCATCCATCATTTCAACAATGGCATAGGCGAACGGCTCCTGCACCAGAAGCTCCGCATCACGCACACTAAAGCTGTGTTTGTCATCCTCGAGTTTCTTCTCGTAGAGGCTCACCAGACCTTCCTCACTATTCTGGCAGGGAACGCTGTTGTTCACAAGGATCAGAGGTCCGTTGTGTACCTCAGCATTGTCCACCGTCACACTCTCGTAGACCGGCGCATTGGGATCGATCTCCGGCTCAGACGGCTCAGTACTCTCGGCATTATAATACGTGGTCGTCTGGTCGATCTCCACGCCGTGGGATACCACATAAAAGCATCCAAAGCCGACTCCTGCCAGCAGTGCGATCGTCAGAACGGCATCCAGCACACGGCTGCCTGCACTGCGCCCGTTGTTCTCTCTGCTCATGGGGGTTCACTCCATTCTTTTGTTTAGGACAGCACCCGAATAGTGCCGCCGTCTTGTCTGTTTGTTCCTTTTCCACCTAAACTATGACGGACTTTCGTCTGTCAGAGCAAAAGGGATCAGTATTATTATAGCATAACCGGGCGAAAAAGAAAAGGCTTTTTTTCATATTTTTTTCGACCGCCGCATACTCTTATTGAAAAAGGAGGGACATGCGATGAGAAAATTGCTTTGCGTATCCGCTGTCTTTGCCGTGCTGTGTACAGGCTGCGCCGGACAGGAGACCTACTGGGAGCAGGATCCGCCGCAGCTCTCGTCCTTGCTCCGGGAGACGAGTGCCCCCGTGGAAACTTCTGTGCGTGCCGTCTGGATCCCGGTGATGCACTACGCCGACTGGATGACCGGACGATCCGAGGAGGCATTTCGCCGCAAGGTACGCGAGGTCTTTGCACAGTGCCGTGATCTGGGGCTGAACACGGTCTTTCTGCATGTGAGGGCTTATGCGGATGCGTACTATCGCTCCTCGCTGTTTCCCACAGGCGCGTACCTGACGGAGGACTATGACCCACTGGAGATCATGACAGAGGAGGCGCACGATGCCGGGCTTTCCGTCCATGCATGGATCAATCCCCTGCGCTGTCAGACTCCCGAGCAGCTCGCCGCGCTGGACAAGACCTACCCTCTGCGGCAATGGTATGAGGACGATGTCCTCAACGGCACGCGCATCGTCCGCGTGGACGGGCGGTACTGGCTCAATCCTGCCTATGAGGAGGTGCGGCAGCTCGTTTGTGACGGAATATCGGAGATCCTCGAACAGTATGCAGTGGAAGGCATCCACATTGACGACTATTTTTATCCGACACAGGATGCGGCATTCGATGCCGAGGCTTTCGCAGAAAGCGGCTATGGGGAGCTTGGAGAATTCCGCCGCGCATCGTGCAATGCGCTCGTGCAGGCACTTTACGATACGGTAAAAGCCCACGATCCCGACTGCATTTTCAGCATCAGTCCGCAGGGAAATCTTGATGCAGGACGTGAAACGCTCTATGCCGATGCCGCGCTCTGGTACAGCCAGGAGGGCTACTGCGACTGGATGATCCCTCAGCTCTACTACGGCTTTGAGAACCAGACCTGTCCGTTTGAACAGACACTTGCCCAATGGCAGGCATTGCCCGATGCTGCCGAGCTGATCGTCGGGCTTGCCGCCTACAAGATCGGTAATGAGGATGTCTGGGCAGGCAGCGGCTCTCTGGAATGGGTGAATGACCCCGAGGTGCTGTCCCGTGAGACCGAACTTGTACTGGATCAGGGGCTTGGCATCTCCTATTACAGCTTTGATACTCTCTTTTCTCCGGACGCGCATGCGGCAGATAAGGTCAGTGCAGAACGCGAACGCATCCGGTCACTGCTCCAGGACAGCGTTTCTTCTTAAAACTCCTCCAGTTTTGTACTACATTTTTTGGTAGATACGCACAAATCATCCACACAACTTTGTACATTCATTACAAAATATCTGTAACCCCTTGCAGTTTTTATGTATTTGTGTTATAATGAAGTATCGTTAAAATCCGGATGCAGTGGGAGCTACGCTGTGTCTTTGATAAAGGAGTTTTGAATATGGCATCAAAGGTATGTTATAATTGCGGCAAGAAGCTGCACGGAAACGGTATCAACTGCCCGAACTGCGGCGCACATCAGTGGCGTGAGGGTACTGACAGGATGAACGTGGAGCAGCTCAAAGAGAAGGCAGACGATGAATTCCGTCAGGCAAAGCTCGCAAAGGGCGATGCGCGTGACACGTTCATGGAGATGTCGATGTTCCACTATTCGCTGATCGCAGAGCGCATCAACGCAATGATCCCCAAGCTTGAAGCGATCGAGCCGATGGAGCGCTGCATCCACATGCTTGACTACATCCTGCTTCAGGAGCGCCGCGCTGAGGCACACGGCAACGAGATCTGGCAGGAACGCTACAGAGACATGCTGGAGCGTCTGAACAATAAGAAGGATAATCTCCTCTACGATCGCCTTGAAGCGAGCCGCAAGAAGGCAGAGGATGCCGGAACACCTGCACAGGCAAGCGCACCAGCTGCATCCACAGCCAAGGCTGCCGCACCGTCTGCTGCGCCGGACAAGCTTGATGAGCTGGTTGACTACGCAATTTTTACCGTCTCCGAAATGGACGAGATGGGTTCTTGGACATTCCTTGGCAAGCCGAGAAGCAAGAACTACATGATCAGCATGTTCTCGTTCCTGCGTGACATCAAGAGCCAGCTTGCGACCCTTGAACAGAAGGAGCGCGAGGTTCTGCTGCACGTCATGTTCCAGGTAGCTGACAGCTACGAGAAGGGTACTTACCCATTCCCGCAGGATCCGGTCAGAGCCATTGACTGGCACACCGAGGCTGCCAACAAGGGTCTGGTTCTCTCCGAGCTTGCCATCGGCGATATCTACATGAAAGGCTCCGGCGGTCTGCGTCCGCAGCCCCAGAAGGCTCTGGAGTGGTATGAGAAGGCACTCGCATCCGGCGGCTCTGCAAAGATCACCGAATATGCCGAGGCTGCCATCGAGCATATCAAGTACACCATGCGTACCAGCGGCTGATGCCTGCTGATCTCTGCATACAATTTGTCCCTCTGACCTTGAGGTTAGAGGGGCTTTATTATGCATGGTACAGAGAACGCAAATGCGCCGCCCTGGATGGGGCGGCGCATCTTATTATTCAGAAGGTGGGAGCGTATCATAGAGCTTGACAACATACTTTAGAATCATCAGGGAATCAGTAGAATCGAGTTTCCCGTTCTGGTCAATATCAGCATTGGCTTGCTGTGTCTTTTTCAGTGTCGCCGAACCAAGCAGGAACTTATTCAGCATAATGACATCAAGGATATCCACATCGTCATCAACGTTGACATCGCCGTATTTCACCTGACCTGCCGCGCCGCCGGATTCACCACCGGTCACCGGCTCAGTCGTTGGCTCTGTCTTGGGTTCTGTCGAGGGCTGTGTCGGCTTGACATCCGGTTCTTCCGGCGGTGCAGCATTGCCGTCCGCAGAGGTGCCGTCCGGCTCGATGCCGTAGTACAGCTCGCCGTTCACATAGACCGGAACATAGGGAGTCACGATCCCGTGAACAGTACCGTCCTCATCCGTCTCGCCCTTGACACCGCCAAGGATCTCCTTGTTGGACGGATCATTTGAGGCATCCCAGCCTGTGCCGTAGTTCGGATATACGAGCGCAAGCAGGATCTCGCACTGCTGCATGCCCTCGGAAACCGGCAGCACTGCCCTGCCGTCCGGGAGTGTGACCTCCACATAGTAAATATCACCGCTGTAGGGCTTGATGCCGGAGATCTCCGCAGGCTTTACGCCATTGCCGGCATACATGGCACTCTGGTCACGGTCACAGCGGATCACAACCTCCTCAGGATTTACGCCAGCCTTGGTCAGCTCGGAAAGATCCATGTAATACCGGAACGAGAGGTTATCCTGCACCCTTGCCGGCCATGCGGAATGGTTCGTCACCTTAAAGCTGACAGTCGCACCCTGGGCGGAGATGCCCTTATCGGTCACCTCTACAAAGAACTCAGGACCGTCATGGGCTTCCTTCGGCGGAAAAGCAGGATCGGAAGTACCGCCGTATTTGTCCAGCATCTTGCAGAGAATCGCCGTAAAGCCTGCATTATAGTCAGTTGCCACCTCATTGTTGATATAGTTCTGACGATCGTCCTCATAGGAACCGTCCTCATTCGGTCCGCCAACCAGCGCACCGTACAGGATATGGCGGTTGGTCTCCGGGATCGCAAGGTCGTTCTTCCACGAGCCGTGTGCTGTGCGGTGATGCGGATTCTTCGGGGAATTTTCATTATAGCCAACGACATAGCTCTGCTTGTCCGGATTCTCACCGAGGACGAAATTGATCTGCTCCTCGTAGAATTTTTCATAAGCAGAGGTGTCCTGATCCTTCAGTACGGTGTCGGACGCAACAGCGGCAATGAACGCTGCCGTCTCTGCATACCGGGCACAACCCCAGGTGGTAGACCATCTCAGACCGCCGGGGAGGGTCTTGACGGTTTTCGACCAGTAGTCCACATGTTTTTTGACATGGTTGATATACTGCGCATCGCCGGAATTCTGTGCATACAGGAGCATAGCGCCCTGCATGGTGTCATCCCAGCAGTGTCCCCAGGTGTATTTCAGCTCGCTTGATCCCAGCTCCTTATCCAGACTGGGAATGTAGCTTGCCGCCTTGTCAAGATACGCCTTGTCGCCGGTCGCTTTATACAGCCAGTTCGAGGCATAGAACAGCTCATCATAGAAATGGCTGGAACGATAAAATCCGGAGGCATTGGAATCATTGTAAACCGCATCGGAACGCGATTTGTCCGCCAGTTCAAACAGATTCTTGGCACTCTTGAGGTAGCCTGCGATCTTGGCATCGTCTACCCTGCCCTCCAGGGCACAGCAGCCTGCTGCCAGTGCTGCTGCCATGCCGCCGAACACCGCCGAGCAGCCCTCAGATGCTTCAAAGATCTCACGCGCACTTTCATAGGACGTACCGGAATCCAGCATGCCGTACTCGTACAGCTCGACAGGTCCCCACCAGGTATGATCGACCGTGCCGTTGCCTACCTGAAAGACGGCTGAATCGCCCTTATCACAGCGCACGAAATAATCCATGACATACTCGAGATTGTTGACATAGTTCTGCATCTCGCCGGACTTCTCCAGACCATCGGGGTACTGGTAGAGTCCCCATGCAAGCATGGAGGCGGAATACGCCATCGGCAGGTTGAATTTCACGTGGTCACCTGCATCGTACCAACCGCCGTCGATCTCATCGATGGTGGTGGAATCCCTGCGCCACTCCACGCGGTTCCACTCCGGCAGATCACCTGCCTGCTGGCATTCGTAGAAATACAGGGACATCTGCAATGCCTTGGCATAGTCCGGCTCGGCGGCAGCAGCCGTCAGCGGAGCAGCCGGCACTGTCGTGAGCAGCATGGAGGCTGCCAATGCTGCGGCTGTCAGTTGTTTTTTCATAGTTCGCTATCTCCTCTCAAATGTGATACGATACGACGGGACAAGCCCTTTCACTGTATAGTTTACCATATTTTTCACACACTGTCAAGCGTGATCGAGCATTTCTTACGGAAATCAATTTTGTGAGATTCACAGGGTGCTATTTTGGCACAAAAACAGCGGAAATGCCGTATTCCGTGCATTTCCGCTGCCAAAGAGCGTCCCAGACAGGAATCGAACCTGCGACGTTTCGCTTAGGAGGCGAACCCTCTATCCTGCTGAGGTACTGGGACATCCAACAAACGCTGTAATCCTATTATACCATACTCTGCAAAAAAAATCAACCCCAAATTTAAAGCAATCACGGAAATCAATTTTGTGAACTTGAATTGTAAGTTTCACTTAAGAACCCGTCCCAGAGGGGAGGCGGTGTAAATGGCGGTGTCCAAGACTGAAGCCTTTGGAAAATTGATTTCCGTGGACAAATCTTATATTTTACTTGCATTGGCATGCGTTTCGTGGTATAATACTATTATGTATGTAATTCCAAGCATGGAAAGGAGTGCCTTTGTTTGAAAGAGATTTCCCAGAATCTGGGGCTTGGCATTGACTTTATCTCGATGACCGAGCCGAAATTCCGAACCAATACCCTCATGGTCATGCTGCTCATGCCGATCATTCCCGAGCGCAACAGCGCCTATGCGCTCGCGCAGTCGATGCTGACGCAGTCCTGCCGGGCGTATCCTGATAACGCCGCCATGTCCGTCAAGCTCGACCGCATGTACGGTGCCTCCCTCAACAGCTCCGTCAGCATCAACGGCGGCGTCATGCAGATCTATCTGAGCGGCAGCGTCATTGCCAATCGCTACGCCCTTGAAGGCGAGGATCTGCTGTCCGAGATGACCGATCTGCTCCTTAGCTGCCTGTTCGAGCCGAATGCAAAGGACGGTGCGTTCGATGCCGGAGAGTTCAAAATCCAGCGCAAGGAGCTGCTTGATGCCATTGAGGCGGAGATCAACAACAAGCGCGGCTATGCGCTGGTACGCGCCCGTGAGACCACATTCCGCGGTGAGCCGGATGCCTATCCGATCTACGGTACGAAAGCGGACGTAGAGCCGCTGACTCCGGAGAATGTCTATGCCGCATATCAGGAGATCCTGCGCCGTGCAGTCATCCGTGTATATTATGTCGGTCCCGAGGACGGTACGGCACTGACCGGAAAGCTCGCCGCAGCATTCGGTCAGCTTTCGGAGCGTTCCCCCGAGCCGCTGCCCTACGAGTGCCCCAGTCCCCTCAAGGCAGAGACAGCACACGTCACCGAACCCATGGAGGTCACCCAGTCCAAGCTCGTCCTTGCATTTAAGGCAGAGCATCCCGGACAGGAGGCGTTCCGTATGTTCAGCGCAATGCTGGGCGGCACGCCGTTCTCCATGCTGTTCATGAATGTCCGCGAAAAGCTGAGCCTGTGCTACTACTGCGCAAGCCGCGTCATTGCCGGCAAGAATACGCTGGTCATCGACAGCGGTGTGGAGCTTGCCAATGCGGAACAGACGCGTGATGCCATCCTTGACCAGATCGAGGCGATCCGCCGCGGCGAATTTCCGGATGAGCTTCTTGAAAACGCCAAGCACAGTATGATAAACGCCCTCCACAGCATCGGTGATACGCCGTTTTCGTGCATTTCCGAGGCATATACGCGGTTCTTCACGCAGGATAATGCGGATGTGGACGCACGTGCTGCACGTTATCTGGCACTCACGCGCGAGGATATCATCGAAGTGGCAAAATCACTTCATGAGGATACCGTTTATCTCATGCAGCAGGGAGGTACACAATGAGCAGTTCGGAAATCATCAAAAGCACCCAGAGCGGCGCAGAATGCCTGCACGTTAAACACGACAGCGGTCTGGACATCTACATTA
This sequence comes from uncultured Ruminococcus sp., assembly GCA_964552525.1. Classification (GTDB taxonomy): domain Bacteria; phylum Bacillota; class Clostridia; order Oscillospirales; family Ruminococcaceae; genus UBA3855. The sequence continues at coordinate 4,774 of CAZKHW010000016.1, read as the reverse complement.
TGGAGATGGAGGGCTATCATTCGTCCTTTGCGCTGTTCGGGACAAAATACGGTTCGATCAACACGAGGTTTCGTCTGCGCGGCGAGGAGAGCTATGCCGAAGTACCCGAGGGCATCGCGCATTTTCTGGAGCATAAGCTCTTTGAGAACGAGGACTGTGACGCATTTGCACAGTACGCGCGTACCGGCGCAAATGCCAATGCCTACACCTCCTTTGACCGGACAGCGTATCTGTTTGGCTGCTCCGAACATTTCGGGGCATCGCTGGAGATCCTGCTCTCATTTGTGCAGGCACCCTATTTCACGCAGGAGAGCGTGGATAAGGAGCAAGGCATCATCGCACAGGAGATCCGCATGAACGATGACGAGGCTGGCTGGCGCGTGTTCTTCAACATGCTGAAGTCGATGTACCACAACCATCCCGTGCGCATCGACATTGCCGGTACGGAGGAGAGCATCCGCAAAATTGATGCAGATCTGCTCTACCGCTGCTACTATACCTTTTATAATCTGCACAACATGGTGCTGTCGGTTGCCGGCAACATCAAGGCAGACGAGGTGCTTGCCATCTGTGACAAGCTCCTGCGTCCGTGTGATGACCAAGGACTTGAACAGCTCTATGCCGATGAGCCGGAGACCGTTGTAAAACACTATGTGGAGGATTCGCTCCCGGTCGGAACACCCCTCTTTATCCTCGGCTTCAAGATCAGACCGAAAAGCGGCAAGGAGCTGGTCAAGGCGGAACTGCTTGCCTCAACGCTTCTCGATGCGCTGCTCGGACCGGCATCCGGACTTTATAACGAAATGCTCAATGACGGGCTGATCAATTCCGAATTCGAGACAGATGCACCGTTTAACGGGGACGGCTACTTCGTGCTGTCCTGCGGCGGCGAGAGCCACGATCCGGAGCAGGTGCGCGACCGCATCCTTGCAGAGCTGGCACGTGCCAAGGAGGAAGGCTTTGATCGTGAGAGCTTTGAGCGCATCAAGCGCGTACACTACGGCTCGATGATCCGTTCGCTCTCAAATGTGGAGGCGAATGCCAGCATGATGCTCAATGCGCATATGGCAGGATTGCAGCCATTCACAAGCATTGAAACGCTCGCAGAGATCACCTACGAGGATGCATGGCAGTTCCTGCGTGACGAGATCGACCTTGATAAGCACGTACTGTCCGTCGTGCATAGCTGAGAACCGCCCCGTTTCTGAGAAGCGGTAACGATAAGGAGAATACTATGCAAACAGTCGAAGAAATGGGCTATGCAAGCCTTGACTATAACGAGATCGTCTTTCCCAACCTTGGGATCGACGTTCATGTAAACCCTACGGCATTCACGGTATTTGGCGTAGAGATCCAGTGGTACGGCATTCTGATCGTCATCGGACTGCTCCTGGCGATGCTGTTTGCCTACCGCAACATGCGCCGTGTCGGAATTGATGCCGACCGCGCCACGGATGCGATCATCGGCGGCATTATCGGCGCACTGATCGGTGCACGGCTGTACTATGTCATTTTCAACTGGGATGCGTACAAAGACAATCTGCTCTCAATTTTCAACACACGCGAGGGCGGACTGGCTGTCTTTGGCGGTCTGATCGGCGCAGTCATTGTCGGCGGCATCATCTGCCGCATCCGGAAGGTCAGATTCCTCCCGATGATGGATCTGTGCGGTGTGGGTTTCCTCATCGGACAGGGCATCGGCAGATGGGGGAACTTTGTCAACCAAGAGGCATTCGGCAAGAACACCGACAGCCTGTTTGCAATGTCCGGCGGCAGGATCCAGCAGTGGATCGCCGTCAACTACAATTCCGTGACAAGCTACAATGCCGATGTGTCCCTAAGCCCCGAATACGCGGTGCATCCGTGCTTTTTGTACGAGTCCGCATGGTGTCTGCTCGGCGCGGTGCTGCTGGCAGTCACGCTGAAGAAGTGGCGGAAATTCGATGGACAGATCATCCTCATGTACATGATCTGGTACGGATTTGCGCGGTTTGTCATTGAGGGACTGCGCACTGACAGCCTTACCGTCGGCACGCTGCGCGTGTCGCAGGCACTGTCTGCCGTGATCTGTCTGGCATCCCTCATCACGCTTGTCATCATGCTCGGCAAGGTAAAGCGCATGGGCAGCGACTACAAGCTCTATGTCAATACTGCGGAATCCCGAGCGATCCTTGCCGAGGCTGACAAGCGCATCGCGGAGGAAAAGGAACGGAAAGCAGCGAAAAAACAGGCTGCCTCCGCTGAGGAGGAAACGCCTGAAACCGATACATCTAAGGAGGAATAACACATGGCAAACATCATTGACGGCAAGGCAGTTTCTGCCAAGGTCAAGGAGCAGGTACGCATTGAGACCGAGGAGCTGACCCGCACACACGGCATCCAGCCGGGTCTGGCAGTCGTGATCGTGGGAAATGATCCGGCATCACGCGTATATGTCAACAACAAGAAGAAGGCATGTGAGGCAGTGGGATTCAAGTCCTACGAGTACGCACTTCCCGAGGAGACCACACAGGAGGAGCTGCTCGAACTTGTCAGAACGCTGAATGCGGACAAGAACGTCAACGGCATCCTTGTGCAGCTCCCTGTTCCCAAGCAGATCGACGACAAAGCGATCATCAACGCCATTGCTCCCGAAAAGGACGTAGATGCGTTCCATCCGGAAAATGTCGGACAGATCATGATCGGTGACTACAAGTTCCTGCCCTGCACACCGGCAGGCGCGATGGAGCTGATCGACTCCACAGGCGTAGAGATCTCCGGAAAGAACTGCGTGGTGATCGGACGCAGCAATATCGTAGGAAAGCCGATGGCAATGCTCCTGCTCCACAGAAGCGCAACGGTGACGATCTGCCACAGCAAGACACAGAATCTTGCTGAGATCACCCGTCAGGCGGACATTCTCGTGGCGGCTGTCGGCAGAGCGAACTTTGTGACCGGTGATATGGTCAAGGAGGGCGCAGTTGTCATTGATGTCGGCATCAACCGTCTGGAGAACGGAAAGCTCTGCGGTGATGTCAACTATGCCGAGGTCGAGCCGAAGGCAGGCTGGATCACGCCTGTACCGGGCGGTGTCGGTCCGATGACCATTGCCATGCTCATGCGCAATACTCTGACAGCAGCCAAGGCACAGAACGGACTTGCATGATTTTCTGCAAAACGCCCCCGGTAAGAAGCGTCACTTCTTTATCGGGGGCATTTTGCGCGAAGTCCTTTGCCTGTAACTTGATGTAAAAATATTTTTTTGAAAAAATATCAAAAAACACTTGAAAAAAAAGAGAGGATATAGTATAATGATACTGTATGCTGAAAATTTAACGATTGGAGAGTGCGTATATGAATCTCATGTTACAGGCACACGGGCTGATCATGCTGGCAGGCGGTTCGATCCCCGGAGACAAGCGGCCGCTTGACGAAGCCGAGCGTTGGGGCGTTACCCTGGCAGGTCTTGGCATTGTTATGGCAGCACTGATTCTTCTGGTGTTCATCATCTTCCTGTTTGGCAGGATCTTTGATGCCATCAATGCGGCGAACAACAAAAAGGCTGTGAAGAAGGCTGCCGACAAAGCACCCAAGGCTGTGCCCTCGCCCATCAAGAAGCAGACACCTGCTCCTCAGACACAGACCGCAGCACCTGCGCCTGCTCCGGCAGATGCAGACGATGACGAGGTCATTGCAGTGATCTCGGCAGTGGTCGCAATGATGAGTGCGGCTGACGGAACTGTGTATCAGGTGAAATCTGTCAAGCCTGCGGCAGTCGGCTATACCGGACGTACCGCGTGGGCAATGGACGGCAGACGCAATAACGTAGCACCGTTCTGAGAAAGGAGTAATTAAGTATGCTGCAAATCTTACAGGACATTCTGATGGGTCTGTGGGAAACCAGCGGTCTGTACGGACTGATGGACGATCCCAAGAAGCTCATCATGCTTCTGATCTCTTTCGTTTTCATGTATCTGGCGATCGTTAAGGAATTCGAGCCGCTGCTGCTGCTCCCGATCTCGTTCGGTATGTTCCTCTCCAATCTGCCGGCAGTGCTTTCGGAGGATATGATCTTCCATGCCGAGTACTGGAATATGCCGCAGAGCGTGGATTGGCTCTGGATGGTGCTCCACGACGGCGGTCTGCTGGATAAATTGTACTTAGGCGTTAAACTCCAGATCTATCCGTGCCTGATCTTCCTTGGCATCGGTACGATGACCGACTTCGGTCCTTTGATCGCGAATCCCAAGAGCTTTCTGCTTGGTGCAGCGGCACAGGGTGGCATCTTCTTCACGTTCCTGGCAGCGTCCTTCATGGGCATGAGTGCTGCGGAGTGCGCGTCCATCGCCATCATCGGTGGTGCGGACGGACCTACTTCTATCTATGTTTCGTCGAAATTGCTCGATGGGGCGAACTCCTCGCTAAATACCGGTACGATCGCGCTGGCTGCCTATACCTACATGGCACTCGTGCCTGTCATCCAGCCGCCGCTGATGAAACTTATGACAACCAAGAAGGAGCGTTCCATCAAGATGCCGCAGCTCCGTACCCCGTCCAAGACTGAGAAGATCATTTTCCCGATCGTGGTAACGCTGGTCGTAGCACTGCTTGTGCCCTCTGCGGCATCACTGGTCGGCATGCTGATGTTCGGCAACATCCTCAAGGAAAGCGGCGTGTGCGGACGTATCGTGGATACGGCACAGAATGCGCTGATGAACATTGTCCCCATCTTCCTGGGCGGATCGGTTGGTGCGACCACAACGGCTGCCAACGTACTCAACTGGGAGTTTGCTAA
>CAZKHW010000015.1:0-21393 GCA_964552525.1 uncultured Ruminococcus sp. | reverse complement strand
CAAACACTCGGTTATCTGATACTGAAAATCTGGACAATTTTCAATCTACGCAGATGACAAGCAATGGCGCTCACGCAGAAAGTGTATATACCAGTTTTAAAGACTGACATATATACCAAAAGCGTGAGCTTTTTTACTTGTTACTCGTAGATGGTAGTCCAGAACCTCAGTATGGTAGCAAAGTGATGAGGTTCACGCTTCTTGGCTAAATAGTAATCAATCTAACCAATGTGATATGAGAAAAACGATACTTTCGCTTATATGGCTTGTTACCTCATTTTTATGGTGTAGTGGACGCGTTTACACTCTGGAGGATAAATGGGTGGATTGCGGCAACGGAGTTGAGTTGCTTGATCCCTACTATTCTCCCGGCGTGAGCTTTACCTGGACAGGATCATCAAAAGGAGGCAAGGCAAATGGCCAGGGAGTAGCCACTAAGTATATGAATGGGAAATTTGAGTCAAAGTATGAAGGCACTTACCGAAACGGTATCCGTGAAGGTAAGGGCACGTTTACCCATATGGATGGATCGGTTAAGACCGGGACATTCGTGAATGGTCAATTGACAGGTAAAGGCACTGCAAAAGACGAAAGTGGTAATTCTTATGAAGGAGAATTCATCAACTATCGGATGCATGGCAACGGCACGGTGACTTGGGGCAACGGATCCAAGTTTGTTGGTTTCATGGTCAACGATGCTCCCTACACCGGTAAATTTACCTCTTATTTGGGAGATGAGATCTATATTTTAAAAGGAGAACCCGTAGAACGACTTGCTGAAACAAAATCCGGCTATTCTCCAAAAATCGGACAACAAGTTAGAGAATACTTTGATGAAAAATGGAACCGTTGCGATCCCAAACAAGCAGCCTATTATCGACTTATTACCTATTCGGCACCTAACAAGCCAAACGGCGTTGTAAAAGATTATTATATCAGCGGAGAATTACAATCGGAGCAATATCCTGTCTTCATAGCTTATGATGATGAAGGCAAAACATTCTTGGAAGGAAAGCAGACATTCTATCATAAGAATGGGAAAGTGGAAGGCGAAAAGTATTACTATAATAATCTCCCCAATGGCCCGGCTACTCAATATTATCCTGATGGAAGCGTGGCTGCGGAATACTCATTTACGATGGGAGTGCCCGATGGTGATATGATTCAATATTATCCCGACGGAAAATATGCTACTATCGCTAAATATGAGAATGGACGCCTTCATAACAATAAGTATCTTCAGCTCACGGAAGATCAGATGGTGTTTCTCGTATATGACGAAGACTTTGAGCGGAACCGAGAGACATGGGAATTCCAGGGTCAACCGGGCATCGTACAGGTAAATGATTCTCAATCTATTTCGATGCAGGCCAATCCCGAGCGCACTATTTCAGGAGGCATTTACACAGGGTTTGCCCCGATGAGTGATAATATAATCAGTGTCGTCACCAATCAGCGAAATCCCGGCCAAGGAATCGTTACCCTGCTTTTCGGGTTTAAAGACTGGGACAATCTTTGCGCTCTCTCTATAGCCGGAGATCAATATTCCTTCACCTATAAGAAGAATGGTGTTGTAGTTCAAAACGATGATTGGAAGAGATCTGCTGCTATCAAGCCAGACGTAAATAAACTTGTGGTTGTGAACAACGGCGACAAGATAACGATGTACGTCAATGATGAGCCGATAGTGCAGACAGGAAGAATCTATTACGACGGATCTTTATGTGGAGTATCATTATATAATGCTACGAGTGAGCCCATTGTGATAGATGCTGCCCAATTGACTGTGCAGGAATTGGTGGATCCTCAAAACGTTTCTCCTGAATACCTGCCCGAAAGCAAAGGTGATCCAGATGGATGGAAAGGGAATGGCTCAGGCTTCTTCCTCAGTCCTCAGGGCTACATAGCCACGAACTATCATGTAGTGGATGGCACCACTGCTCTTCAGGCAAATTTCACCCGTAACGGAAAGACAGAATCTTATCCGGCAACTGTTGTCGTGACTGATCCTCAGAATGATTTGGCAATCATAAAGATTGATGATAAATCTTTTTCTGCCACCGGACCTCTTCCTTATGGACTTATGACCCGCACAAAAGACACCGGTAGCGAAGTCTTTGCTATGGGCTATCCGATGGCATCCGTAATGGGTTCGGAGGTAAAGTTCACCGATGGTAAGATCAGCTCAAAGAGCGGTATCGGCGGTGATGTGAGGGTTTATCAGATTTCTGTGCCCATACAACCGGGCAATAGTGGCGGACCCTTGTTTGATATGGGAGGCAACGTGGTTGGCATCACGAGCTCAGGATTGAATCGCGACTATTTTAAATCAGAAAATGTAAACTATGCCATCAAGGCATCCTATTTGAAGAATCTCATGGAAGCTTGTCCACAGGAAATTATCCTCGAGGAGAAAGTGGAGACTCCCGCTTCAGCCACTTCTCTCACGGATAAGATAAAGCAATATGAGGGATTTGTAGTTTTGATATTGACTAAATAATATATACTGAAAATGAAAAAGATAATATTTTTTCTTGCCATGGTAGCCGTTGCTTTCAATGGAATGGCACAGGCTGTTGAGGATAAACCTGAGGTGAAAGGTGAAACCTCCGAATCGTTAGCTGCCGTGAAGCTCGCTAATCAAGTGCTTCGCTACGGTTATGAAAATCAATCTACTCTTGCCTTGCTCGACGCATTGCAGATTTTCTCAGAAAATCCTACTCAGACCCTCAATGCCACAAGAGAGGGTGAAACTGTAGACGAGACAAAGGCCGACGGAAAGAAGGCTCGTGTAGCGTTTGACTACGACACTGTATTAGCGGACGCGAAGAAATTTGCCGATGGAGATCCGAATCTTCTTGCGCTCATCGACAATATAGACGCAGAGGCTAAGGGAGCACAACGCGGAGCAGTGAACGGACCCTCCAAACATTATGATTCTGTCAATGGAGGATCTACTGATTCGTATAATATAAGTTTTGTGGCCCATCAACTTGCAGAGATTCTTGTTTCCGGAGATGGCGACACTGATCTGGATCTTTACGTCTACGATTCCAACGGCAATCTGATTGCCAAAGACACAGACTACAGCGACGATTGCTATGTACGCTGGGTGCCTGCATGGACGGGTCGTTACGTTGTGAAGATTGTGAATCGCGGCCCCGTCTACAATCGCTACGTGATTCTTACAAACTAATTAACCTATAGTGAAGTTTATATCACATACCATATTTAGGCTTAAGGCGTGCATCTTATGTGCATGCCTTATGCTGCCTATGGGTGTACTTTTTGCCAAACACCCCATTACACTTACGTTATATCAATTATTAGAAAGAGGGAACATAACGGAAGCTAAAGAAGCTATTTCCAGATATAGTATAACAGAACTTGCAGCTCTTCCTGATTCCGTTCTTTTTGACTATTATTACTTGAAAGCGTATATTACAGGAGAAGAGGGGGATGAAAACAAGAAGAGGGCTTATCTCAATGCGGCAAAGGATATTTGTGAGACGTCACAAGGTGTTCATTCACCGGTATATCTTGAAATTTGCTGGGCACTCGGTAAATCGCATGAAGAGGCCGGAGATACGCTGTCTGCCTTTGAGATTTATCAGCCTGCATTAATTCAAAGCCGTGGTTTCTATAACACCGATGATGAGGATGTGAAATGGCAATATGAGGAGATAGAAGACAAGTTACGAGAATGGTATAGAAATGATAAGTTAAGAGTGGCGATGATAAATAATCAAAGCAAACTTCGCCATAGAACTCCACCCTCGGAATCCTTACATAATGATATGGAGTTTTATATAAGATTTTATAAAGATGAGGAGGGCAAGAAGATTATTTCCGTAGCAGATTCTCTCATGAAAGATAGGAAATATGAAGAGGCGGCTAAATTATATAATGATTTAGCAAGGGCGACTTATGACAATCCTATAGCTAAATCAACCTTGCGGGAGTTGGCTGCTACATGCTTCATCGATATAGACGATGTTAAATCCGCAGAAGCATTATTATTAGAAAACTTAACAGAACTTGAAAACTATAAGAAATCGAAAGCGTATAGAAGAACCTTATCTCTATTATCTACTCTTTACAATACGCTACGTAATTATGCAAAAGGCAAACAATTTGCTTATCTGGCTAAGTTCTGGTATGAAGAGGCATTAGATTTCAGCCGAGGTTATACCCTTTGTCTTCACAGATGTGCTGTTCTTGAACGAGGAGATGACAGACACTTCATTTCTCTTCTTCTCGCTGATGTAGCGTTGCAGGAGATATATAAGAACGACACTTTTGATGACGATTTCGGGGTGTCATTAAGCAGGAACGGATTCCTATCAAATGTGCTTTCGTGCAGTGCAGTTTGCTATAATCAATTTGGATTCCTTAAAGAAGCATTTTCAAAGATTGAAAATGCCATTCAAATAGCTGAGGAAAATAACTTTGATGCCAGTTCTTACTATCATAATATGGTAGAGATCTGTGTGGCCGCGCGAGACTATGACAAAGCAATGCAAGTAGCTGAAAAAGCATATCAGCTATCCAATAGTGATTCCCACAAAATTGAAATTGGGACATCTTTATGCTTCAGTCAATTTTTGGCCCGTAAACCGATTTCAGAAGCTGTATATGTAGAGACCTCCAGAAATTTACATACCTTGGTAAATGAGACGTTCTCTTTCACCTCTATGGAGGAACGAAGAGATTTTTGGACGCACTTCCAATATTATCTGCCGCTATTGAATTTTCTCGCCTATCAAACGGGTGATAAAAGTCTATATACCCAAATATATAATAATATTCTAATGGAGAAAGGGCTTTTATTGCGCACAACGAACAGATTGCGGGAAGAAATATTAGCATCCGGAGATTCTAACGATATACATTTATATGATCAACTGTTGCAACTCAGGAAATCCCTCTTGACAGTATCCCCACAAGAGACAGAAACTACAAACTCTGAGATTCAGAGGCTTGATAAACTCCTTACCCGAAAATTTTCAGCTTATGAAGATTTTGCTCAGACGAATGTAGTTACATGGAAAGATGTTCAGAACAATCTTAATGAAGGGGATATTGCCATAGAATTTTATAATATTCCGGCTATCAAATGGCATGAGGATTATTCCGATCTGGATGGAAAGTATCGCTACTGTGCCGTTACTTTACGAAAAGGCTATTCAGAACCTCATATTATCCCTCTTTTTACCGACGACAAGCTGGAGGGAATTGACAGAGAGGAATGTTATGAGACAGATACGATCTATCACTTGGTTTGGGAGCCCCTTGAAGAGGAACTGAAGGAAGTGAAGAATATCTATTTCGCTGCTGATAGAGAACTTCATAAGATAGGAATAGAATATGTCCCTATGCCTAAGGACGGCCATATAGGAGATAATTACAACATCTATAGATTGTCGTCAACTCGGGTCCTGACAGAGGAAGGGAGGAACAGAAGAAACGAGAACGCTGTGCTCTATGGAGGTCTTAATTATGACATGAATAAGGATGATCTCATAGCGGAGAGTCGCTCAGGCGCCTTTCATGCCTTAACGGCTTCCAGAGCCATCTTGGATGAAAATCTTCGCTATGGTGTAAAGTATCTTCCCGGGACATTAACAGAGGTGAATGAAATAGCTGAAAACTTTGCTACGACGCCTCGTCTCATAACAGATATAGCCGGTACCGAGGAATCATTTAAGTCTCTGGCAGGCTTTTCAACAGATATTATTCATCTTGCTACTCATGGTTTCTTCTGGAGCGACGAGGTTGCTAAAAAACGTGATTACGTTACTTTCTTGAATCCCAACAACAAGGAGAACCAATCCAACGAAGACAAAGCGCTTATGCGCTCAGGTCTCTTTTTCAGTGGTGCTAATATTGGACTTAGAGGTGAGACTTTGCCTGATGACGTTGAAGACGGAGTGCTTACGGCATTAGAGTTATCAAATATGAATCTTGGCAATGTCGATATGGTTGTCATGTCAGCGTGCGAGAGCGGACTTGGCGAAACTTCCGGCGAAGGGGTGTTCGGCCTCCAACGAGGGTTCAAACTGGCAGGTGCAAACACACTGCTCATGTCGTTGTGGAAAGTAGATGATACAGCCACTCAACTTCTTATGACAGAGTTTTACAAGAACTACCTCTCTGGCAAATCAAAACAGGAGAGTCTACGTCTCGCCCAGAAAACTCTCCGTAATCATCTACACTATTCCGATCCTAAATATTGGGCAGCTTTCATTTTGTTGGATGGATTAAACTAACCATATTTAAAAGAAATGGAAAAATATATTATTTTATTAATTTGTCTATTCTCCATAAAATTTTCTTTTGCTCAGTCTCAAATAGACCCAGTAGAAAGAATATACACTAAAATGCGGATTGATTCCCTTTATAGTGAAGTAAATAATCATATATCAAATTATGACAAAGCCAAAGCTATAAACGATGCAGAAAGGATTTTAAATGAATTTGGTTATCTATATGGAAAAGATTCCAAAGAAGCAATAAGTTTCACTATGAAATTAGCATCTTTATGTTCTCAATTAAGAGAGTTTGATAAGGCTACAGTTTATGGTGAGAATGCATTAATGCTTCTTGAAAAAAATAATAGAAAAGACAGTTATGAATATGCAATAATAATTGATAATTTAAGTAAGTATTATGGGGAAATTGGGAAATATGAGGAAGCCTTTGAAAAGAGTAAAACGGCTGTCCCTCTATGGAGAGAATTGAAAGGAGAGAGAAGCCTTGACTATGCAATAGCTTTGGGTAATTATGCTCAAAGTTGTTTCAGTCTGAATTTGATAGATGAAGCTATTGCAACAGAAAAGCACGCTCTGCATATCGTAGAATTATTAAATGGGAGGAATAATGAATATTATGCCACAGGACTGGATAACTTGTCCTCTTATTATCGCAAAAAAGAAGACTATGAAAGAGGAATAATTACAGCTAAGGAGGCCTTAGTTATTTGGAAGAAACTTGAGGACATAAATCCTTGGGATTTGATAATTTGCAGGTCTAATTTAGCTGGCTTTTATTATAATTTAGAAGAATACGAGGCGGCAATACCACTATTTCAGGAAAGTTTAAATTCTTTAATTCAAATCAAAGAAGATAAAGCGACTATTTATGAAGAAAATCTTCTTCAACTAATAGACTGCTATGTTAATCTTGAGCGGTATAAAGAAGCAATACCTTATCATGAAAATTTGGTAGATCTTCATAGGTTCACAAATAATGAATATTTAAATTATTCTACTTTGTCTTTATTGGCTTTATATGCCAGAACAAAGGATATAGACAAACTTATGAAAGGTAGTGAAAAATTTGAGAATGAAATTACAAAATATTCAATTAATCCAAATGAACTTACGGAATTTTACTTAAAACTTGCGGAAATTTTTAGAATATCTGAAAATGAAACCCAATACAAGAAATTCAAGGATAAAGGAATTAAATGTTTAGGAGATGTAGAAGGGGGAAAAGATGCTTTTGATATTTATATTAAGTTGTTTACTGAAAACTATAGTAATCCTAAAGAAGCTTATCAATGGGGGGTGGAATTAATGCACATGATAGATGAATCAATTGAAAAAAAATACATGGATGCAGATTTATTTATCGAATTAATTGAACGGATAAGTCGAGTTGCTGACTTTAATCAGAAATTTGATAATGCTATCCAATTTCACAATAGGAGATTGTCCCTTTTAGAAAGAGCTAATCCTGTTAATTATGGGGAATATTCAGATGCCTTAAGGCTTCATTCAACATTTTATTCTCATAAAGGTAATTATGTTGAGGCTATAAATTATGCTGAGGAATGCAGAGAAATCCTGAATACAAAACTTATAGATAACAAGGAAGAGAGATTAGGTGCTATTCATAATAATTTAGGTAAATATTATTGGGAGCTTGGAGAATTAGAAAAATCAATAGAGAGCTACAATAATTCACTTGTACTCAAAGATGATAAATCGGTTGATTATGCTATAACCTTATCTAATCTTGCCTCTTGCTATGGCAATATGGGAAACTTTTCGAAGGATATTGAATTAAGTGAAAGAGCTGTCTTAATATTGGGGAATGATTCTACTAAATTGAATTCCGAGGCTTATGGAAATGCTCTAATGAATTTGGGGATCGCTTACTCAAAAATAAATGATAAAGAATCTGCTAGTGAATGTTTATTAAATGCTTATATGATACTATGTAAATTTTGGGGTGAAAGTCATTCTCAAACTCTTGTGGCGCAGTGTAATTGTGCTAATGTTTTCTTAGAAATGCGCGATTATACCCAAGCTGCTGGATTATTGGGGGATGCAGTTATAAAAATGAAAGAAATCTGGGGAGAAGATAATTTACTGTATATTCGTAGTTTAGCCAATTTCGCTTTTGTAGTAAAAGATACCGAGCTGGAAGGGTGCAAAGAAAAAGCAATAGAACTTATACAGAATGTGATAGCACTTTACAAAAAATATTATGGTGATAATTATCCCTCAATTATTGTACCATTAATTAACCTGGCACATATTGAATTTGAAGATGCGAACTACGATAAAGCATTCAAATACTTTCATGAGGCATTGGATTGTCAAGAATTTATCTATGGACAGGATAATATTGATTATTTAGATATTCTAAATAGAATTATAACTTTAAAACTTGATAATAATTTAACCCTAACCGATAAAGAAATAGATTTAAGCATCTTCTTAAGTGAGAATGTTGTTCCAATTATAAGGAAAGAATTCCAAAAATTAAGAGGTGATTTAAGAGAATTATTATGGCTATCTAATCTGCAATATGAATCCACGTTAGTAAAATTGGTACAATCGTTGGAAAAAGATATTAATAAGCCCTATGAAGAGGCATTATTAAACTTTGTTTTAACCAGAAAAGGTCTCCTCTTAAATTCCTCAAAAAATTTTAAAGAAATAGCTAGTTCAAATTTGAATCCATCTGAGGATCTAAATGAAGATATTGGTAAACTTTCACAAGAGTATCAAAAAATTACTACTAGTTCTGATTCCTTAAACTTAATTCAGATACAGAATAAAAGAATTGAAATTAAAAATCAATATAATAAACTAACAAATCTTGTAAATGAAATAAAAGACTTTACAAGCCAAATGGATGTAAATTACAGAGAAATACAAAATAGATTAAATAACGATGAAATAGCGATTGAATTCCTTAAACATTATGGGTCACATAATTCTATTGAGTATTCAGCAATCGTGTTAACCTTTTCTGAGAGTCCTCATTATGTTAATTTATGTAGCGAAGAGAATCTCAAAAACATAGATCTTCACGAATCAAGGTCTTTTCAAAAATTATCTAAACTGATTTGGACTCCTTTACTTCCCTATTTAGAAAATAAATCAAAGATTTATTTTAGTGGTGATGGGGAATTAAACAATATTCCAATAGAGTCCCTATATATGGATAATGGAAATCTAATAACAGACCTTTATACCTTATTCAGACTTTCTTCAATTAGAGAATTACTTTTGGATCGGAACTCGATTTATAATAGCGCAATTCTTTTGGGTGGCCTTAATTATAATTTCACTGAAGAAAATACAAATTTAAGTCCCGGTCTTTTGATTCAGTCTAATTTAAATCGGGAATTTATAGATGAATTAAATTCCCGAGGAAGAATGAATTATCTTCCAGCTACAAAAACTGAAGTAGAGAACATATACAATATACTTTATCCTAATTTGAATGAAGTAATCTTACTTATGGATAAGGATGGTACTGAAAATAATTTTAAGATACTTTCAGGACAAGCACCATCAATTATTCATATTGCAACTCATGGAAAATATTGGACAGAAAATGACATGTCCGAAAATGAATCACTTAAAAGCATTTTAATCAAAAAAGAAAGTCCTGTGAAGTTTATAGAGGATAGGTCAATGTCTAGATCAGCCCTATTCTTAAGTGGCGCAAATTCATTTCTTATTGATAGAAAAATGATTTCTTCTGAAGATGGCATTATGACGGCAAAGGAAATTGCAGAACTTGATTTACGAGGATCGGAACTGGTGGTAATGTCGGCATGTCAGACTGGATTAGGGGATCTTAGTGGAGATGGAGTATTAGGTCTGCAAAGAGGCTTTAAAAAGGCCGGAGCTCGATCCTTACTTATGAGTCTTTGGGAAGTTGATGATGATGCAACACAAATGCTAATGACAGAATTTTATAAGAAATTAATGGATGGTAATTCCAAACAAGAATCGCTATCTTTAGCTCAAAAGAAAGTTAGAGAGACTCCCGGTTTCGAGGATCCTGAATATTGGGCTGCTTTCATTTTGTTGGACGGATTAAACTAATAAGAATAGATATTATATGGGTACAACTATAGTAATACCGAAGGGTACGACAATTTATCGATACGATATAGCATCTCCACCAGAGAAATGGAGTGACGATTACAGGAGTCTTGAATATAAGGATTGGATAATGGGAGGTCATAAGAAGAATCATGGAGGTTTCTATTATTTCTTCAGTAATAAGCAAGTCGCAGTGAATACTGCGAAAGTTGCTTGCGCTAAAGCTAACAAGAAAGAATTCATTCTAACAGAGTGTACCATAACCACACATACATATTTATTGGATTTAGCTGGCTGTCGAAATACTGTTCTTATGTTCTTAAAATTAAAAAGCCTAGGAATCGATGTTCTGACAGATAATTATCATATCTACACGGATCACGATTGCCATGCACTTTCACTTTTGAAAGAACCGAGTGAGTATATACTTAGTGAAAGTATTTCTTCATCAGACAAGGATATTGATCTTCTTGAGAAATATAATAATACTATTCAGAGCTATTTGAATATCCCAGGTTGCCCATATTC
Source organism: uncultured Ruminococcus sp. (assembly GCA_964552525.1). Taxonomy (GTDB): domain Bacteria; phylum Bacillota; class Clostridia; order Oscillospirales; family Ruminococcaceae; genus UBA3855. The sequence goes on along the minus strand of CAZKHW010000015.1, from coordinate 10,513 downwards.
CATCTTAGGGCAAACGCTAACAGACTTTGCTAATGGAATAAAATTCAAGCAGGAACTTAGAGATCATTATTTTGATGGATATTGCTTTGATGAGTCTATCGGTGGTAGTACAATACGTCTTCTTGACTCATCAAAACTTAGCCCACCATCGCAACAACGAATAAGTTTATAGAATTCACTATAGTCAAAAGGTAAACGAAATAATGACACCAATTAAATATTTTAGAAAGCTAATTTATAGAATAATATTGCCCAATTCGGAGGAATTTCAAGAGGCATGTAAGAATGTTGCTGGAGGTAATAAGATTCTTATAAAAATTTCGGATAACCATAGTTTAGAGGATTTCAAATTTTCTCCTTTTGTAAAAATGGAAGCAAAAGAAGTTGTAATTAACGAATCCTTCTTGAGTGCTCTTTGGTGTGGATGTTATATCACAGTTTCAATTTTTGAGGCTGTTATTAATTATTTAAAGGATAAAGAAGGAAGTACTTCATGTGATGTTAATAGAATCTGCAAGGATTGCCATTCGTATGCTAAAGAACTTACTCTTGGACCAGCTGAATGGCCCAGTGATTTACCTAAGCCGGACGATAAAGATACAGACGAGAACGGAAAAATCATAGAAGTTACCAATTTGGTATTTATGGGAGCGCTAAATTATGTTGTATGTCATGAAATTGCCCATCTGTATTGTAAGCACCAAAATAAGGGACGAGAGAATGAAATAGAGGCAGATATGTTAGCTATCAAATGGATATCAAAAAACAATGATCCTAATGATTCATTAAGATTATCTTATTTTGCCGGATTTGCATTCATGATACTAATAGATAAGGATGCAAATATCGACGGAGAATCACATCCGTCATCATTTTCAAGACTTATATCGTATTTAACTAAAATAAATGTGGAAAAAAATGACCCTTTGTGGGGAGTTGCCTGTATCATATACGGTTTCTGGATAAAATCATTTCATCCGATCGAAGACATTGATAATAATTATGATTTTGATAAGTCTAATTTGAAAGACCAATTTTTATCTTTGTGTAAAAATCAGATAAATAACTTGTATTAGATGAAATTGCTTGATTATAGTAAACTTGGCTCAGATGGACAATTCGTTGTGGTGTTGGATGACTGCAATAGTGGAACAGTATCAAGAGGTGTGGTAGATCGAGTTCATGGAATGAGAGAGGGTATTACTCGTCCTGCGGAGTTCGGTGTTTACGGGGACACTTCAGATTCATTGATGTTATGTGATAATTAGTTCTGCATTTAAATATTCCGTTTTCAAATCAAATGTTTAAGATATGAATTTTTTTAAATATATTTTAACGGTATCTATTTTAATATTTTCTTTACTTGAGGTGTTTGCTCAGAATGACTCCGACCCGGTAAAGCGTATATATGAAAAAATGAGAGTGGATTCCTTGCTCAAGGAATTAACTAAATATACGGATAATCAAGAATACGATGTGGCTTTGTCTTTGTGTGACAGTCTTATAATGGATGTTGAGAGGGTGTATGGGGCCATATCCATACCAGCTTTTAATGTTCTTTGTACAAAAGCTGGTATCTTTGGTATGAGAGAAGATTTTAATCGGTCTTTAGAGAGTTTAATTGCATGTAGGAATATATTACAAGAATTAGATTATAGTAATACTTTAGAATATGCGATAATAATTAGGAGTATAGCTCGGACTACATTTGCCTTAGGAAATACTACTGAGGCAATAGATACTGGTAAAGAAGCCTTAAAGATAATAGGTTTAATTTTTGGAGAAAAGCACACTGAGTACGCTGAAACATTAGATAATATAGCTCAATTTTATTCGACAATTGATTATAATGAGGCAATAAAATTTGCAGAGGAAGGATTGAAAATTAGAAATGAAGTTCTTAATCCGGATCATCCAGATTGTGCGACATCGTTACTTCATTTAGCAAATTATAATTGTGGACTTAGATTATTCCCAAAAGCTATTAATTTTGCTAAAGAGGCTTTAAATATTAATGTTAAAGTATTTGGTGAAAGCCATACTGAAACACTATTCACAATAAATACCTTAGCAAGGATTTATTTTGAGGCGGGTGAGTATTTAGAAGCTTTAAAATTCTATGAAAAAGCTTTAGAATTAAATAAAGTAATCAATGGAGTAAATAATAATGATTATGCCACATCATTAAGTAATATGTCAAAGTGCTATATGGAAGTGTGCAATTATCAGGAGGCGATTAAATTGGGGGCAGAAGCGTTAAGTATTAGAAGGGAGGTCTTCGGTGAGCGCCATCCTGATTATGCCAAGTTTTTGAATACCCTCGCAAGGTGTTATGAGAATATTGGTGAGTATCAAGAAGCAATAAAGTTAATGTCAGAGGCTTTGGCGATTGATAAGGATATTCTCGGAGAGAATAATCCTGACTATGCTACTACCCTAAACAACCTAGCAAATGCCAATTTCCATTTGGGAAACTATCATGAAGCAGTAAGCTTAGGCACGAAGACATTAGAAATTTTTGATGAAATTTACGGAGAGAAACATCCTAATTACGCTACAGCTTTAAGTAACTTGGCCAGCTATAGTTCTGCTCTCGGCAACTATGAGGAGGCCGTAAAATTTGGAAAAAAGGCGATGGAAATTCGCGAAGAGTTATTAGGGGAAAAGCATCCAGACTATGCTCTCTCCTTATGCAATCTGGCTGAATATAATTCAGAACTGGGGAACTATCAGGAAGCCGTTAACTTAGCCACACAGGCACTGGATATCCGCAAAGAGATTCTAGGAGAGAAACACCCTGATTATGCTACCGCCTTAAACAATCTGTCCAGTTACTATTCATTTCTCGCTAATTATGAGGAGGCAGTTAGATTAGGGACCATGGCTATAGAAATTTACAATGAGAAGTTGGGAGAGAGAGATCTTAAGTATGCACTTTGCTTGAGCAATCTGGCAGAATATAATTCAGAATTGGGAAATTATCAGGATGCCCTTAACTTAGCCACACAGGCATTGGACATCCGCAAAGAGATTCTCGGTGAGAAACACCCTGATTATGCCACCTCTTTGAATAATTTGGCAAACGTAACATTCCTTCTTGGGAATTATCAGGAGGCCATTAGTTTAGGCACAAAAGCTATGGAAATCCGCAAGGAGGTTCTCGGAGAGAAACACCCTGACTATGTAATCTCCTTAAACAATTTGGCTGGTTATAATTCAGAACTGGGAAACTACCAGGAAGCTCTTAGCTTAGGTATAAAAGCTATGGAAATCCGCAAGGAGGTTCTCGGAGAGAAACACCCTTACTTCGTTCAATCCGTAAACAATGTGGCGCTTTACAATTCAAAACTCGGTAACTATCAGGAAGCTGTTAGACTTGGTAACATGGCTATGGATATTTGTAAAGAGTCTCTCGGAGAGAAACACCCTTACTACGCAACAATCTTGAGTAATTTGGCTGGATATAATTTCGATCTCGGTGACTGTCAGGAAGCAATCCGATTGGGTACCAGTTCACTGGAGATCCGCAAGGGTGTGCTCGGAGAGAAACACCCAGATTATACAACCTCCTTAAACAATTTAGCACTTTACAATATAGAGCTAGACAATTTTCAGGAAGCCATTAGATTGGGAACAATGGCAAAGGAAATTTTCGAGGAGGTTCTCGGCAAGCACCATCCGGAGTACGCAACAATCTTGACCAATCTGGCAGATTGCCAATTCTTTTCAGGCAATTTTCAAGAAGCAATTAGATTAGGATCTATGGGAATGGAAATTTATAAAGAATTACTCGGAGATAGGTACCCTAACTATTTAATGGGGGGTAGGAGCTTGACCTTATATTTCTTTTTTACCCATGAAAAAGATAAATTAAGATCAACAATGCTAAGTCTCCTCCCATCATTTGAACGAAACATCAAATTGAATTTCTCCTATCTTCCTGTGGAACAAAGGAAACAATACTGGAATAAGAATAGGGAACCATTCGAGTTAATTCATACTTATATTTCATTTTATCCGGATGAAGACTTTATTCAGGCCGGTTATAATTCGGTATTGTTTTCGAAGGGAATTTTGCTTAATAGTGAGCAGGAATTTTCACAATTCCTGTCGAAGACGGGGTCTGAAGATTTGATGGAGAAATATAATGAGATACGGAATATCCGGTTGCAACTTAATAAATTGTATGAGAAGCCGATAGCGGAGAGGTATGTGGATACGGATTCTCTTGAAAGACACGCCACTGATCTTGAACGCCAATTGATGGAGGAGAGTCAGGAATTCGGAGACTATACCAAAGGATTGTCGGTAACTATGGATGACGTCAGGAAGAATCTCGGCAAAAGAGACGCTGCGATTGAGTTCGTGTCGTTCAATAATTTAAATGACAGCACGATGTATATGGCATATGTGCTGAAGAAGGATTTAGAAGCGCCTGTTCTTGTGAAGCTGTTTGAAGAGAGGGAGCTCTCGGAACATCAGTCTGACACTGATGAAGAGGGGAACAGTACTTCGCTTTATGAGAATAAGGTAGGAAGTAAGCTGATATGGGGAAAGTTGGCGCCACATCTTGACGGGATTGAGAATATTTACTTTGCTCCCGACGGTATCCTTCATCAGATGGCGATAGAGTATTTTCCCGATTTTGAGAATGACGGTCTGATCTCAGAGAGATACCACCTCCACCGTCTGTCATCGACCCGGGAGTTAGCTCTAAATAAAAAGGATGGCAAACGCGGTTCTTCGGAAGCGGTCCTATACGGAGGGATCAACTACGACACCGATGTGAGGACATTGGAGGAGGAGAGCGCCAGACAGGCATTGTCCTCCACGAGAAGCTTCACGCCATATACCACCCTCTCAGACTCACTGACAGTAAGGGGTGGAGTGAAGTATCTGAAATATACATTGAAGGAATCTGAGACAATCAACGGGCTGATGGCAGACAGTCATTATCAGCCGGTACTATTCTCCGGTGAGGAGGCGACGGAGGAATCCTTCAAAAGCCAGGGTGGCAAGCATAAAAGCATCATGCACATCTCCACGCACGGGTTCTATTGGGAAAAGGACGAGGCGGAGGCAGAGGCTAAGAAGAACACACGACTAATGTTCATGAGCGATTTCGGAAATAATAACCGTAGGAACGTAGAGGACAAGGCTCTGACACGTACAGGTTTACTTATGGCAGGCGCCAATAACGTGCTCTCGGGGAAGCAGATTCCTGAGAACGTAGACGACGGAATACTGACAGCCAAGGAGATAGCCGATATTGATTTAAGGGATCTTGACTTGGTGGTGTTGTCAGCGTGTCAGACCGGCATGGGCGACATAAGTGGTGACGGAGTGTTTGGCTTGCAGAGGGGCTTCAAGAAGGCGGGAGCTAATTCAATCCTGATGTCGCTCTGGGATGTGGACGATGAAGCAACCCATATTCTGATGACTTCGTTTTATAAGAACTATCTTGGCGGTAAGTCAAAACAGGAGTCACTTCTTGAGGCGCAGAAAGAGGTAAGGAATACCCCCGGTTTTGCAAATCCGGAATATTGGGCGGCTTTCATTTTGTTGGATGGATTAAATTGATTACATTTGTAATTAGTTATGAATGGATTGAACGCAAAATATAAAGCTATTATCAGGAGCAGGAGGAAAGCATTATGGTTTTCGGCCATTAGTGCCTTTCTCCTCATGCTGATATGCTATTTTGCAGACAATCTTAGGTATTCGATTTTATCAGGACCGTCAGTTGGTCAGCGTATCGAGCAGGTCAGGGAGGTATTGGGTATAGCAAAGGATATGATTCCGGAAGATTATGTCTTCATCAATATAGCTTATGACCGGCAACTTGTTCCAGTGGCAGATGAATATGGTTTTACCCAAGGAAATATCGATATAACTGACCGTAAGAAGTTGGAGACTTTGCTTCGTAGGATGGACAATTCACACAAGTATATCCTGATGGATGTGTTATTGTCTGACCGGTATAAATCAAGTTCTGACTCCGCATTGGTCGAGACTTTGCTAAATACAGACAGACTCTCAGTATCTCGTTCAAGTACAACGGATCTGATCGATGAGCGGTTGTTGGAGAAAGCCGGATACACGGATTATTCTACTGATATTTACGAAACCAATTTCGTCAAGTATGAGTTTATGAATGATGGCGAACCCACGATGCCTTATATGGCAGCCATGTCGATCATTCCACAGAGAAGGATTCATTCGTTCGGACCCATTTATTGGGGAAACGGACACCTCTATTGGAATAGCCTTACGCTTCGTTTCCCGATTAAATTATGGAACAGCCATGAGGTTGACGAATCAGGATTACAGGAGAAAAGGATCCTCAATCTTGGGAGTGACATACTCGATATGGATTTAGATGTGGCAGCTTTGGTGCGTGATAAAATAGTGGTGATCGGAGATTTTACCGAAGATGATATTCATGACGCTTATATCGGAAAGGTAGCCGGACCCGTGATAAATATCAATGCTTTAGAGGCGTTGAGGAATAATGAATTGGAGATTCCCTGGACATTGATATGTTTTTTGTGGGTGCTATATACAGTGGTTTGCTACCTGACTATTCGTAAGCCCATCTCAACAAATAAGCTGCTCACCAAATTGCGTCTTAATGCGCCTCTGGTGAAATATGCGCTTTCATTTGTGGGCTATTCTTTCCTGTTTACCATAATTGGTGGAGTGATTTATCTTATTAGCGGAATGGATGTCAATGTTATAATACCATCCCTATGGTTCACGTTATTAAGAGGGTATACTAATACGTTTGCATCATGAAAATGGTTAAAATAGCTATCATCATAAGCTGCATGTTGACTGTGTTGACATGTTCTGCTAAGAAATATCAAATTAAGGTCTTAAATACTCCTACAATAACAATAGACAAAAAGGAGGCTAAAGTAGGAGACTGGTTTGACGACGAGTCGGTGATTGTCTGGAGTAAGGACAATCAAGCCATGCGAGTAGTCTCAGAAGACAACAAGGTTTATACCCTTTCTGCAAAACTCTACAAAGAAGCGAAAGCGAAGAAGTTTATAGACTTCATTATTTACACGAAACCTCTTGCTGCCCGAGGGACAAAAGACCTTGACCTGATTGAGCAACTTGCAGAACGCTTCGATCAAGACTTCATCATGCTCGATGAGATAGTCATTGACCTTTCGGGTTCTGATATTAATAATGAAGACAGTTTTGTTTTTGAACCACTTGATGTCATATGGGAGAATCAACCCATCATTAAGATTACTCCTTATAAGAAGTGTCTTAGGATAAGAAGGGATATCATCTCTAACGGAGATTCCAATCATCAAACCATTATAACTATGAGAGTAACCTATAACCCTGTATTGGGTGATTCAATGGTTATCAGTAATAATTTTGAAATTGAAGTTTTGCCTACTATAATATTTTAAAAATACTAAAGATGAAACACATAAAAAAAATCATGTCATTTGTTATTGCAATTTTTTTATGTTGCCAGGTGATGAACGCTGAGACAAAACGGGCGTTGCTCGTCGGTATTTCTGATTATGGAAATGCAGATGAGGATCACAATAAGTGGGCTAATATTAGTGGTGCGAATGACATCGCACTGCTTACTCCGCTTTTTACCGGACAGGGCTATTCCGTGGCGAGCCTTGTTGATGGACAAGCTACCCATGCCGGAATAACTGCGGCTCTGGAACAGTTGGCAAGCGATAGCAAAAAGGGAGATATTGTGTATATCCACTTCTCTATGCACGGCCAGCCATTCGAGGACTTGAATGGCGATGAAGAAGATGGCTGGGATGAAGCTCTTATCCCGGTAGATGCCGAGATGCTATATACCGAAGGAGTGTATGAGGGCAAGAACCATCTTCTTGATGATGAGTTGGAAGGTTATTTCAATCAGATTCGTAATAAACTTGGTTCAGAAGGACAACTTGTCGTAATTTTGGATGCTTGCCATAGTGGTACTATATCTCGTGGCGATGATGACCATATTCGTGGAACGAGAGAGGGATTTACTCGTTCCGGTAAGGATTATACTCCTGACAGGACACAAGAAACCAACGATTACTTTACCGTAGCTTCAACTAAGAACCAATCCCCGGTTATGTTCATTGAGGCTTGTCGTTCCTATCAGGTTAACAGAGAAGTCCGAGATGTTGACACAAACACTTGGTATGGTTCTTTGTCCTACTATATCGCTCAGTCAATGAAGGACAACAAGGCAGTTGGCTCTGACGAATGGATAGACGCAATCAAAACAGGCATGGCTAATAATCGCCGTCTCCGAAAGCAAAACGTAGTCATTGAAAAATCAGAATAAAATGAACCTTAATTATCCTCGAAGTATGAGCACATGTGTCTAAGAATGTGTGAGGATAAGTTGGGAATTGCTATATCTTAGATCACGGAATCTCTCTCAAATCACTTTTAATTTTATGATTTAAGGGTGCCCATATCTAAAAAATTAAAAATCATTCATTAAAGTTAGTGATTTTTGTTGAGAATTACTAACTTTGTAAGGTGAAATGAAACATAAGGAACCCATGATTTTATCCTCGTTTAGATATAAAACTGCCGGATGGGAGTTAATAGATATGTCTGCGTTACATCAAACGAATCTTCTTGTTGGAGAAAACGCGTCAGGAAAGACTAGAACCCTTAATGCTTTAAGGAGTGTCACATCCTTTTTGCAAATGAGACCCATCAAAACTGTTGCAGATACTAATTTTAGAACAACTTTGTCTTTTTCAGATTTCGAAGATGAGAATTGGAGCATGGACTATACCTTTGAAATCGCAGATAATAAAGTAATCTTTGAGCAGTTAAATGTTAATGGGACTCGTTTGCTGGAAAGAAACGATAAGGGTGGAATTTTGAAAGGAGATTCTATTGAACCTCCGGTTGATAAATTAACTGTTCAAGTAAGGCGTGACCGTTCTGATTATCCAGAAATAGAAACATTAATGGAATGGGCTGAGAGCATAATTGAGATTTCTTGTTCGAACCTTAATCCATTTACGAGCATGAGTGGTGTACCAGATGTTATAAATCCTTTATCATTAAGCGACCTTGTCGAGCATCTTAGTGATTCAGAGAAAGAAAGTGTTATAAAACAAGCAAATGAGCTGGGTTATGATATTCAAGATGTAATAATCGTGCCGTTTAGTGATATTAAGCTTATTTATGTAAAAGAAAAGTACGTCCATGAGAGTATCGCGAGTCTTCATCTTTCAAGCGGAATGTTGCGAGTGTTGTACCTATTGTTCTTTCTTGCATATATGAAGCATGAAAGAAAGTATCGGCTAATTCTTATCGATGATTTAGGTGAAGGACTAGACTATAAACGTGCTACTTTATTAGGGAAAATTGTTTTTAATGAATGTAATCAGGAACATACTCAACTAATTTCAAGTTCAAACGATTCATTTCTAATGGACGTGGTCGATATATCAAATTGGCAGATACTTCGCCGAGACAAAACAAAAATCAAGGCCTTGAATGAAGAAAATAGCAAAGATTTATTCGACTATTTCCGAATGACAGGATTAAGTAATTTTGATCTGTTTTCATCTGATTTTATAGATAATTTTCTTTCAAGGAAGTCTAAATGAAAATTACTGTATTTGTCGAGGGGCAATCCGAAATGTTATTTGTTGCCGATGTGCTTCAGAAGTATTCTAACTACAATCCAGAGGAATTGGGTTTTCATTGTATAAATTTAGTTGCTGATGATTTTAAGAGCATTTCTTTTCCCACTCAAGGAGATATAGAATCAAGGAATTTCTATCAAATAATAAATGCCAATAATGATTCTCAAGTCAATACCCGGTTAAGGAAAGATAGCCCCAGGCTTAAAAGAAGTGGATACGATGTAATTATTGGGTTACGTGATGTTTATGGTGACGAATATAAACGATTAACTTCAAATGAGCGTCGCGTAGATGTAGATACAATTAACCGTCTACATCATCTTCAAGTCGCAGCAATCAACCACCCGGACATTGATTGCCGTCTTCATTATGCCATAATGGAATTCGAATCGTGGATGTTGGCATTGATTGAGAATTATATTACCCAAAAAGGATTAAATCCTCCTGAGTTATTTAATGAATATAAAATTATTACTGAGGTAGAGAAAAATTATCATCCATTTGCACAAGTGCAAATGATTTTTAAGCATTGCGGAGACAGTTACCATAAACATGAGAGTGAGATACATACTTTTTTATCTACCCTCACTGTTGATGATTATGAAAATCTTAGAAGTTCAGGACGTTGTCCTTCTTTCACAAAGTTTGTAAATAGTTTGTTAGGGAACGTATTTCCTTTACTCCCATAGATTAATTCAAATAAATATGAGGCTATATTTGTAGTAAAATCCGCTAACTTTGCAGTCTGGAAGATAAGGCTATGGCTCAAGATTACGAAGAAATAGTACGCCAATGGTATAATCGGCTTCGACCGGAATTTCTTCGCCGACTCACGGCGAAGTATTCCGGCTTGT
>CAZKHW010000014.1:0-21905 GCA_964552525.1 uncultured Ruminococcus sp. | reverse complement strand
GATTATTGTATCAATTCCGGAAGGCTTGGAGCAAACGGCGGCTCTATCACAATCCGTAACACCAAGCAGGAAAGCACAGGTGTAGAAATGCCCTCTACAGGCGGCAGGGGCGTTACATGGAACTATGCAGCAGGGGCAGCCCTGATGTGCAGCAGTGCCGCTATTTACCTTCTTTTTAAGCGACGCAAAAAGAAAGCGTCGTGAGATAGAACGAACGTAAGCCACAGGGCGCACCGGTGTCCGGCAAATTGAGGACACTGGAACGCCCACACACAATCAAATTATTGAAAAGGGAGAAATTACTATGAAAAAGACAAGAAGATTTGCAGCGATTGCAGCAGCAGCGATGATGACCGCAGCTTTGGCAGTGCCGATGATGAGTATGCATGTGGTGGCGGAAGAAAACACCCACTCGATTACCATCAGTGATTCGGATGGTGCTAAGCATACCTACGAAGCATACCAGATTTTTACGGGCGTGTATGCTAACGATGTTCTTTCCAACATCGAATGGGGTAATGGTGTAGATAGTGATGCACTTTTAACGGCATTAAAGACAGATGGCGATCTGGGAAGCTATTTTGCGGACTGCAAGACTGCTGCAGATGTAGCTGATGTGCTGGGTGAAAAAACCGGTGATGCTGGTGCAGAGGTTGTTGTTTTCGGAGATGATGTAGCAGCTACAAAGAAATTTGCAGCAATTGTTGGTGAAAATCTTTCTGTTACTACGAGTGACATGAATAAATTGAGCGATGGTTATTATCTGGTTAAGGATTCTGAAAAGCCTGTGATGGGCAATGGCGAAAACAGCGGTGCATATACGCGCTATATTCTGAAGGTTACAGATAGTGCCAATATCACTATTGAGGCTAAACACTCTGCTCCGACTGTTGTCAAGAAGGTTCAGGAGAACACTGATGTAGATGATTACACAGGCAATGGTGAGACAGAGCTCAACTGGAATGACATTGCAGACTACAACATCGGCGATGCTGTACCGTTCAGACTGTATGGTACGATGCCCGATACCATTGATGATTATTCCGGTTATTACTATGAGTTTACGGATACTCTGGGTAATGAGTTCAATGCACCTGCTGCAAGTGCCGTAACTGTAAAAATTGACGGTAAGGAAATTGCTCAGGGCGGTAATCTGCGTGTAACTGTTGGTACTGATAATAAGATCAGTATTGCATTTGAGGATATCAAGCAGGCAGCAACGGTTACAAAGAATTCTATCGTAACTGTTACTTATACGGCAGTACTGAATAATAACGCTGTACTTGGTCTGCCTGGTCAGGTAAACGGTGTGGAGCTGAGCTACTCCAACAATCCTAACTTGAATTATAAACCGAATACTGATGACGTCACTCCGGATAAGCCGGGGGACGATGATGAGGGCAAAACTGTTGAAGATGGTGTAATCGTATTTACATACGGCATTGATATTAACAAGGTCGATGAGGATGGTACAACCAAGCTTGCAAATGCTGTATTCGCAGTTAAAACAAGTGATGGTAAGTATATCAACGTAGATGATGAGACAGGTGCGGTTACCGTAGTGGATGATGTGGAGGCTGCAACAACGTGGACATCTGATGCAGCAGCTAATATTGAGATCAAGGGTCTTGATGCTGGTACGTACTACATCACTGAGATTTCTGCTCCGGCGGGCTATAATAAGATGACCAAGGATATCGAGGTAGAGGTAAAGCCTGGCTATGTAGCGGATCGCCAGAGCTGGACTTATGCTGCTGACAAATCTACTGCTGGTGATGCTTTGAATCAGCTTCTGATCACTAATGCAGATAATGGTAGTGTGACGGTAGAATCTGGTAAGGGTACTTTCACAATCGTCAACAAGAAGGGTTCCAGTCTCCCCTCCACCGGTGGCATCGGTACCGCACTGTTCTATGTAGTTGGTGGTGTTCTGGTTGTTGGCGCTGGTGTAACCCTGATCACCAAGAAGAGAGTTGGCAAGGACGCTGAGTAAGCGATTTCCCTGACATTCAACTGACATAACCTGTTTTCCGCCGGCGGTTTCCACGCCGTCGGCGGACATTAGGGAGGGCTCCATGAAAGCAAACAAAGGTAGCATTTCTACTGTGATCTTGGTCGTTATGCTGTTGGTGGGTCTCTCCGTGATGCTGTATCCCTCATTCAGCGATTGGTGGAATTCCAGGGTGCAGACCCGTGCTATAGCGTCCTATTCCGAGATGGTTGACAAGATCGACGACCGCACCTATGAGGACATGATTGCCAGGGCGGTTGCCTATAACGAGGCACTTGCACGCGTGTCCGCGCCATTTGTCCAGTACGACACCGTCCCTGGTTATGACCAGATCCTGGATATCACCGGCACCGGCATTCTCGGCTTCATCACCATTCCACAGATCAAGATCAATCTGCCCATCTATCACGGCACCTCTGCCGAGGTTCTCAACGTTGCAGCCGGGCATCTGCAAGGCTCGTCTCTGCCTGTCGGCGGTGAGAATACCCACGCCGTCATTTCAGCACACAGAGGGCTGCCCTCTGCGCGTCTGTTTACTGACATTGACCAGCTTTGCGAGGGCGATACCTTCACCATTACCGTTCTCGATGAGGTTCTCACCTACGAGGTCGAGCAGATCCTTATCGTCCGTCCCGAGGAGATCGACAAGCTTGCCATCATTCCCGGCGGCGACTATGTCACCCTCATGACCTGCACCCCTTACGGTATCAACACTCACCGCCTGCTGCTGCGTTCCCATCGCATTGACACGGTGTATCAGCGTGATGTGCGCGTCATTGCCGATGCCGTTCAGGTAGACCCCTTGCTGGTCGTTCCTGTCATCTCCGCCCCTCTGCTTGCCTTGCTCCTTTGTTACTGGACGTTCGGCGGACGCAGAAAATTGCCGAGAAATGTGGCACGTCTCAGCAAATACCAGCGCGCGCTCCGTGTCAGCATGCTGCGCTGAACATTTCCCACGCTAAAAAATTTGGCTGTTTCGAGCCACAGAAAGGACTGATTGCTTGTGCGTTCAAAAGCAATAAGCAGGCTTAGTGCCGTATTTGTAATTCTTGGTATGCTTTTCTGGCTGACTGCCGGACTGATGCTGCACAGCTTTGCTGCCGGAAAGGGTTCCATATCCTTAGTCTGCCGATCTATGGAGGGTATTATCCTTCCCGGCATGCATTGGAAGATCTATCATGCGGCAGACCGCAAGGGTGATGGACAATACGCTCTGCATGGGGATTTCTCCAAGTACATGATCGTCGTGGATGCAAGCTCCGATTCCGCACTTGCTATCACTGCGCAAACCTTCTGTGTGTATGCTGAGCTTGATCAGTCCATCGTACCTGTCGCCGAGGCTGACTCGAATGCGCATGGCGATCTGACCTTTGAGAATCTTGAGGACGGCATGTACCTTGTCTGCGGTGATACCTACCAGTTGGGGGATACGTATTACATGCCTTCGCCGTTCATGATCGAGGTCATCAATGCCGGCGGACAGGGTTACAATATGATGGTCAATCCCAAGTACTCGGTCAGGAACGACCAGGAGGGCGGTTTTGACTACACTGTCAAGAAGTTCTGGGTAAATGATGAGAAAGTGCAGTGGAATCGTTCCGCGTATGTTACGGTAGATCTCTACCGTGACGGCGAGGTTTATCAGACGGTCACCCTCAATGACGGGAACAATTGGGAGTATTCATGGCACAGCGATTCACTCCACGAGTGGAATGTGGTGGAGACCTATGTTCCATCGAACTACTACGTTATCTATCGTTATAATAATCGGCAGTATGCCATTGTGAATACATACACGGATGATGATTGGGCAACTGGCAACCAAACGACTGATCGGTATCATGGACAGATAACTGACACCGTTGCGCCGCCTGACACGAAGCCTAGCACTCAGGATACCGATCAGAATACCGGAACAGTTGTTGAGACCACGTACTTCAACACGGGAAGCGGCGAGGAAATGACAAGCAGCGTGAGCAATTCGGGCAGCTCGAGCAATCCGGATAGCTCCGATCAAACCGCCTCGCGCTTATCATCGACTACACGCACGACCACGGTTGTTCCCGGAACAACTACGGTGCAGAGAGAGAAACTTCCACAGACCGGACAGCTTTGGTGGCCAGTTCCGGTACTGGCTGCGGCAGGATTGATTCTGATGACCGTTGGTCTTCGTCTGCGTCCAAAGGAGTAACCAGTGAAAAAACAGTACTTATGGTGCTGGATCGTAGGAACAGGTGCAATGCTGCTTTTGGCGGCATTGTTCCTTGTTCTATACAATCTGCACGAGGACGATGAGAGCCGTCAGGTATCGGAGGATATTCTGATCCAGCTCCAGCAGGAGATCGGGGAGCATGCCGTTCCTACGGAGACAGAGCCGACCTATCCTATAAATGACCTCTTTGCCGAATACGAGCAAAAGTCTGAGGAGGTCGCCGCGACCGATCCGGCACTGGATCTGGACGGTGCGGTGTATGTAGGCATTATCACGATCCCTGATCTTGGGGTGGAACTGCCGGTCATGCAGACATGGAGCTATCCTAACCTCAAACTAGCCCCCTGTGTTTACAGCGGTGCAGCGGCATCGGGAGATCTGATCATTGCCGCACACAATTACAGGAGTCATTTCGGAAATTTGTCAGCCTTGTATAGCGGCAGTTCCATCCGGTTTACAGATGTGTCCGGTCGCATCTACGATTACGAGGTCGTACAGACCGATACCATCGGCGGTTATGATGCATCTGCCATGCGCGAAGGTGGGGGCAGTGCGTGGAATCTGACCCTTTTTACCTGTACACTCAGCGGTAGAAGCCGTGTGAGTGTCCGCGCGGTTCGCGTAGATTCCTAAGTTTGATCAGGGAGACATAGCAAAGCCTGAGAACGTTCCAGCGTTCTCAGGCTTTGTTTGTGTTCTCTTTTGAAATCCGTACCGGCTTCAGAACTTCCGCTATTCCGTGCGAAGTGCTACGACCGGATCTTTCTTTGCCGCACTGCCGGACGGAATGATGCCGGCGATCAGCGTCAGCAGCATACTGATGACCACAAGGATCACCGCTGCCGGAACAGGGAGGAGCGCCTGCAATGCCGCAATGTCTGTCAGATGATAGATCACGATATTGATCGGGATCAGCAGCAGACACGTCACCAGAACACCCAGCAGTCCCGAGGTAAATCCGATAATCAGTGTTTCCGCATTGAACATGCTAGAAACATCGCGCTTTGATGCACCGATGGCACGGAGAATACCGATCTCCTTCGTTCGCTCCTGTACCGAGATCAGAGTGATGACACCGATCATGATAGACGATACGATCAGCGAGATCCCGACAAACGCGATCAGGACATAGGTGATCGCATTGATGATCGTTGTGATGCTGCTCATCATCAGACCGATATAATCCGTGTACTTGATCTCTTTCAGCTCATCCACCGTCTTGTTGTAGTCGGCAATGACCTCCTCAATTACGTCCTTGTTCTCAAAGGACGAGGCATATAGGTTGATGGTTGCCGGTTCGTCCAGATCAATATCTCCCAGTTCGGAGAGATTCTTCTCATAAGTGCTCTCGGAGAATTCCAGCAGTTCATCGTAATACTGCGCAAAACGCTCCGGCTTTGTCTCCTTGAGGGACGCATCGAGTATGGAGAGCATCTGTGCCATGTCCATTTCGCCCATCTGCGTTTCCACCTGTGCTGCATACTGCGCCTTTACCTGCTCCTGCACCAGCTTGCTGTACGTTTCTGTCAGATCCTCGTCACTCATCTCGGTGATATACCCCGACAGGTCATCTTCTGCCATGCCCATCTGTTCTGTCAGAACCTGCAGCATCGCTGCTTCCATCTCAGGACGTGTCTTGCCGCTCATTGCCTGTTCTGTCATGCTGCTCAGCTCCTCCGGCGTGGGGAGAGACTGCATTGCTTTGAACAGCATTGCCTGTGCAGACTTCGGCAGATCCTCCAGATACGAGCGGAATGCCGTTTCCTTCTCTGCATCCGTCATGTCATCCGCGCTCTCACGGAACGGCAGTCCGGTAAAGATGTCCTTGTCGGGGGTGTCAAGCTGTGCTTGCAGCGCATCGCTGTTCTGCATCTCGTTCACGATATACTCCGTCAGCTTGCAGGTATACGCAATGGAACCGTTCAGCATGGCGGAACTCGTCTCCTCGTTCGGACGGATGATACCGGTGACCTTGAGCGTCAGTGCATTGTCATACAGGTATTTCAAACCGGAATCCGTGTCACGCAGATCGGTGTACGAATCCGTCAGCTCATCATAGGAGTAGCAGTCCGCGTTCAGGATCACGCGGTACTCTCGGCTGCACAGCTCCTCATACGTCCAGCTCTGGCTGTCCTTCTCTTTCAGCTTGCTGTGATGGATCGCCGCGTCCATAATGGCATCCATCGTCTCCTTGGACTCCAGACCCAGCGCGTACAATGTCACATCGTCCAGCTCGTTGTTCTCGTCCAGCACGAGGATAACCTCATCGTAGGAGTTCGGCCAGCTTCCGTATACCATGTCATACTGCTTTCTCAGCAGCTCGCTGACAGGATCGCCGTTATCACCCGGCAGCATTTCCGCCCAGAGCACCGCACCGGCCATATTGGCAGAGGAGGCATCTGTAATGCCGAACATGGAATCGCGCATCTCGACCATCGCGGACATGTCCATGCCGATCGCCTCGCTCACAAGATCCTTCATCAGTTCCTGTGTGTCCGAACGAAGGATCTCACCGTCTGTGTTTTTGGTATACACCAGCGGTTTCAGATTGTACAGATACTTCACACCGGACAGCGCCTCGTTCAGCTTGCTTTCCGGATCTTTCCGCTCTGCTTCGATGTACTCCTTGAACGAGGCAAGGTCGTTTTCCTGCGCTTCCAGATCGTTCATTGCCTCCATAATGTCGTACACTGCCGGCTTTTCGTATACGGCATCCTTTTCATGCGAGATCTCCTCGCTCTGCACGCCCATGAACGTCTGCATCAGCGTTGTCAGGTCAACCGTAGATGCTTCAATGGACAGCGGATACGAGGCGAGCGTATCCTCCTGCACGGCATCAATGTACGCCTGAAATCCCTGTGAGATCGCCAGTACCAGTGCGATACCGATGATGCCGATACTGCCGGCAAAGGAGGTCAGCAGTGTCCTGCCCTTTTTGGTGAACAGGTTTTTCAGAGACAGTCCGAACGCCGTCAGGAAAGACATGGACGGGCGTTTCTTCTTCGCATTGGTTTCCGCGGCAGCGGTATCAAGCTCCGCCTCATGTGCCGTTTCCTCCTCCGTCAGCGGCTGGGAGTCGGACTTGATCTCACCGTCCAGCATCCGGATGATACGGGAGGAATACTGCTCGGCAAGCTCCGGGTTATGTGTTACCATGATGATAAGGCGTTTCTCGGAGATGCTTTTCAGGATCTCCATGACCTGTACCGAGGTTTCCGTGTCCAGCGCACCGGTCGGCTCGTCTGCAAGGATGATGTCCGGATCGTTGACCAGTGCCCGGGCAATGGCAACGCGCTGCATCTGACCGCCGGACATTTCCGACGGACGCTTGTTTAGCTGATTGCCGAGTCCCACATCTTCCAGCGCTTTTTTGGCACGTTCGCGCCGTTCCGATTTCTTCACGCCGGATAAGGTGAGCGCAAGCTCTACATTCTGCAAGACCGTCTGGTGGGGGATGAGATTGTAGCTTTGGAATACAAATCCGATCGAATGGTTGCGGTAAGTGTCCCATTCCTTGTCCTTGAACTGTTTCGTGGAGCTGCCGTTGATGATGAGATCGCCCTCTGTGTACTGGTCAAGTCCGCCAATGATGTTGAGCATTGTTGTCTTGCCGCAGCCGGACGGTCCCAGGATCGACACAAACTCGCTGGAACGGAACTGCAGGTCAACACCTTTCAGCGCATGTACGGTGTTTTCCCCTGCTAAGTAGTCCTTCTTGATGCCTTTCAGTTCTAACATCTGTAACCTCCTTTGTGGATTCCATGCCAAAAAACAAAAATGCACCCCGTCAGGAGTGCATTTCTCGGGGATATGGGCAATCGTTGTTTCCTATATTATACCATCTTTTACCGGGTTCGTCAATTGGCAGGATGCATAATTCCACGGCGTTTGCGGCACGTAACTTGCGGCAGTTTCGTGCAGGGATTGCCTTACTGCGCGGTGACCGCGCTTGCGAGTTTGCGGTAAGGGATTGATCGGATCCTGTCGTCCGCACCGACCTAGCTTTGCCCTCTTGCCGATAGGCAAAGGGCATTGCGGACAATAGAACCCGAGCTATCGTCAGTGCCAACTCGTCAGCGCGGACTCCGCGCAAAGAGCTGCTGCACCAAATATAGTGCAGCAGCTCTTGCTACCCCAACGTCAATCAGTTCCCATCAGGAAGTCTTGAATATGGAACGGAGATAATTGTACATGTGCGGACGGACTGTGTTGCCGTCGTGACCGCCGTTTGCAACTACCTGCCAGATATGATCGGAATCGTTTCTGGTCAGAATGTTATGATAGTTCTCAGGATTGTTACCTACAACACCATCCTGCAGTGCAGCGGAAATCATGATAACATAGGGATACGGAGATCCGAACTTGAACTCACTCTCCTGCATGCAGCCCGGATGCTGCATGAAGTTGTCGGTTGCCGGAGTCACGCCGGGAGCCGGACAAGCAGCACCTACATAGCCAAAGAGATCAGGACGGGAAACGCCGATGTAGAGGGATTCACGTCCGCCCATGGAGAAACCGGTGATCGCAGTGTTGTCTCTGCCGGTCTTGACGGCGTAGTTCTGCTCAATGTAGGGCATCAGATCCTTGGTCAGATCGTCTAAGAATGCATCATAGCCCTGTGTGGTAGCCAGATCAAAGCCGCCGGGATTCGCCATGGTACTGCTGCTGAACATATCCGGGAAAACGATGATCATTTTCTCAGCCTCACCGCTTGCGATAAGATTGCCTGCCATGGTCTGTACCTTCATACCATCATCCAGCATGGAGTCCTGATTGCCGAAGATACCATGCAGAACATACAGCACCGGATACTTCTCATTCGCATTGTATCCAGCCGGAAGGAGTACATTCACGCTCTTATTCTTGTTGGCTGTCGTGGAGAAATAGGTCTTGCTCTCGATCGTTCCGTAATCCACGCCGCCCTGCATGGTATCTGCAGAGGATGGTTCGGTTTCAACCATTGCAGCTCTGACCTTTGCCATATAGTTAGATGCATGATCGGGATTCTGCGGTTCGGTCGAAGGCGGCGTTACCGGCGCAGCCGAAGGTTCGGTGGGGGTCGGTGTCTGACGGTCAAAAGACTTGATGAGACCGTGGACATACTTGTTGATCGCGATCACATCCACCACTGTAAATCTGCCGTCACCGTTGACATCCGCAGCAAGCTCGGTTTTCTTGTCACCAAAACTTTCACCCTTGAACATGTTGAACAATGCTCTCTTTGCAAGTCCCAGATCATACACGTCTATTACGCCGTCGTGATTCAGATCGCCATAGATCACATCGCCCTCTGTCGGACCGGATGTCTGACCGGATGCCTTGATCTCAGTGCCCTTGACAGCACCGATCGCCTCGTCCATGTAGAAGCTGGTCAGACCCTCTTCTGTCTCTACATACAGAAGCAGTCCGGTTGCCCCCGCCGGGATGGTGTATTCGGTCTCAGCAAGCTGAACCCACTGTCCCTTGGTGCCAGTCACCTTGGCAATGCTGTCATAGTTCTCCTCACCATTCAGAGTATACTGAAGCGAAAGCTTGAAATCCGCAGAGGCTGCTTCATTCTGCATGACCATCGTACTGAAGCTGTAGGTTTCACCTGCCTTGAAAGCCTTGGTATCCAGATTCATGCCTGCGCCGTTCCAAGCCTCGGTTCTGCCGCTGACGTACAGGGAGCTGCTTCCTGCTGCACTCGCTGCATCATTGACTGCTACCTTATCCTCACCTCTGACAGACCAGTTATCCTTGTCACCCTCAAAAGTGGAATGGAAGTAATAGGCGTTTGCATCCGGCTCGACCGGCGGCGTTTCTATCGGAGGAGTGATCTCGCCGCCGATCTGGATATCATTCTTCTTGACATTGGCATAACCGTTGCTCTGATAGCCCTCTACGGTCAGTGCGCACTCGTACATCTTGCCGAGCTGAAGTCCCATCTGCTCCCATGCATCAAAGTGCTGGCTGACGGAAATCGTGCCGCTGCTCGTTTTATCGCGGCGAACGCTCCAGTATTGATAGAATGTAGTATCTCCGTCAATGGAGGGCTGATTCTCACGAATTGTCTTGTATACATCGTAGGTAGCACCATCCACCTCGATCGTACCGATGGAAGTATCTCCCGGCGGACGCCAACTGCCCCAGCTGTCTACAATATAATACTCGATCAGAGGACTTCTTGTCCAGCCGTATACACATAAGTAAGAATTGCCGTCCGGTCTGTAGTCAACATCGTAATTGACTGAAATGTTGCCGATCTCCTTATAGGTCTGGGTACAGTCGAACTTCTTGCCTGTACGGAACAGTGCATTGCCGATGTTGCTCCACTCGCAGCTGAAGCTGCCATTTCCGTTGAGCTCCATGGAGGTGGTGCCGTAATCCTTCCACAGCTCAAAGTCGTAGCCGTCTTCGCTGCCGGTCTTGTTCTCAGTGTAAATCGCGCCTGCATGAGAAACAATACTTACCGGAGCAAACATACCTGCTGCGACCGCCGCCGAAAGAACCACAGAACCGATTCTTTTGCCGAATTTCATTTTCAGTTACCGCCTTTCTTCATGATAATTGAATTGCAAGGCATCTCTGAAAACACCGTTTTCAAGGATTGCCTTTCATTATGACCGAAATGGTTTGTCTGGCATCCAGGTTTCAAACTGGAATGAACATAGTATAGCATAATTTCCTTGAAATTTTATTGAATCTTTTTCTAAATTATGAACAGGACACAGAATGCCTAAAATCAATTGACTTCATATAAAATATATGGTATAATTATCATGGGAAAACAAGAAGAAGGGTGGGAGCCTATGTGAGAATACTGGTGATTGAGGATGACAAGGCACTCTCTATGGTATTGTCCGAAATTCTGAATCAGGGCGGCTACACAGCCGATACGGTCTTTAACGGCGAGGACGGGCTGGACTGTGCGGTGACCGGAATCTATGATGTGATCATTCTGGACATCATGCTGCCGAAAATGGACGGTTTAACCGTGCTCCGGAACATGCGCAGCAACGGCTGTATCACGCCGGTATTGCTGCTGTCTGCAAAGTCTCAGATCGAAGATAAAGTCGAAGGGCTTGACTTTGGTGCAGATGATTATCTGACCAAGCCGTTCAATTCTTCGGAGCTTCTGGCAAGAGTCAGAGTACTTTCCAGACGCAGGACAAGTGAGATCATCGGATATTCTGACACCTTCGGGGATGTCACACTGATTCGGGAAAGGCACGAGATCAGCAAGGGAAGCAAGAAGGTCAAGCTGACGAAAAAAGAATTTGACATTCTGGAGATCATGATCCGCAACAAGGGCACGGTCATATCCAAGGACACGCTGATACTGAAAATCTGGGGCTATGACACCGATATTGAGTACAATTCCACGGAAGTCTATGTTTCGTTCCTTCGTAAAAAGCTCAAAGCCATCGGCTCTGATTTGAAAATCACCACGATCCGGGGTGTCGGCTATCTGCTGGAGAAATTCAATGCTGACGGCACTTAAACATTTAAAGAAGAAAATTATTCTCCTGTCATTTGCGATTTCCTGCGCCATCATTCTGATCATGCTGATGATCCTGTATGTGCTGATGAGCGTCACATATGACAGCAGAACAGGCACAGCGGCGGAGCTGATCTCGCAGGCGGCTGTGCAGAGCATGCAGGAGATCCGGACGGAGCAGTTTCTCTGCTCGGAGCTGGAAACTGACGATGCCGGAGATTATGTCATCCTCCGCAATCCGATGGATGTGGAAAGCGTGAGCCTGCACGGTGCTATTACATGCAGCCGGTCAAATGCCTATTGGTACAGTACCGGCGGCGGCATCATTGTCTCCGCCATGACAAAGACAGGAGAATCTGTCTATTTTTATCAGGAATATTCCTTTAATAAGGATGTCAGTGAAATCACTGTCGATTTTCCGAACCCTGACAGATTCAAGCCGGCTTCGCATTCCTATGCTCTGAAAGACACTGAGGTGGCACAGGATATGTTCATCGTCTCCAAGCCGTGGTGGGCTTCCTCCAATGAGCAGGACAACAGCGCAGATGACGCCGTCAAACTGGAGCTGGAGCATATTACCATCAAGTATAAGGAGGATTTCTCACTTCTGGATCACGCCGGAAATCCGGTCACGAGGAGTTATTATGAGATCTTCAACGGCTCTGCCCCTGAGATCCTCACAAGCTTCCGCAGTTTCTTCCTGCTCACGGATAAGAAGGGCGATCTTATTGAGATCGGCAGCATGGACAGCCAGGTATCTGAGGAGGAAGCACGAACGCTGCTCTCCCAAGATCCCGCAAAGGGCAGTCACAGGATTGATGGCATCTCCTACAGCTACAAATGCTTTGAAACGGACAATGCCGTGGTGCATGTCTATCTGAGCAGCCTTGAAAAGCCCGATTTCATGCGGCAGCTCGGATTTCTCTCCGCACTGCTGGGCAGTATCACTGCCATCCTGCTGTTTTTCATCATTTCCTATGCATCGGAAAAAATGGTCAGGCAGCTTTCCGTCAGCTATGAAAAGCAGAACCAGTTCATCGCCAATGCAAGCCATGAGCTGAAAACGCCGATCACTGTCATTTCTGCCACCGCCGATATCCTTGCGGCAAAAAACGGCAGGGACAAGTGGTTAGAGACGATCAAAGCGCAGTCGGACAAGATGCAGCAGCTCCTGCATGAAATGCTGGAGCTGACAAAGCTTAACGAGTCGATTGAAATGAAAATGCCGCTGAAACGATTTGATCTGAGTGAGGTCGCCGAGAACACGATCCTGTATTTTGAAAGCCGTGCCTATGAGGAACGCAGGCATCTGATCGCCGAGATCGAGCCGGACATCTGTCTGACCGGACAGGCGGAAAAGCTTGAGGAGCTGATCGGTATTTTGCTGGACAATGCGATCAAATATGCGGATCATGAAGCAGATGTCACCATGCGGCTGCGGTCGGACAAGAACAGCGTCATCCTGACCTGCTCCAATCCCTGCCAGGAATTTGATGCAGCCAATGCCGACCGGCTGTTTGAACGCTTTTACCGGAGCGACGAGTCGCATTCTGATGAAAAGGAAGGCTTCGGACTCGGGCTTTCTATTGCACAGCTCATTGTCATGCAGCACAAGGGAACGCTCAAGATCACCTACGAAAACAAGACCGTTACGTTTACGGCGGTGTTTCCGATGAAATAATGAAAAACTGACAGTACAAACAGAACCCCTCGGAAACTGGGGAAGTGCCGGATTACGCAGGATCTAAGACTTCAGGCGATGAAGCGTGATGCTCCATCGCCTGTTTGTTTTATCTTTGCTTAGCTATATCATTTTGGTTCTGCTTGGTAAAACCGCCTTCATTCCGTTTCGACTGGTTCATACTGAAACGTTACGGTATTGCTGACCGGCACATAATTTCCGCTGATCCATGCCGTTAGATAGATCGAATATTCCGAGCCTGCCACCGCAAGCGGTTCTCCCCGGAAAGAGATGATCTTTGCAATATCCAGCGTGGTTTCCTTGTCCGCATTCCGCACCAGAACCTGCTTGCCGTCCCGATAGATCGTCCAGCCGAGCTTCTCGTACTCCGTCTCGTCCCGTGTGACCGTGTAATCGTCATGCAGCGTCAGCGTGACCGGATGCTCGACAGCGGTTTCCGCAGCCGCGCGTTCCGCTGCGGAGAGGTAAGGACAGGGCTGCCCGTTGACGGTCACGTCAGCCGTACATTCTGAAAAGAATACATTTCCGGAACCGATCAGAGCACCGTATTTCGATGTAGAAACGCTCTCGATCCTGATTTCTCCGGTCGCATGGACGTTGATCAGCTCGGTCGTATAAAGTGCTTGACCGCAGACAATGCCTGTACTTGATTTGCCGCTTATCACAGCATTTTCAAAGGTGATGTCCTTCACGGTCAGGTTCTGGGAACATTGAATCAATCCGTCCATAACATGCAGATTCCGGATGGTATGCCCCTGCCCATCGATCGTACCCTGAAACCACGTTGCAGTATAGATCGAGCCAAATTCCGAATCCCCCCAGCCAAGCGGCGTCCAGTCCAGGCCTGCAAGGTCAATGTCCGCATCAAGCGTGATCGAGCACATGCGGTTATCTGCCATCGCGTTGACATACCATACCGCACTTGCAAGCTCCTTCGGTGTCGCAACATGGAAATCCGGAGAATTCCGCATTGCCCAATCCTTGTCGGCAAGCTCCATGATGCAGCCGGTCTCGCCGTTACGCTCCCAGTCGGAGGGGTACTCTGCCTTATTATATGTATAGGCATATTTCGACACATCACCGTCCCAACGTCCGTACCATGTGTAGGCATCGGCGAGGATGTACGTCCCTTCGTCCTGGGGGGTAAAGGTCACAGTATCCGCTTCGGTGTCCGTGACGGAGGATACTGTCGTATAGGTCTCACCTTCATGCAGCACGATGAGGTTTGTTTCCGGAATGCCGCGCAGTTCGGACGTGTTATAATGGATGGTGATCTCAGGATTCGTGACTGTTCCGGATGTGGAAAATTTGATCGGAACGCCGACACGCCCGACAACGCCGCGGCTCAGCACATTGCCGTAGGCACTCCGTATCTCACACTTTCTGGAAAGTGTTCCCCAGCAGTCTGCCTGAACGGTCACGGAATCAATTTCCGGTGCGCGTTTTTCTTCGATCGGGAAAACGGCATTCTGTCGTTTGACCGTCCGGTCAGGATACGGGAATGTGACCGCCTGCTCTGTGCCGGTTTTGTCAGGAAAATGCAGCGTTACACCGGTTTTACCCCATTCCGGCATAAGCGCATCCATGCTCTGCATTGTGGTGGAATAGCTGCCCAGAGACAGAATTTCTCCTTCTTCCTTCCATGAAAATTCCAGTTCGTTATCCTCCTTGAACCAAGGGTTGGCTGCATGTTTGGCATGAAGTGTAAAGCTGCCGTCCGGGGAGGTGTAGGATTCGCTGCTGTAACGGTAGCTTTCACCCGTGTCATGCAGCAGAAGATCCATCAGATTCCATAAGCCCTCGCATGGCATACACCGCACGGTTTTCCCGTCCGTCAGTGAGCGCGGCAGTCCGACGGCGATACGCTGTACCGTTCTGACCTCATACGGGTTAAAATGCGCACCTGCTCCGTCGAGCAAGATCTCCAGTGCATCGCCGTTCTCCCGGATTCCCCGCACCTGATACCCTGGTTCGACCGCAGTCTGCGGCAGTGTAGACACCATCAGCGTCTGCGTCTCAAAGAAGGACGAAGAATAGCGTTCCCGATAGGCAGCCTTGGTTTCCGGGCTAAGCTCTGCCTGTCCGTCCAGCCATGCGGAAAAATCCGCAGCCTTGTCAAAGAATTTCTCTGCAAAGATCGAATCTGCCCTGTCATCATCGCAAACCTGCGGATTCGTCCAGCGCACGTCCAGTACATCACAGCTTACCTGCCACGATGCAGCCTTTTTGCCGCTAAGCATAGCAGCTTTGAACAGTGCCAGATCATAGATGTCGATCTCACCGTCATGGTTGCAGTCTGCGGCGAGGAACGCTGTGCTGTCAAGCGTTTCCTGTCCGAGCAGGAAACGCTGCATTCTGACCAGATCGGATACGGAGAGTGTCCCGTCCCCTCCGAGGTCACCGGGCTGAATTGCCGCAGTTTCAGAAGAAAAAATGCTGCCTGTCGGATCGGGATACTCGATGGGATAGGGAACAGGCTCTTCACAGGAATAGGGATACTCTGCTGCGGCAGTCAGCGGCGTCATGGTGCAGACCAGCAGCAGGCTGAGAAATGCGGTGAATCGTTTCATATCAAATACCTCCTGTTTTTAGGCTTCTACTAAGTAAGACGGATGAGCGTAAAAAAATGTGCAGGAAAAATTGTAAAAAAAATGTGAACGGCAACACATTTTGCAGCTCTCATCCGTTATTATATATGTAAGGGGGGAATCCCATGCTGATCGAACAGGAATATGAGGGACTGTACCGCTATTGTCTGTATCATGTCCGCAGCCGCGAGGATGCAGAAGATATTGTACAGGAAACCTTTCTGCGTTATTTGCAGCACCCGGAATATCAGAAGCCCGGTCATGAACGGGAATACTTATATACGATCGCCCGGAATCTTTGCATTGATACATCGCGCCGTATTCGCCATGCGAGACTGGAGGAGGTGCAGGAGGTGGCGGATCCGTCCGATGTGACGGAACGCGCAGAGCTGCGGCTTGCACTGGACGCCCTGACAGAGGAGGAACGGGATATCGTCCTGCTGCGTTTTGTCAGCGGAGAGCATATTTCGGTCATTGCTAAAATGTACGGTGTGTCGCGCTTTGTCATGAGCCGGCGTATCCGATCTATTCAAAAGAAGCTGAGAGCTATACTTGGAAAGGAGGAAAAGGCATGAATCTGAAACGGAAGCTCCGTCTGCTCTACGCCAATCAACCGCCATTGAAGAAGAAAAGCTTTGCCAGACAGCTTTTACAGAATGCCACATGGCAGAACCTCCATCCGATCCGTGCAGCGATCCTCACCCATGCATGGCTCACATCTGCTATTTTTGTGCTGTCGGCACTTACGGTAGCTGGCGCGGGCGTGAGTGTGATCGTCATGATGCGGCAGGCACCGTCCCCGCCAGACAAACCGCTGGTCACAGAGCCGCCGGTGATCGAGACAACGACCGTCGCAACCACATCTGTACCGGCAGTTATAACGATCCTGCAAACGGAGACAACGACGACAGAAAGCACGGTACATATAACCGAAACGCAGCCGATTCCGGAAACATCCGCACTGACTGCCACAGCAGAAACAAGTGCAGCACCTGTGACGACAGCTTCCGAAACTTCGTCACAGACAACCGTTGTCATAACAGAGATCACGCCGGAAACGACAACGACTACATCTTCGGCTGCTTCTGAAACGGCTGCAAAAACAAGAGAAACTGTGACAGCCTCCCTTTGCTGCCATGATGCAGAATTATCAGATGAGAAAGAGATTTCGTTTGAAAGCTGCGGATATCCGGCTTATGATGTCAAACGCGCACTGGGGCTGAATGACATGCAGTTTATGGGAAATGTCGTGCTTGCTGCGGAGCAGATCCTGACAGGTACGATACAGGAAAAGCAGAACGTTGTGATCGACGGAAATCCATGGACAAAGCTAAAAATCGCGGTGGAGGAATGTCATTACGGTTCAGCAGCGGAAACTGCGGAGATCTGGCTTGCTGGCGGAACCGTACCGCTTGCGGAATATCTTGCCGTGCATCCTGAAAATGCAGCGTATTCCGGCTGGGATGCTGCACGAATTGTCAACGCAGATTTGTATGAATCCGGCGCATTTTCGAGGGAATATGCGGTCGGTGAAAGCTATCTCTGGTTCTTGTCCTCGAAACAGATGGAAAACAATGCTGATCCCGTCTGGACGGCAGTATACGGCTCTGATGTGACGATCATGCGCAGAGATGGGATTCGCTATGTGAGCGCAAATCCCTATCAAAGCTTTTCCATGCTTGCGGATGCAGTAGAGGTACAAATTAAAAAAAGGTAACGTGTTGCACAAAAAGGAAGCCCGGCATCCCGGACTTCCTTTTTCTTTTTCATTAGTATCAGGTGAAAAAGTCAGAACTCGGCATGGGTATAAAACGATTGGAGGGCAGGGAACAGGTCTAATATGCCTTGCGACTTTAAGCGCGTTCATAGCATCTATTTTTTTAGCAGCTCAGCCTGCCGCTTTACGCGCTGTGCTGCCTGCCGGCGTAAATGCTGAGGATCGAGTATCTCTATCACAGGGCCAAAGCTCAGCAGACGTATTAGAAGCTCTGTCTCGTCCTGCTGGTCGTACCACAGCTCAACGGTGTACTCCCCTGTTTCGAGATCACGGACGGTGTGCTTTTCATAGGAAGCAAATTCCAGCATAAACCGTTCAACGCCGTTTCTTGCAGTTGTAACTCTTATGACCGCAGGTGAACTGCATTTACGGCTTGAAAAGTAATCGTCAATTAACACAGGCGTTCTGAAAACCCTGCCAGTATCGACGATGTTTGTAATACGTCCGATATTGATGATACCGCTGCTTTTTATCCTGTCATTCCGCAATAAATAGCAGTAGACGCGGAATTTGCCGTTCTTGGGCGAGTACTCCATTTTTAATAGAACGAACTTTCCTCCAATGCGCTTGCCGTGTCCCGAAACAAACTCTATACACACTATCTTTCTGTGTTTGACTGCTTCAAGTGCAGTGCGGAAATTTGTTATGTATTGCTCATTGAAAAAGTCATCACTGTCCGTAAAGCAGTCTGTGATCCTGAACTGCTCGTTTCGGTAAAGAGGCGGCGTATCCGCAAGCCTTTCTTCCAGTATGGAGAGCGTCTCATCGTCCATAAACAATCTTATCCTTGGGTCAGATAGCTTTGCCTTCAGCCACATTTTCTGTAATTTGGTCAGCACCTTCACAGGTGGATTTTGGGTAATGCGTTTTAAATTCCCGTCAGGAGTACGGCTGAAAATTCCCCAGTCCTTGCTGCCGGGTATGAGCTTCTGGGGCAGAAACAGCACCGAATCCCGGAAACCCTCACGCTGAACCGTTTCACGTATCGTTTTTTCATTGGTGACTTCATTTTCGAGAAGTCTTGCCGCAACGCGGAAATATGTACCGTAGATCTCACTGAATAGGTTCATCTTCATCACCGCCGTACATTCTGTTCATTCTAGCAATATCGCTGTAAAACCGTTCCCGGACATTGTCTGCACCGCCCTCGATACGGACTATGCGCCCGATGAAAGTCTTTGCCCAATGCATCAGCTCATTGGGGTCGAAAACATCTGCCGTAAGAGTGTAGAGGTGCTCGCCGGACTTTTCAAGTGTGCAGCACCGCTTTTCACGCTTCAGACGGTCGAGGATATATGGCTCATTTTCCTCGTCAACCAAAAATGTTATTTTCATTGGAGTTACAGTCCCGGTCTCTCGGCGCATACCAAATGAAACGCCGAAGCAGCGGGGCATATTGCGTTCAAACATTGCTTTCAAGGCATTATAATTCTCGCAGATATCTCCCTTTTTCACTGTTTTCATATAATCCAGACGAAACGCTGAGAACCTTTTCAAGCGCGGTATATACGCCGCAAGATAGCGCCGTCCGGTCTGCACTGACACAAGAAGCTGCATTGGCACTACCTGATTTTCAATTCCGAGGCTGTCAACTTTCTTACGCCTTTTTTCCGAAAAGGTGCGGAACGAAACATAGCGTTCCTCGTCCATCGCTGCCAGTATTTCAGGTAAAAGTATATCTTCAAGTGTGTGGATAATGTAGTTGTGCTTTATGAAAAACAAGTCATTTTTCAGCCCAAGCATTTTGAGTATGCTATTGCCGATAATGCCGAATTGCTGAGTTTCCGAGAAGAATTTCAGCGCATCGTCAAGTCCCCTGAAATCCTTCAGAAATCTGTCCGCATGATCGGAAGTGAGCGCGAAATAAAGCGTTTTTCCCTGCTTTTTGGAAATAATTATCCCCTCGTCAACATACTCCTTCAGCTTATTGCGGACAGTCTGTTCATCGAAAAGTTGTCCATAGTTAGTATTTAAAACATCAACGATCTCTTTCAGCGTGCGGCTCTGCCCGTCCTGTAACACATCGGTCATCAGGAAGTGCAGACGGATATCGTTGTCCGTAAAGCTTTTGGAGTAATAGGCGTTATACAGCGGATTTTCGGGAATGTGACCGCTGTCAACGGAGATAGAAACGCTCCTGCCGCGGACTGAATCGTCATAGCGCATATAGTCGCCCATCCAGCTCTCAACACGGCGTTTTTCGTCGCCGTATGTGCGGATGCTCTTGCGGTCGAAGTCACTCCGAACCTTACATCCGTATATAAAGAAATCCCTGGCATAGTCACGGGTCTTGTCGAAATTCTTGATAAGCTCTGAAAACCCTGCCATATTTTTTCACTCCTTCCTACATTTATATTTTAGCAGAAATCCGTTTCATTTGCAATACGATTATGCGTGTGTGCAGAAAAAAATATATGATTTCTGGAAAAACTTGTGGTATACTAAAGTCAAGCCAAAGGAAAGAAGTGAGGAAAATGTTCGTACATTATGAAAAGAATGAAAAAATGCTCCCCATCAAGATATGGCAGACTGACCTTGATGCAGTCGGTGAAAAATGTATAAAGCAGGCAGAGCATCTTGCCAAGCTCCCATTCGCACATAAATGGATCGCGCTCATGCCTGACACTCACGCAGGAAAGGGGATGCCCATAGGCGGCGTTATCGCCTGCGAGAATGTTGTTATCCCGAATGCTGTGGGGGTTGACATCGGCTGCGGAATGGCTTATGTCCAAACCGATATCCCTGTATCGCTTCTCCGTGATACGATAACGGGAAGCGGAAGTCTGGTACAGACCATATGCGGCGATATCTTGCGGAATATCCCAACAGGCTTTGCACATTACAAGACAGCGCAGGCTTCTGCGGTTCTTGACCGCGCTAAGGCAGAGATGAGCCGCTACGAAGCCGATAAGGAGCTTATCCCTCAGATAGAGGAGGGATACTATCAGGCAGGTACTCTCGGCGGTGGGAACCACTTCATTGAGCTCCAGCAGGACGATGAGGGACTGTGCGGAATCATGCTCCATTCGGGCAGCCGTCATTTGGGCAACATCGTGGGACAGTACTTCAATAAGATCGCTCACGAGCTGAACGACAGGTGGTTTTCACAGGTACCAAGCGAGTGGAACCTGCCCTTCCTCCCCGTTGACACTGATGAGGGAAAGAGATACCTCGCATGGATGAATCTCTGCATGGACTTTGCATATGAGAATCGTGCGATCATGCTCCGTAAAGTAAAGGAACTGTTCACAAAACACGTTGAGAAGCATACAGGCATAGTCCCCGAATTTTCGGGGGAAATAAACTGTCACCACAATTACGCTGCGCTGGAGAACCACTTCAGCAAGAATGTATGGGTTCACCGTAAGGGAGCTATCCGTGCCTGTGAAGGTGATATGGGCATTATCCCCGGAGCTATGGGAAGCTACAGCTATCTGGTTCGCGGCAAGGGCTGCCCCGACAGCTTCATGTCCTCGTCCCACGGCGCAGGCAGAGCCTATTCACGTACAGCGGCAATGGATAAGTTTTCCGTTGAATCTGTAATGGTGGACTTAAAGGAGCAGAATGTAGTTCTTGCAAAGAATAAGAAGTCTGACGTTGCCGAGGAATCACGCTTCGCATACAAAGACATCAACGATGTCATGGCGAATCAGACCGACCTCACCGAGCCTGTAAAAAGGCTGTTTACAGTAGGTGTTATCAAGGGTTGATTTTTCGTCGCATACAGCAATACTTTGAGCAGTGGAACTGAAAATCCGCGCAGCGACGCGACGAGTTTTAGTTTTTCGTCACTTACAGCAAATTCTGGCAGTTCATTGAGAACGGGTTGGACTCCCAAAATAGTGACGAGCATAAGGCACAAACAGCAATCATGATTATCCTTCCACGATAAAAACGTGCCTTGTTAAGACGCACACAGCAGAGGTCTATATTTCATCTGAAACATGAATAAGGCGTCTTGTATCACCAAAAACAATTCGGCTCTCACAGCATTAGTTTGGGGACTCATGCACCATCGGAAACGACAAGGGCTGGGTGTAAAGACGAGCCGAGCGGTAATAAGTCAGCAACAGCATGTATAGAACCTGTCCACATAGGATGCCGCACTCGTCTTTTCGGCATCTTTGCACCGTAT
>CAZKHW010000013.1:0-22610 GCA_964552525.1 uncultured Ruminococcus sp. | reverse complement strand
CGGCACGTGGGGAACAGTACTAGTATAAATCCCTTATGTGTTGGGATTATGATAGTTATTTGAAAGCTGACGGCGCATGCGGATATCGCTGCCAAGCTGCGCTGTGAGCGCGTCAAGGCTGTCAAACCGCTGCTCCGTGCGCAAAAATGCGGTCAGGATGACCGGGAGCGTCTCCCCGTAGAGGTCGCCCTCAAAATCGAGGATATGCGTCTCGGCAAGCGGTGCGCCGCTGTAATCCACAGTGGGCTTGACACCGATGTTGGTAATGGAATCGCGCCAGCCGTCAGGCGTTCTGGTCTGCGAGGCGTACACCCCGAATTTCGGGACAAGCTGCCCCTCGGCAAAGACCTGGTTGATCGTGGCAAAGCCGATGGTGCTGCCCAGGTGCGCCCCGTGCGAAATGGTCTGACAGATGCGGTACGGTGCGCCGAGCAGCCGGTTGGCGGACTCGATCTCACCGGCCTGCAAAGCCTTGCGGATGTCGGTCGAGGACACCCGGACACCCTCCACGGTCACATCCGGCACGACCTCCACGTAAATGCCGCAGTTTTTCCCCAGACGGCACAGATCCTGTGCGTTCCATGCAGCTCCCCTGCCAAAGCGGAAGTCCGCGCCGCAGCACACATAGGATGCCCCCATCTGCTCACACAACAGCGACCTGACAAAGGTCTTTCCGTCCATGCCGCACACCTCGGAAAAATCCGGCACGGTCAGCTTTGCAAAGCCGCACTCGTGCAGCAGCGCATTCCGGACATCGGTGGGATAGAGATACCCTCCGCCGCCCTTGCGCAGCGCAGATTCTGCCGGAAAGGTGAACACCGCCGGGCGAAGTCCCTGCGCTGCCTGCCGGAGCGCAGCATTCAGGACAGCTCTGTGCCCCAGATGCACTCCGTCAAACAGCCCCAGTGCTGCCGCAGCCGGCGTTTGCCGGCACAGGCTCATTGTCCTGCCTCCTTCGGCTCACAGAGATTGCGCTCGATGCGCAGGATACCCTGCGTCCGGTCGGCAAGTGCTGTGCCCAGAAAGCCGTCCGGTCTGCCGAACACGGCATAGCGGTCGGCGGCAGTGATCTGTCCGCCCAAATGGTCAAGCGAGAGCTTGACACCGTTGCGGTAGAGCCGGGTCTGCGCCTCGCTCAGCCGGAGCTTCGGAAGTGCTGCAAACACCTGCGCAATGGGCACGATCGCCTCCTGCGCTTTGCCGGCATCGGCAAGGCGCTGCACCTCCTCTATGGTCATGCAGCGTTCGAGGGGAAAGCCGTTGGAAACCGTCCGGCACAGCGAGGTCATGACCGCACCGCAGCCGAGCGACTGTCCCAGATCATGGATGATCGTGCGGACGTAGGTGCCGCTGCCGCAGGTGATCTCCAGACTGCCCTGCCCGGTCATCGGGTCGAATGCAGGCATCCGGATCTCGTCAATGCGCACGCGTCTTGGGGTGCGCTCCACGGTCTTGCCCTGACGTGCCAGCTCATAGAGCTTTTTGCCGTCCACCTTGACGGCGGAGTACATGGGCGGTATCTGGTCGATCTCGCCGAGCATGCCGGGCAGCACGGCACGAACGGCAGCCTCGGTGATATGGCTGTGACCGCAGGTTTCCAGGATCGTACCCGTACAGTCCTGCGTATCGGTGGTCTGCCCGAGCAGAAAGCCTGCCCGGTAGGACTTGGTATCGTCCGGCAGGATGCCGCATGCCTTGGTCGCATAGCCGACAAATACCGGCAGCACGCCGGTCGCCATCGGATCGAGCGTCCCGGCATGGCCAAGACGCCTGGTATGCAGAATGCCGCGCAGCTTTCCGATCACGTCAAAGGATGTCCAGCCCTGCGGCTTATCGATCAGCAGGATTCCGTTCACAGCGCTGCCTCCACGGCGGCAAGGATCTTGCCGCGGATCTCGTCACGGTCACCGTCAAGCTGACAGCCTGCCGCCTTGACATGGCCGCCGCCGCCAAAGCCCTTGCAGATCTCCGAGACATTAACATCACGCGCGGAGCGCATGGAGATCTTGAAATGCCCCGGCTCGCGCTCACGGACGGTCACGCCGACCTCAACGCCCTCGGGCTGAAGTCCCAGCGAGGTCAGACCCTCCATGTCCTTTTCATCCACGCCGTTTTCGCGGCAGACATCGAGCGTCGCCCAGACAATGGTGATCCTGCCGTCACTGTGGTACTCCATATTCTGGAGCATGATGGTCTCTGCACGAAGCCGCGAACGGCTCTTGACCTCGAACATCTCACGGTTGATCAGATCATAGCGGATGTCCGGAAATTCGCGCATCAGCCCGGCGGTAAAGATATGGGTCTCCGGGGTGGTGTTGCTGAACTTAAAGCACCCGGTATCCGTTGCCATGCCCGTATACAGGCACTTGGCGATCTCCTCGGTGAATGTCACGCCCATCTCACGATAGACCTTGTACAGCACCTCACACGCTGCCGCCGCATCCGGCTGGAGCAGCAGATTTGCCGCATAGCCAAGATTGGAGACGTGATGGTCGATGCACAGATTGATCCTGCCCTTATAGACATCCTCAAGGCTGCCAAAGAGCTTTTCATCGGCAACATCCACAGCAACAATGCACTGCGGCTCGAAGTCCTCCTCCGGCTCTTGAGGGAGCAGAAAGCTGAACCGCGGCGGGATCGGGTCGGCACACAGCACCCGGGAACGGATGCCAAGCTGCCGGAACACCGCCTGGAGCGAATAGCCCGAACCAATACAATCTCCGTCCGGAGAGCTGTGGATGAGGATGTGGACATCGCGGCAGCGTTTCAGAAATGCCGCAGTTTCGGCGATGCTAACTGCGTTCATCATCATCCTCCGTATCTGCCGCGCTGGTCATGCCCTCAAGCTTTCTGGTGACCTCTGCACCGCGTGCGATGGAATCATCGGCAATGAAGTGCAGCTCCGGGCTTTTGCGCATTTTCAGACGCGCGAACAGCTCTCTCCGGACAAAGCCTGCGGCACTGCGCAGTCCCTTGACGGACTCCAGCGTCTCCTCCCAGCCGTTCAGGCTCGAAACATACACCTTGCAGTGCGAACCGTCTCCTGCCAGCTCCACTCTCACCACGGAGAGCAGCGAGCTGACGCGCGGATCCTTGACGCTGCGGAGAATGTCCGTCAGCTCTCTGTGGATATCCTCGGACATGCGGCTGTTCTTAAAGCTAGGCATTCGTGCTCCCCTTTCCCTCATCGGTCATGGTGTACGTCTCACTGCCGTCAAAAAATGTCTCGGCAGTGATCGCCTGTGTCAGATTTGCTGTATTCTCGTCATACGAGATCAGCGCCTCAGCCGGAATGGGCGTAGAAACATCCTTCAGCTCATCCTGCTCCTCGGGCTGCGGTGCTTCTACAGCGGAACACTGTCCCAGCAGGATGCGCTTGACGGACTCGAAGAAAAAGATATCGACCGGGCCGAACTGATCCCAGGCAAGTGCCTCGTCACAGTATTGCAGCATGTCTTTGGTACTCATTCTGGTATATTCCACGATGGATTCCTTCCTTTCTGATTTCAGAACCCGGCAGCGCACGGCTTACTCGGGCTGATATTCCTCCATGATATACGCCTCAAAGATATCGCCCGTTCTCAGGTCAGCGAACTTCTCCAGCGAAACGCCGCATTCGTAGCCGCTGGCTACCTCCTTGACAGCGTCCTTGAATCTCTGAAGACCTGCGATCTGGTCATCTGCAATGATGATGCCGTCACGTACCACGCGGATCTGGCTGTTTCGGGTCAGCTTGCCGTCAAGGACATACGAGCCTGCGACAATGCCGACGCTCGAGATCTTGTACAGCTCACGCACCTCTGCCTTGCCCAGGATGACCTCACGGAATTTCGGTGCAAGCATGCCCTTCATGGCGGTGGTGATCTCCTCGATGGCATCATAAATGATACGATACAGGCGGATATCTACGCCGTCACGCGCTGCACTCTCTGCTGCCACGTTATCCGGGCGCACATTAAAGCCGACGATGATCGCATTGGAGGCGTTGGCAAGCATGACATCGCTCTCCTTGACCGCACCGACTGCCGAATGGATAACGCGCACGCGCACCTCCTCGTTCGACAGCTTCTCCAACGATGCCTTGACCGCCTCGGCAGAACCCTGTACGTCTGCCTTAACGATGATCGGCAGCTCCTTGGTCTGCCCCTCCTCGATCTGGCTGAACAGGTTATCCAGCGTCAGCTTGGTGCTACTCGACTGGAACATAGCCTCCTTCTGCTCATGCTTTCTCTGGTCAACGAGGGTTCTTGCCAGACGCTCATCCTCAACGGCATCGAAGGTGTCGCCTGCGCTGGGGACTTCATCAAGACCGGTGATCTCGACCGGAACGGACGGACCTGCCTCCTTGACGGGCTTGCCCTTGTAATTGGTCATCACGCGCACCTTGCCGACGGTCGTGCCGGCAATGATGATATCGCCGGTGTGCAGCGTACCCTTCTGTACAAGCAAAGTCGCGATCGGACCTCTGCCCTTGTCGAGTCTCGCCTCAACGACCGTACCCTTTGCCAGACGCTCCGGATTGGCGGTCAGCTCCTTGACCTCTGCCACGAGCAGGATGTTTTCAAGCAGATCATCAATGCCCTGTCCGGTCTTGGCAGATACCGGGATGCAGATGGTATCGCCGCCCCACTCCTCGCAGACAAGGCCGTACTCGGTGAGCTGCTGGAGAACGCGGTCGGGATTTGCCGCCTCCTTATCCATCTTGTTGATGGCTACGATCACGGAAACGCCTGCTGCCTTGGCATGGTTGATGGACTCGACCGTCTGCGGCATGATGCCGTCATCGGCTGCAACGACCAGAATCGCGATATCGGTGATGTTCGCACCGCGCGCACGCATCGAGGTGAACGCCTCGTGTCCCGGGGTATCCAGGAAGGTGATGATCTGGTCGTTGTGCTTGACCTGGTATGCACCGATATGTTGTGTAATGCCGCCTGCCTCGGATGCCGTGACATTGGCATTGCGGATGCGGTCGAGGATCGAGGTCTTGCCGTGGTCAACGTGACCCATGACAACTACGACCGGCGGACGCGGCTGCTGGTTCTCGTCATCGTGCTCCTCGGACTCGATCAGACGCTCCTCGATGGTCACAACGACTTCCTTTTCTACCTTTGCACCCAGCTCCTCTGCCACCAGTGATGCGGTGTCGAAGTCGATCTCCTCATTGATGGACGCCATCACGCCCAGTCCCATCAGCTTGCCGATGACCTTGGAAACGTTCACCTTCAGGCGGCTTGCCAGCTCGCCGACAGCGATGGTATCCGGGATCTTGACGCGAAGCTGCTGCTTTCTGGCGCGTTCCAGCTCCATGCGCGAGAGACGCTGTGCCTCGGTCTCCTGCTTTCTGCTGCCCTGCTTGGACTTGTTGCGCTGTGCAGACTTCTGGTTGATCTTCTGTTTCTTGGTCGATACATTGTCACGGCGGCGATCCGATCCTGCGATCTGCTCGTAACGCTCGTTATACTTGTCAAGGTCTACGTAGCTGCCTCTGGTATCTACAGTACGGCGCTGCTCGGTACTCTCTGCCTTGCCCTCGCCGATGACACCGCCCAGACGCGTCTTTTCTCCACGCACCTGCGGCTGTTTTGCCTTCTTCTTCTCCTCCTTGCGCTGCTTGGCGGACATCTCCTTCTTCGGAGCTGCCGCTGGCTTCTGCTCTGCCTTGGGAGCAGCCGCCTTTACGGGCGAAGGCTCTGCCTTGGTCTCCGGCGCAGCCTTCGGCTCGGATACCGGCTTTGGCTCGGGCGCAGGTGCTGCCTTTGCCTTGGGAGCAGGCTCTGCCTTTGGCTTGGGGGCAGGCTCTGCCTTTGGCTTGGGAGCAGGCTCTGCCTTCGCCTTGGGGGCAGGCTCTGCTTTCGCCTTGGGAGCAGGCTCGGATTTTGCCTTCTTTTCCTGTTTCTTCTCCACGGGCTTTGCCTCGCGGACAGGACGGGGATCGTTTCTGGTTGCCAGATAGGTGTCAAAGCTTGCCACCTCGTTCTTCTGGCTGAAATACTCGAGGACAAGGTTCAGCTCCTCCTCGGTCATCGAGGAGCTGCTGGTCTTTTTACCGCCGACCTTCTCCTCCAGAAAGGCTGCCAGCTCCTTTGCAGAGAGCTTCAGATCCTTTGCAGCCTCTGAAATCTTGATCTTCTTTGCCATAGGCAATGAACCTCCTTATTCTGATGGCTCTGCAGCGGCTGTCTGCGCCTCGTCACAGAGCTGGTGAATCCTGTCGAAAAAGCCCGCATCCAGTACGGCGGCAACAGCCGCTTTCCTGCCGATCGCGCCGCAAAGCTGTTGCATATCCAGCGGCACGGGACAAACAGGGACTTGGTATTTCTGACAGAAAAACTGTACTTCTTTATAGGTCTTGGGGGATATGTCTGACGTGGTAAGCACGCCCTTCACCCGTCCGGTGGGGAGCAGCTCCTTCATGGGAGCAAAGCCCGTCTCCAGCTTTCCTGCCTTGCGGCAGATGCTAAGAATTCCCGTCAGCTTCTGCAAGTGCATGCTCCATCACCTCATATACCTCCGGCGCGACACGGCAGGAAAAGCTGCGCTCCAGACGGCGGTTCTTCCTTGCCAGTGCAAGGCATTCCGCCGATCGGCAGAGATACGCGCCGCGGCCTGCCTGCTTGCCGGTAAAATCCAGTGCAATGTCGCCCTCCTTGGACTTGACCACGCGGATCAGGTCACGCTTGGGACGCATCTCACCGCAGCCGATGCATTGCCGCATCGGGATTTTCTTTTGTGTCATACGCCATCACTCCACGGACTCGGCAGCCGTCTCCCCGGAATCTGCCTCCTCTGCAAACAGCTCCTCGTCCTCGTCAACGACATCGCTGAACACCTCGTTCTTCGGTCTGGGAGCCGGGATCTCGAATGCCTCCTGGTCGGACTTGATGTCGATCTTGCAGCCGGTCAGCTTGGCAGCGAGCTTGGCGTTCTGTCCCTTATTGCCGATGGCAAGCGAGAGCTGATCGTGGGGGACTACGGCAATAGCGGAGAGTTTGGGCTGTCTGGCGTCGTTCTCAAACTCCGGAATGCTGTCTGTCCCCTCGTCAATGATATGGACGGACAGCACCTTTGCCGGTGCAAGCGCACGGGAGATGAACTCCGCCGGATCCTCACTGTAGGGGATAATGTCGATCTTCTCGCCGCCCAGCTCCTTGACGATCGCGGAGATACGCGAACGCTTGGGACCGATGCACGCGCCGATGGCATCTACATTCGGATCAAGGGACTGCACTGCGATCTTGGAGCGCGAGCCAGCCTCACGGGAGATCGCCTTGACAGCGACCGTACCGTCATAGATCTCGGGCACTTCCAGCTCAAAGAGACGCTTGACCAGATCTCTGTGAACACGGGACAGCTTGATGATCGGCTTCTTGCTGCGGTTTGCGATATCGGTCACGTACACCTTGATGCTCATGCCCTCACGCAGCACCTCGCCCGGGATCTGCTCCTGACGCAGCAAATACAGCTCGGTCTTGTCATACATCAGCGTTGCAGAACCTCTGCCCGGCTCTACCTGGGTAACGGTGGCAGTGATGATATCCTTGACCTTGCTCTCGAACTTTTCAAGGATGCGGTCACGGTTGATGTCGCGCAGATCGCCCTTGATGGACTGCTTGGCAGACTGTGCGGACGCTCTGCCGAACTTGGAGATGTCCAGCTTGCGCTCAAGCGTACCGCCTACATAGGCATTCGGGTCGATGGCTCTTGCCTCGTCGATGTAGACCTGGGTATCGTTAAACGGCTCTTCGTCCACGATCTCCTGCAGCAGCACCACATCAAAGATCCTCTGCTCCGGGATAATGTCCACGCGGATGCACTCCTTGCAGTCCGGATACATGCGCTGTGCCGCCTTTTGCATTGCAGACTTGACCTTCTCGATCACGACCTCAGCGTCAACGCTGTTCTCGGTACCGAGGTCTGCCAGAGCCTCAAAGAAATTGTTGTTCATGAATTTATTACGCCTCCATTAAATTTATGTAGGGGATATTACGTCTCCCCGAAGTCAAAATACAGCTTGACAAATGCAAGTGTATTCAGGGCAAGCTCCTGATCCTCGCCGTCCACGGTAAGGACGATCTGCTCCCGGCTCCAGTCTTTGAGGATGCCGACCAGCTCGCGGCTGCCATCCCCGAACGGACGAAAGCCCCTTGCACGCACCTCGCAGCCGATGCAGGCATCGAAGTGGCTCTCACGCACCAGCTCTGCCTCAAGTCCAGCGGAGCTGACCTCAAGAATGTAGCTCTGCGTGATCGGGTCTGCCTCGTCGAGCAGATCATTGACCGGACCTGTGACCCGTTCGCAGTCGTTGATGCTGATGGTGTCCGTTTCGCTGTCAATGAACAGGCGCAGATACCAGTTTGCGCCCTCCTTCTCGTACCGCACATCCCAGACCAGATAGCCCAGCTCCGTAACAGCGGGAGCTATGAGATCGTAGATGCGCTGCTCGGTACTGCCGAATTTTTTCAGCTTCATACACATTTCCTTTCTGCTGTTTGCAATGTGAAAGGGTCGAACCTCTGTCCGACCCTTTCACATCTTATTACAATACCTATTATAGCACATTTCTTTGGAAAAATCAAGTGTTTTTTGAATTTTTTTCAATAGACCTGTTCAATAACCTCCAAAACGCTGCCTGACTTGTCCTTTTTGCATCATACTTTGCCCGTTTTCCTTGCAATACATACAGTATTCCTGCGGAAAACGTGCTTTGTCTGATGCAAAAAATCCTGCGTCATTCAGCATGTTTCCGGTTATTAAACAGGTCTAATTTTGTTCCTTTTCATTGTGAATTCCACGCAAGAGCCGCCTTTGGAAACTGCCAGCTCCTCGCCGCACCAGCATTGCCCTCTTGCCGTTAGGCAAAGGGCAATGCGGACACTAGAATAAGATATACCCCTTACCGCCAACTCGCAAGCGCGGTCACCGCGCCTCGCAAGCGCGGTCACTGCGCATCGCTGATACAGCGCGCCTCCATATAGTACCGCTTATCCTCGGCATGTCCCATCGAAAAGGTCTTTCGGGGGAGTGCGCCATCCTCTGCCACACTGGGGAACAGGTCACGCTTATCCATATCCGGCAGCAAAAAGCCGATGGCATCCGGCATGGCAGCCAGACGTTCAACAGTCTTAGTGCCGTGGATGTAGTCGATCTTTCCCTTGTTCGCCGAAAGATACGCATCCAGGGCATTTTGCAGACTGCCAACAGCAAGCTTGGAGGTGGGCTTGTGGATATACATTGCCCGGCTCTCGCCGCCGCGCACGATCGTCAGCGGCTGATCGGACGGCTCCTCGGACAGTCCCAGCACGCGGATCAGCGTCATCATGAGCTGTCCCGGATCGGTCTGGGTGATGATGCGGTGGATCGCCTCGAATTGCAGGGCATCACTGTGCAGATTCACCAGCTCCACCAGTGCGTAGCGTGCCGGATGCTGAGAAAGATCCTGATCCGGGTACGCCTCCTTGATCGCCTCCCAGCAGGCTCTTGCCGTTGCAAGGGAATGGTTGCCGTCACCCATCGCGTATTGCAGCTCACCGCTTTTCTCCTCGATGCGGCGGAGCTGTTCGAGGAATGCGCTCTGCTGCGCATCATCCATCAGCCATCCGGAAATACTGCCGCCGCCGTTCATCAGCTCCGTGGCATACAGCGGCTGCATCTGCGCCTTCTGCGCGGTACATGTGCCGATGGCGAGATCCTCCGGATCGTCGATCAAAATCATGATGTGCGGCAGCTCCAGCTTGGCTCTGGCACGGACACGCATGCGCGGCGGAATGCGTTCAAGGACGGTCGCCTCCGTCGCACGGACGTGAGACTTGCTGTCCTGAGAATAATCATACGCCTCCAGGTCGATCTTGCCGATGACACCGGTGCGCAGTACACCGTCTGACTGGATGCGCTCGGTATAAATCATGGCGTTCTGATAGGTATGGAAGATGCCGCTGTCCAGGTAATCGTCCATACAGCGGTGGATCTGTCCGATGCGCTCCCTGACATCCGGCTCCTCCAGATACAGCTCGGGCAGGATCAGTCCGAGGGTCGAGGGGGCATCGCCGACCTGCTCCGTACACTTCTCCCAATAGGAGGGATCTCCGGTGAACTGGTCACATGCGATGACGCTCCATTTGTGCGCGTCGATCTTGGTAAAATCAGGCAGCAGAATATCTGCCGCGGAAAAAACTGGATCCATAACAATGCTCCTTTGCATGCAGTGGTGATAGTTACAGTATAGCACATCCGGGGCGAAATGTCAATCGTTAGCGAAAAATGTGTATTTTGCGCAATTTGTACAAATCGTCGGCTATCGCCGACCAAGGAGGGGCTGCTCGCCCCTCCTAAACCTCCCTCGGCAGGGCGGTGACCGCCCTGCACCCGCATCTTTTTTGTGTATTATGACAGTCCGTACTCATTGACAGATCTTAGATCAAAACCGCGCCGGTATTGTCGATCCGCAGATCATGCACCTGCCAGCCGGAAAGTCCGGCATTGTCCAGCGAAAACCGCATCTTTCCTGCAAAATACGTATTCTCCTCGTCTGCGATCGCCATCACGGTCGGACCTGCGCCCGAAATGTACACTGCATACGCACCGTGTGCATAGGCGATATCGAACACCTCACGGGCATGGGGGATCAGCGCCATGCGGTAGGGCTGATGCAGCTTGTCATGGACGGCTGTGCGCAGATTCTCGAACTTTCCGGTCAGGAGCGATGCCGAAAACAGTGCGGCTCTTGACAGATTATAGACCGCATCCTTATGTGATATCTGTGTGGGCAGGCAGGCTCTCGCCTTTTCGGTCTTTAGCTCGAAATCCGGGATCATGGCAACGAAGCGGAGCTTTGTGTAGACCTCCTGCTTGACCCAATGCACCCGTCTGCCGTCAAAGACTGCCGTCACGATGCCGCCCAGCAGTGCCGGTGCGGTGTTGTCGGGATGCCCCTCGATCTGCGCGGCAAGATCTACCAGATCATCCGCACCCAGCGGATCACCCAGCAGGTGATTCGCCCCCACAAGACCTGCCACGATACATGCCGAGCTGGAGCCAAGTCCGCGCGTCATCGGAATGCGGTTGGTCTGCACCAGCCGCAGACCCTTCAGCCGTCTGCCGCAGACCTCGTAGAGATCCTTGGCGGAGATGTAAATGAGATTCGTTTCGTCTGCCGGAACGGACGTGCCGTCCGCAGAGGTGATGTCGATGCGGTCGGATTCCTCCATCTCCACATCATTATAGTATTGCAGTGCCAGTCCCAGTGCATCAAAGCCTGCGCCGAGATTGGCACTCGTTGCCGGAACCTGAAGCTTTATCATAGGTGTGTCCTCCTCTGATGTATCATATGCGCCCGATACACGGTACGTGAATGGCGGTATCCCTGCCGGGATACCGCCATTGGATCATGCGCGTTCTTCGGGGATCGTATCGGACGGCGCACCGGCATCGCCGGATGCCTCCTTCTCGTTCTGCTTGGCTGCTGCCGATGACTTTTTGGCTGCCTTGCTCTGGGCAGCAGATTGCTTTTTCGCGCGGGCACGCGCCAGCAGCACCTTGTTGTTCTTATGGTCATACCGGTAGAACATGACGCACATTGCCGCGCCAAGTACCAGCAGAACCACGCCGACTGCAAATCCCGGCGGCAGATAGGACATGGTGATCGTGTGCGTGCCTGCGGTCAGCGGCACATAGATCATCGCCTTAAGGCACTCATTCGGACAGTTGCCGTTCTTGTCAGCGATACTGGTCGTAAAGAGCTTCTTGCCGTCAACCTTGACCGTCCAGCCCGGCTCATAGGGGATGGAGGTGAACAGGATCTGGTGATCCGCTGCAGTGACCGTTCCCTGAATATAGTCATCACGGTAACGCTCGATCTGGAGCTGACTGCCCTTGAGCTTGTCGATATCGTTCTGGTACGCATCGCGGTCGAAGTAGTAGAAGAACGGCTCCTTGATGATGGTCGCATTGTCCTTCTCTAGGACGGTCAGACGCAGTGAAACCTTCGTCCCGGGCGAGAAACGTCCCAGGCTCAGGACGCTGTAGTTGTGTCCGGCATCAAAGTACTGACCAAAGCCCGATGAACCGAACACATAATTGCCGGTCGATTCGTCATACACGCCGAGCCACAGGTTGACCGTCTGCTCGTTCTCGGTCTTGAGGAAGAACAGCACCTCCTGCTCGCTCTCAACGGTAAAACGGTAATCTACGGTCGGGTCACCGCCCTCTACACGGGTGTAGCATACCTGTCCATTATATTCGGAGACGGTAACAGAGCCGAGCACCGGCTCGCCGATCTCGATGCGGTTGTAGTACTTGGAAAAATCTGCGATCTGTCCCTCCGAGTCAAACGAGGTCTGACCGAGCATGGTGGAC
Source organism: uncultured Ruminococcus sp. (assembly GCA_964552525.1). Lineage (GTDB taxonomy): Bacteria > Bacillota > Clostridia > Oscillospirales > Ruminococcaceae > UBA3855. Next base: position 10,256 of record CAZKHW010000013.1, on the reverse strand, counting down.
AGCAGGATGTTCTGGCTGTTGAACGGATTGTCATTGCCCAGGTGGTCGATGCGCAGGAGATCCTCGCTGACCATGTAGCCGATGGAAAGGGCATTGGGATTCTCGTAAATGCCGATGGTCGTTTCCGGCTTGTCGCTGCCGTCAGAGTTCTTCTCGGTGTAGCTGATGGAATCCACCATCTGGTACGCCTCGTGCAGCGAGCTGCGTCTGCGCGTGTGGATGGTCGCAACATCGTCTCCGGGAGCAGGCGTGATCCTGCCGTCACGGTCAAGGACATACTTGATGCCCAGCAGGGAATCCGCAAGCTCCGTCGTTCCGACATAGTTGGAATAGTAGCTGCGCGTATTGTAGCCGAGCGTTTCGATGAACGTGAGCGTCTTGGCATTCATGACAGAGCTGGAATGGGTCAGACCCTTGAGACCGAGTGCCATATTGTCGTTGATGCAGCGCGAATAGGTCTTTTCGGAACGGTACAGCCCGTTGTCGAGCGCCTCCATCTTTTTGACCGCCTCACGTCCGTACTCGACAAACGGCTCGTAGGATGCCTTGGTGGAGTAGGCAACCTCCTTATCCACCGCCCTGAGCGTCTTGATATTGTTGAAAACCAGCTCACCCGAGCAGATGCACAGGAGCATGACCGGCACAAGCCAGCGCGTTTCGTGCTGCTTGTGCGAATAGAGCACCAGCAGATAGGCACCTGCAAGTCCTATGGACAGCCAGATGGAGCTCATCACGTCAAGGTGCTCATATCCCTGACTTTGGACGAACAGGATCACTGCCATCACGCCGAAGAACACACCGCCAAGATGCTTGACCTTGATGCCGTCAAGATGTTTCCAGGCAGTTGCTGCCATGCTCAGGAGAATAAAGGAGACAATAAACGAATACCGGAACGGCAGCCAGTTGGGCATTTGTCCGCCATGCCACATCATGTCCACCGGACGGATGTACATCGAGAAGAACATCACAGCCGTCAGCAGACCGTAGCCGAGCTTCTTGCGCAGGGAGATCTTGCTGTTGAGGAAGAACAGCGGCAGCAGCACAACTGTCAGGATGCCGCAGTAGATCTCCGGGCTGCCCTGCACATTGACCGAATCGTACTGCGCGGTCAGGAGCTGTGCGAGAATGGTAGTCGGCTCGAACTGCACGGCAAAGCTGTAGTCCGGGTTTTTGGTAAAGTCGAACTTGCCGAGCTGCAGCGCATTGTAGACCGGCAGGATCATAAACGCCGCCAGCATGACCGCCACGATCGTGCTGACACCGAAGTTGCAGCAGGTGTAGAGGTGATCCATCGCCTTGCCGCGGCGATCATCTCTGCCGAAGAACAGGTAGTAGAGGAAGTAGCATGCCGAGAAAATGCCGATCATAAAGCCGATGTAGAAGTTTGCCACAAACATCAGCGCAATCGGGATGATGTAGTTGAGCTTGCGTCCGTCGTCGATCAGGTACTCGATGCCCAACGCCACCAGCGGCAGAAATACCAGTCCGTCCAGCCACATCGGGTCGATCGTCTGAATGACCATGTACGCCATCAGGGAATACAGCACCGAGAAGATCGTTGCATGCAGCGGCGACAGTCCCTTGGACTTCTGGAGATACAGGTTAAAGGTCACGCTGGCTGTGCCGATCTTGCACAAGATCATGATGAGCAGGCTCGTCAGGATCATCTTGCGCGGCAGGAGCATGACGATCAGCGTGAAGGGGCTTGCCAGATAGTAGCCGATGACGCCCATCATGCCGCCCGACAGATTACGTCCCCAGCTGTAGAAGATGCTGCCATCCCCCCAGAACGCATCGCGAAGCTGCTCAAAATAATAAACGTACTGTGCGTTGAAATCCAGTGCCAGCACGGATTCCTCTCCGAACGGATACAGCCCGAAGATCGCATAGGAAATGTACATCAGCACCACAGGGATGAAAAAGGCGATGATGTAGAACCGGTTCCGGGACACCCAGCCGCGCAGGAACGCGCTGACGCTGCTGCCGGAAACCGCCGGCTTTGCAGCCGCAGTTGCTTTTGCCATAGTTTCCTCCTTTTAGAATAGATCCTATAAAATTTTGCGTAGACCGCAGATATAGTCATTATACCATGCTTTTGCCGCATTTGCAAGTGCTTTTCAGCTTTTTTCCGGAGGGATGTGAACTTTCCAGCCACTTTGCACATAATTTCGTGATTTTACACAATTTTCGGCACACAAGCTGTGCAAAACGGGGACAATTGCCACTGCCTCTGGACAAACCGATCCAAATATGGTATAATAAATTTGAATATTCTGTGCCGCTGTTTCACGGCACCGCAGGAGGTAAATCCCTATGAATAATACCACACAGATGATGCAGTGGGGCAATATGCCCTGCGTCCGGCTGGATGCCGGCGGCTACACCGCGCTGATCGCACCGGAGCTTGGCTCAAACGTCATTCGCCTGTGCGATGCGAAAAACGGCATCGAGTTCTTCCGGTTCAACGATAACAACACCTACGAGGAGCTGCTCAAATCCGCCGAGGTCTGGGGTCTGCCGACACTCTACCTGCCCAACCGCTTTGCGGACGGCATTCTCAGAACCTCCGAGGCGACCTATCACCTCCCTGTCAACGAGAAGGAGCCGTACAACAACCACATCCACGGTTTTCTCCACAAACGCCGCCACACCATCGTAGAGCACAAGGCTGATGACAACTGCGCGTGGTGCAAAACGGAGTACCTGTATGACGAGAATGACGAATTCTATCCGTATCTTCCCATCAAATTCAAGGCGGAGTTCACGTTCACGCTCTCTGCATGCGGTCTGGAGTACGAGTTTACGATGACTGATCTGTCTGCCAAGCGTCTGCCGGTCTCCGTTGCGACACACACGACCATCAATTCCCCGTTCGTTCTGGGTGCCAAGGAGGCGGACGAGCGCGTAACAGCTCCCATCGGCAAACGCTGGGTGCTCAACGACCGCTGTCTGCCGACGCTGGAGACACTGGATCTGAACATGCACGATCTGGAATACCGTTCCGGCAGCCGCTGCCCGGTATTGCAGGTCATTGACAACGAGATGTACTTTGCAGAGCATATGGAGATCAACGGTGAGGACTTCTACGGTATCACCATCGAGGACACCGCAAGCGGCAAGCGCATCGGCTATGAGGTGAGCGAGAACTACAGATTCTGGATCTTCTGGAACGACCGCGGCTTTAACGGCTATTTCTGCCCCGAGCCGATGAGTGCGATGATCGATGCGCCGAATCTGGATCTTCCGGCAGGCCTGTCGGGCTATCAGGAGCTGGCACAGAACGAGAGCGTTACATTTAAGCAGCGATTCTTCACCATGGAATAACAGGACATCCCCTGCATCCGCGTTTTTTCGGATACAGGGGATTTTTTCCTGATACAGACAGTGCCACATCACTTCATCAGGGATTTCAGCTGTTCGATCAGCTCCAGATCCTCGGGGGCTACGATGATGTTGGTCTTGGCTGTGTTGCCGCCTGCGCTGGTGATGCTGATCTCCAGCTTGCTGCCCTCACCGAGATTCTGCGCAGCGTAGCCGAAAAACTGCACGAACTTTGGGTGACGTTCGCTGAACTTTTCAAACAGGGGCTTGATATGCATAAGTGCCAGTGGATTCATACAGATTACCTCTCCATTCATTTGATACTACTATTATACTACATTTTTTCTGTAAATGCAAGTCATTCTGATTATGTATTTTGTTTTGATACGCTCTGATTGTTTCTGCTTTTCTATCTTCCTGAAAACTGTTTGTTTGCATAAAACAGCATTTCTTTTTTGCGCGTTATTTGTGCATCCATCCAAAAGTCTTGTAAAGTTGTAACCTTTTTAAGTTTTTTTGGATTATATTAATATAAAGTTGTCTGGATAAAATTGTGTGTTTCCTGCAAGAGCATCCCAAAGCTGACACCCCTGGAGACCAACCTTCCGGAAAAATTGTCATGTTGTACAAAAAGCTGTGCGGTGCAGATGAATTTACGATGTCTCTACACAAATTGCCAAAAAGGCAACAGACAACTATAACTAAATAGTGAGGAATATGAATGTTAAATACAAGGTCGGTAATTTCCATGTTTCTGGCACTTCTTATGTCCACATCAGCAGTTTCGACGATCAAGACATATGCGAGCAGCCAAACAGTGTTTGAAAGCGGTCTCATATTTGAAGCTGAAAGTGATGATATAAACAGTGAAATTTCCACAAGAAGTGAAAATGCTTATTCCGCTACACCTGTTCTCTCTCAAATTGATCTAAGCACAGACGGTTACTTTCCGCCCATTGGGAATCAAGGTGACGTGGCATCCTGTGTATCTTGGGCTACAACGTATTATCAATTTACTCATGATGCCCACAAGCTCAATAATATTATAACTACCAAGCCAAAACGCTTATTCACCGCGATGGACCTATAATTTTCTAAATGGTGGGTACAACGGCGGTACTATGATTTCATCGAATTATCAAATACTAAAAACAAACGGTGCGGTGACAATGAGTGAGTATCCGTATTACGTGAACGGTACTTATAGCTATAACTGGCTAAATGATGAGAGTGCCATGCTGAATGCACTCTCAACAAAAGTGTCCCGTGATAGATCTGCATACATTGATGTTAAAAACACAGAGACTCCGATTACATCCCCTACGGACAGCAATCTCACTGAAGTAAAGCAGCTTTTATGTGCAGGAAAGGTTTTGGTTATATCAACACGGATTTCTGACATCGATATGTCTAACTGCTCGATTAAAAATGCTACCAACGGACAAAAGGCTATATATCGTGCCAGTTTCAACTACAACTGTGGCGGTCATGCAATGACAGTTGTAGGATATAATGATTCCATCCAATGTGACTTTAATAATGATGGTATCATCCAAAATTCGGAAAAGGGAGCATTTAAGGTTGCAAATTCTTACGGAACAAGTTTTGGAAATAATGGATATATCTGGGTGATGTACGATGCACTCAATAAAGTAAGTGCTAATACGACTAATACTTGGGAGAAAAGTGAAACTGGAACTCGTAAGCCTATATTTGATGGCATGGGAGAAGGCAAAAACACATTTCAATATATTGAAGTTCAGAACCAGACTGTAAATCTTGCGGGGGGCGTTAACTTTACAACTGCCAATTGTAACAAAATCGCATTCGATATGAAGCGAGGTGCATCATCCTATACAGCACTTGGTTTAACCAAGCATATCAATGATAGACCGTTCAATGGAGCGTTTGTAATTGATTTTGGTACACTTGACGATAATATCATAAATTATCTATCAGGAGCTGGCTGGAGTGTCAAAATCACTAATAAGAGCGGAAAGACTATGACAAATATCTCTTATAAAATTGTAGACAATCTTGGAGCAACGGTAAAGAATGCAGGCACACTTGCTTCCAGTTTGCGAAGTGATTTAGAACGATCGTATGCAATCAACCTGAATATGCAGCTTGGGGATGTGGATTATAGCGGAGCAATTACATCGGACGATCAAAAGTTGGTATTATCCTACGTTGTTAAAAATGAAAAACCATCCAGCATGCAGAGGATTCTTGCTGATTATAACCAAGACGGTGATGTCGATATCGCGGATGTCATTGCAATTGGTCGGTTACTTTCAAGTAATGGTAAAACGATTTCGGCGGATCTTGATTTGATTGCAAGACTGTATCGGGAGTACGCAATAGAAAACGGACTTGATGCAGACGTGGATGTAAGCGAGTTGATGAACTTGCCTGAATCAGAAAAAAGCCGTTGACAAACAATCAAGGATGATATATAATTGTATCAACATAACGAAAAGGAGGCGCATTCCATGAAAAGAATGCTTTCAATACTGACCGGATTTGCCATGCTGGTCGGTACAGCTGCAGCGATGCCGGTTCAGGCTGAAGAACAGGTCAAGGATTTCAATTACTACTGGAATCTTGACGATTATTCCGTCTATTGTGAATTTGTGAAGCTTTATGGCAACCCCGATGATTGGCTTGATCGCGTACCGGAGAAAACACTTCCCAAAATGACCGATCTGCCGTGGTATGATGTTGCGAGAGACTCCGTAACGCATGATGCTTATTGCGGTGGATTATCTCTCAGCTTCAAAGAAGATATGATGCTGACCGAAGCGGATCTGCGGGAATTAGCCGGTACGCCCTCCTACTTTGGTTTTCCTGACAGTTGGAGCGTGTATCACTCTGAAGCTGAGAGTTTTTCAAACGTATTATTCCTTTATGGATCAAGTCAGACTGAGGCACTCGGCGGCGATACGGGAATTATTGGGTTTAATTTTTTCATGCTTGCGTCTCAGGAATTTGATGTGTATGGCAAGCAGGACATCCCCGTGATCCATAGCGTCATTGATATGTATCGGCTGCGTCTGACACTGGAACACTCGCAGTTTGCGCAGGATCATATCGTTCTGGACGAAAAATTCGGATTTCATGAGATTTGGTTTCCGGCTTATATGGGAGAGTGTTTCGTGATCGGTGATCCAAATGAGGACGGCATTGTAAACGCTGAGGATGCATCCGATACTTTAATCATGGCAGCCAATGCCGGAGCCGGCAATGAGACAGACTTCAGTGATGCTCAGATATCTGCCGCTGATATAAACGGTGATACCAAGGTTGATGCCGCAGATGCTTCTGCAATCCTGATGTACTCGGCAGCACTTGGCGCAGGTGATCGGTACGCGAAAATCAAGGATTTTGTATAAAGATGCTTGATGATTTCGTATGGAAATCCGAAATCGAGCTACCTAGGGGATTGACCCGTGAGTATATGGAGAAGATTGACTTTATAAAGTCAAAGAGAACCTGATATCTGTATCAATGTAATATGCAAAATCCCTGCATCTCCGGATGCAGGGATTTTGCACTTTGATCTCATTTCACATAGCCACTCAGTCCGGCGATCTTCTGATCCTTGACAGCCTGTGCGACCAGACCGGCAATGACCTTTGCACCGCCCTCGTTGAAGTGTGTGTAATCGCTGGAACCTGCCACAGCGCCTGCCATATGATACGATACTGCCGTATCATAGCCCACGCTGTTGTAATGATTCGCCATGATGCCGTTGCAGTCAATGAACGGCACATTGTACTTCGCCGCCAGTCCCTTGCAGGCATTGGTGTAATCACCGTAACTCGGGGAGAATTTACCGTTGGCATAGGACTTCGCACTGAGCGTGCAGGACATCAGGATCGGTGTTGCGCCCTTGGCGAGCGTATCCTTGATGAACGATGTCATGTACCACTCATACGAACCCTCGGCAGGGGTATTGACATTGCCGCAGACCGGAGCGTATCTGTCCGCATTGGCTTTGCCTGCATCATTGATGGCAAACTGGATCATCACGTAATCGCCCTCTTTCAGGCTGTCGGTAATGGTCTTGCATCTGCTCTCATCGTAGAATTTCTTGGAGCTTCTTCCGGCAATGGCATGATTGTAGATCGTCACACCGTCTCCGAAGTAATCCGGGAGATAATAACCCCAGCCCTGGATCGGACCGCCGTTCTGCGACTGCTTGCTTGCACTGTAGTACATGCAGGTGGAATCGCCTGCCAGGTACAGCACCGGCTGGAGATCCGGCGTCGGCGCGGGAGGAATGACGGTCGGATCGTAGGTCTCTGCGATCGGCTCGTCTGTCAGGGTCAGGTCAATATAATCCAGATTCGGACCGCCCTTACCGGCAAGCGTCGAAACAAGCTGAATGGTGTTCGCACCAGCCTTCAGCGGCAGTACAATGCCGATCTCCGTCCAGTCCGTCCATGCGCCCGTGCCGGGGAAGGACTGCATCCAGTACGTGTTTGTATCACCGTTGACGATCACCTTCATGGCACGGTCATCGGTCGTGCCGTTCGCAAAGCGGATGTGCGTCATGTAGTTGCCGGAGGATGCCGCCTGTACCGCAAACGTGATGCTGCTGGTGTCGTTATTGTCCAGGTTGACATAGCCTTCGGGCTTGGTGTAGCCTGCGTTGACCGTCTCTGCCACGCCCTGATCCCATGTCTGATCGACTGCATAGTACTTGCTGTCGCCCATCGGCGCAAAGGTCACCTTGTCACCGTGCAGGAAACGCGTCAGGAGAGCGATGTCCGCGGCATCAAGCACATTGTCACCGTTGAGATCGCCGACTCTCACCGCAGCGGCTGCCTTGCCCTCTGTCACTGCACGTTTGAGCAGCCCAAGGTCAATGACATCCACCGCACCGTCGCTGTTCAGGTCGCCCATGATGCCCTTGTCTGCCGGGGGCGGATCTGTGGGAGCAGCCGTGGTCGGCTCGGTTATCGGTTCAGTCACAGGCTCGGTCGGCGGTTCCGGCGTGGATGGCGTGTAGGAGACCTTCTCCGCCTGCCATACCTGACACTTGCTGTAGGTGAAGTCCCACTGCTGGATGTTTGCGCCCTTTTCGGAGCTTGCCGAAGCGACCTCCACAAAGCGTGCATCTCGGGAGGCACGGGTCGAGATATAGTAAGAGCCATCACCGATCCTGGTGAACTGGAACAGCATCGCGCTGTCATTTCCGGCATAGGGGACAAGCTCCACATTGCCGCCGTTATCGCCGCTGACTGCCTTGAGGACATAATCCGGATTCTCGGCAGAGCGCACATAGTAATAGGTCGTGCCGCCGCTGAACGGCGTAAGCTTCCATTTCTGGCAGTTGTGACCGTTGCTGTCCCACTGCTGGATATTCGCGCCCTCGGTCATGCTGGCATCCTTGACCTCCATGACAAGACCGGAATTGACATTCTTGAACGTATAGTACGCCTCGGTATCCATTTCAGTGTCGCCGATCTTCATCAGACCTGCGATGATCTCCGCATTCTTCTGTGCGCCCTTGGCACTCTGGTGCAGATCGTCATTGGCTGCATAGTACTCGGTCATGGCATCGTAGCCGCCGATGCTCACGCCAAATTCCTGCCATGCGGTAAAATCATCAATCACCGTGACATTCTGCTCAGAACCGATCTGATCGAGCTGACCGCCGAACCATCTGCCGCCTAGCAGAGGGGAACGGTTCAGGTCGCCGTGTCTGCCCTGCTGCTTGACGAGAATGACGTTCATGCCCTTGCCCTTGGCGGTTTTCACCATATCGGTCACGACACTGTAGTACTCATCGCGGTTGGAGTAGTTGGTATCGTTGATGCCGATGGAGATCACGTAGTAATCCCCAGCCTTACCGTAGGTCTTGACGGCATCGAACTGTCCGCCGTCCACAAAGCCCTTGGCGTACTGACCGCTGGATGCCTGATTGCGCACCTCAAAGACATTGGTGTTGATGTAGTTTTTCAGATACTGTCCCCAGCCGTGCTGGGCAGTGTCTGCCGTGTTGTAGTAATTGGCAACAGTGGAGTCGCCGCAGATCCAGACAGTCGGCTTCATTTCGCCCGTGGTGTTGAGCTGTGTGATCTCGACAGCGGCGATGGTGTACTTGGCGTTTTTCATGCCTGCCACCGCTGCAATGTTGAGCTGTCCGTCCGTGACGGGTACCTGAATGCTCTCAACCGCATTGTTGCCAGTGAGGTTGATCATCTGAAGCATGCCCTCGATCTGGATCGAGGTTCTCGGGCTGTCGCCGGTGGTGACAGTCACCTGATAGAGACCCTTGGGCAGATCAACATTGAACGTACCGCCCGTAAAGCTGACCGCATCGGCATTCGCGCCCTTGCCGCTTGAACCGATATTGGCAACACTGCCGGAAAAGCCGTAGCCTCTTGATGCGTTATAGCCATCGCTTGCCGAAACGCCTGTATAGCCGCCAGCAGCACCGCTGCCGCCTAAGTCGAACTTCCAGTTCGTCTCTGCCGCCTTGACGGTCGAAGCCGCAAGCCCCGTGCCTGCCATGGCGGTAACGCCCAGTGCCGCGGATGTGAGTGCGCTCAGAATCCTGCGGAATGTGCCGGGTATCCTATGCATGGAGATTCCCCCTTATCATATCGTATGAATTGGTTTGAAATGTGACCTTATTTCTATTTTATATCAAAACGTTTCAATTTGCAATGATTTTTTGTATCTTTTTTATTGCGTTTGTTACCTCTTGTGTTGCAAAAACGCCCCTGTGGTGAAAGAAGAATACTCATATAGAAGTTTTTAGCCCGAAAACGGTTGGGATGAACCGTTTTCGGGCTTGTTTTTGATATTGAATTACTCACATAAATCAGAATTTGCGCGGCAGCCCGCGCTGGCGAGTTGCGGTAAGAAAAGATCGGATTCTGGTGTCCGCAATGCCCTTGCCTAGCGGCAGAGGGCAAAGCTGG
>CAZKHW010000012.1:0-22707 GCA_964552525.1 uncultured Ruminococcus sp. | reverse complement strand
TGTATTGCAAGGATTTCGGACTAAGATACGGTGCAAAGATGCCGAAAAGCTGCCTCGACATCTTGTGAAGCGGGTTCTCAGTTCGCACCCTGCTCTGCCGCAGTCTGTAGGATCCACGCGGCATCCGCAGCGTCTATCATCCCGTCTGCATTACAGTCGGCACGGTGTTTCCACGCGGCATCGTATTCCTCGGCAGCACCTGCCCCCTGTCCTGCGGCATAGATCAGAACGTCTGCGGCATCAGATGCATCAACAGCCTTGTCAAGATTGACATTGCCCAGGATCACATCCGTTAAATAGATGACATAGGTCGTGTCGAGCTGCCCTTCTCCGGAAACGCGCAGCGTCACGGCATTTTCTGCAGTGATCTCCGTGCGCTCGCCCGAGGTGAACGTTCCCTCCTCCGAAGTCATCTGCCCGGTCGTAATGGGCAGCAGCGAACACCCCGGATGTACGTCCGTACACAGGGCGGTATAGCAGTCGTCCGAAAGCTGCTCGAATGTCAGGTATTCCCCCGTATCCGTGCGCAGCATTGTCGAGATCTGCGCGTTTTGCAGACGATAGTGCTGCGTCTGTACGGGATAGGTCATGCCATTGAGCACCGCATAGGCGGTCAGCTCCGTCTCCCCGGTAATGGTGCTCGGGTCAGTATAGCGCAGTGCCTCTGAACCGTTCACGGTGTACCAAATCGCCTGCGCACCCGGACAGGTCAGCGCGATCTGCGTTCCCATCGGGACTGCCTCAGTGTATTCCGAAAACGTCACGCGTCCGATGTCCTGTGTCAGCGCACGGACACAGACATGCCCGAGTCTGCCGTAAACACTTGTGGTGATGCCGGTCTCCTCATCCTCTGCGATAAGATCGATCACATCCTCGTCATATGTGTCGAACCACTCGCTGCCGTCTATGCTGTAAAAGCTCTCGCCGGGCACAAGCGTGTCGATCACGGTTTGCTCCGAAAGGATCGTTTCATTGATATCGACCGTGCCGTCAGGGTATTCAGTGGTAAAGCAGGTATACGCCTCACAGGGGATGTGCTGACCGGGTTCACCTGTAAGCTGCACCCAAACCGAGAAGCGTTCCCCTGCCTTGAGGAACACCGGTTCTTCAAGCGCGACCGTGTGATAGCCTGCATACATCTGCATGCCCTGTGTCTCGGCACAGGGCGTTCCGCTGGTCGGATCGGCAGCATCCTGCACGTCTTTATAAATACGGACAGTGTAGTGCTCCCCCGGCAGTGCAGTCACGAACATCACCGATGTCACACAGGTGTCCTCGGCGGCGGTAAAGATGTTTGCCATGTAGTCGGTGGTATCCGCCTCCTCGACAGACAGTGCCGTCCAGTAGCCGTGGGTATCATAGAGATACTGCCCTGTATGCATCTGCGCATCCTCGCCGTGGACGCTGTAAAGCTCCACAATGGACGGATCGGCATAGGAAATCCAGAAATAGCCGTCATCGCCCCATGTCGTTCCCCAACTGTTCTTGCACAGATAAGCACCGTCTCTGCCGGGATCCTCCAGGAAATTCGATGCCGGATAGGTATCATCCCATCCCACGACCGTAACGGCATGGTAATTGCCCTCTGACCGCAGATCCTGCGCATTGTAAAACGACCAGGTGTTGGCATTGTAGCCGCTGGCATGGTGGTAAAAGCTCAGGGACACGGCATGTCCGTCATACACCGACTGCTTGACAGCCGTGTGCATCTCCTCGGTAATTTGCCCGTATTCCTCATAGAGATAGAGATCTGCATCGGTCACGTGGTACACCGCACGCTCACGCAGCGAATCCGCGGTGAGATTGGGGTCGAGCACCTCCATGTCCCCGAACGGAAAGCTCTCCTCGGTGACAGGTCCCATCCAGCTCGTGAGCATGGGCGACACCACGTAGAAATTGCCGCCCATTACAAAGGCGTCTGTCGGCGCACTGTCCTCCCGCAAGGGAAATCCGAACACAGAAGAATAGGTATAGTACGCCAGATTCCACTCGGAGAAATCCACCGCCGGCTGTTTCGCGGCGATCGTACTTTCCAGAGCAGCAAGTGCCGAAAAGCTCCAGCACATCCCATAGCTGCCCTGCCGCTGCACACGGGTGGTAAGTCCCTGTTTTCGCAGATCGTACTGCATGGGGAGCGTCCCACGCGCTGTCTGTGCGGGGGAAAATGCTACGGAGTCATCGTGCGGGCGCAGAGACACCGCACCTGCGGAAAGGCTCTGCAAGCTGCCCAGCAGCATCGTGCTGCAAAGCAGGGCTGTGATCTGTTTGTATTTCATATTCGCTCCTTTTTGGGTGGTTCTCCCTCCTGCACGATGACGAAAGACTCCCTCGCCGGATGCACTGCCTGTGCAAAGGCAAATTCGCTGCGCAGAGTCTGTGCGGTCTGTTCCAGGGTTTCCTGCGGCATGGCATCCGGAAAAATCCCAAACACTGCCGCACCGCTGCCAGTCATGACCGCGCAGAGTGCTCCGGATTCCATCAGGCGTTGCTTGGCGCGTGTCACATCGGCGCAGTCAATGGCAAGCTCAAACAGATTGGCACACTTGGCAGCCAGAAGTCCGGTATCCATTGTCTCCACTGCCCAGAGGACACCGGCAGTATCCGGATGCGGCGGCTCTGTGAGCGCATCAATGGCTTTGTAGGCAGCCGGTGTCGAGACACTCTCGTCACCCTTGACGATCACCAGATTGACGCGTTCTGACAGGGCGGTGAGAGGCTTTAGCTCCTCGCCGATGCCGCGTGCCAGTGCCGTGCCGCCCATCAGGATGAACGGTACATCCGCGCCCAGCGTCACGCCGATCTCGCGCAGCTCTGCATTGGAAAAGCCGCATGCCAGCAGGCGGTTCAGCCCGAACAGCACACCTGCCGCATCCGCAGAACCGCCCCCCATGCCTGCACCCGAGGGGATCTGCTTGTGCAGCGTGAGTTCGATCTTCGCCTGTTTGCCGGAGGCATCCAGGATCGCCCTGGCAGCACGCCACGCAAGATTCCTCTCATCGCACGGAACGCCCGGCGTATCGCAAACAAGCGAGATGCCCTCACCGTCCTCTGCAGTGATCTCTATGGTATCATATACAGTCACACTCTGGAATATGCTGTCCAGGGTGTGATACCCGTCCTCCCGTCTGCCGGTCACATCGAGGGACAGGTTGATCTTGGCTGCACATTGCAGCTTGATGTACGTTCTCATGCCTTGCCTCCGTAACGCTCCAGGAATCGCGTGATACGCTCCACGGCTGTCATCAGGTGCTTGAGCGAGTACGCATAGGACACGCGCACAAAGCCCTCACCGCTTTCACCGAATGCACTGCCCGGCACAACGGCAACGTGCTCCTCCTCTAAGAGACGCTCGCAGAATTCCTCACTCGACATCCCCGTACACTGGATGGACGGAAATACATAGAACGCACCCTCCGGATTAAAGCAGGTCATGCCGATGCGGTTGAACGCCTCGACCAGATAGCGGCGGCGGAGATTGTATTCTTTGGTCATGCGCTTGACATCCTCCTCGCACTCCTCCAGTGCAACGATCGCCGCATACTGGCTCACAGTCGGACTGGACATGATAACGTACTGGTGGATCTTGACAAGCTGCGTGGTGATCGGCTCGGGCGCACAGACATAGCCCAGCCGCCAGCCGGTCATCGCATAGGACTTCGAGAAACCGTTGACCAGGATGGTACGTTCACGCATGCCGTCGATCTCTGCAATGGAGCAGTGTTTGCTGCCGTAGGTCATCTCGCAGTAGATCTCATCGGAAAGCACGAGGATATCCGTGCCGCGCAGCACCTCCGCGATCGCCTCAAGATCCTCACGCGTCATGATCGCGCCGGTGGGATTGTTCGGATACGGGAGGATCAAAAGCTTGGTCTTGTCGGTGATCTTTTCGCGCAGCTCCTCGGGTCTGAGCTTGAACTGATTCTCGGGCTTGGTCGCGATCGGCACCGGTACGCCGCTTGCCATCGAAACGATGGGCGCATAGCAGACGAATGACGGCTCTACCACAAGCACCTCATCGCCCGGATCGATCACGCCGCGGATGGCGATGTCGATCGCCTCTGAGCCGCCGACGGTCACAACGATCTCATGCGCCGGGTCATATTCGGTATGCACGGAGCGCTTCAGATAGCCTGCGATTGCCTCGCGGAGCTGGATCATGCCGGAATTTGCCGTGTACACGATTTTTTTGCGTTCAAGCACATCGATCGCCTCGCGGCGGATGCTCCACGGTGTGGAGAAATCCGGCTCACCCACGCCCAGACTGATGACACCCTCCATTGACGATGCCAGATCAAAAAATCGCCGGATACCGGACGGTTTCATGCTCTGCACACGCTTGGACAGGATCTTTTCATAATTCATCCCCACATGCTCCTTTCATCGCGTTCCTCCTCCTCGATCAGGACGTTCTTGTCCTTGTAACGTTTGAGTACAAAGGAAGTCGCGGTTGCCAGAACACCGTCCATCGTGGACAAACGCCGGGACACGAACATCGCAACCTCCTTCAGGCTGCGTCCCTTGACGGTGAGGACAAGGTCATACTTGCCCGACATCAGGGAAACGCTCTCCACCTCGTCATACATCATGATGGTCTTTGCCACATCGTCAAATCCGGTATCGTGCTTGGGGGTCACGCGCAGCTCAATAAGTGCCTCGACCTCGGTGGAATGGGTCAGCTCCTCGTTGACGATGGCGGTATAGCCGCAGATCACGCCTTTTTTCTCAAGCTCGGCGATCTCGGCGGCAACCTCCGCCTCGGATTTCCCGAGCATATCAGCCAACTGTGCATTGGTCAGTCTGGCATTCTGTTTGAGCAGGTTCAGCAGATCATTCATAGTAAGTTCCTCCTTGTATGTGATCGGACATTGTTTCAGACCGATGATAGCTTTATAAAATGCGGTTCGTGGGCAAGATAGCAGCATACCTTGTCAAAGCCTGCCGCCTGTGCCAGTTCCGCCCCCTGTGCAATGCCGCCGGCAACATCCTCCGGTCGATGGGCATCCGAGCCGAGGGTGAGGTAAATTCCCCCCAGCTCCCGGTACAGCCGCAAAAGCCCGGCATCCGGAAACGGCTTGCCATAGCTCTGGCGATAGCCCGAGGTATTCAGTTCGATCCCCTTGCCGTTTGCGATGACAGTCTTGAAGATCTCGGCGATGGTGTCGCGGTATCTCGCAATGTCCACCGGAATGCCGGCATCTCCCTCGATGTAGCGCAGTGGATAGGTGATATGCCCTAGCACGTCATAGCAGTCATGACGGGCAATGTCCAGCAGGGCAGCAAAATACCGCTCCACCAGCGCATCCACATCCTCGTGTGTATAGTCGAGGAAGTAGAAGTCGAGCTTACCCTGCAGCTCGTGCAGAGAGGCAATGGTGAAATCCAGCCGCTTGTCCCGGTAGAGCGACCGGGCAAGCGCAAAATCCGCATCCGGTTCTCCCAGCTCGATGCCGCTGACGAACGTCAGGGCATTGCCGCACAGGGATCTTGCCAGGACATTCTGCTCCATCGCACGCTCCCAGCGCGCGGCGTAGTCAAAAAAATCCTCCTCATTCCGGGGGCCGGTCTTGTAGCAGTCCTGCGGATAGTAGCGGCACAGCTCAATGTGATCGGTCACGGCATACGCCGAAAGTCCGGCATTCTGTGCAGCATTCAGCATATCGGTGAGCCTCGCCTCGCTGTCCGGTGAGACCTCGGTATGAGTATGGCAGTCCATCAACGGCATGGGATCTCCTCCTTGATACAGGTATACAGTTTATATTATAGCATATTTTCGCTTGCTTTGCTATAGCATTTTAAAAAAAATCTGTTTTTGGAACACTCTTTTTCTATTCTGCATAAAATACAAGTGAAAGACTTTCATATTTTCGGAGGCGATACTATGTCTGGATTGGCATTTGTCTGCACCGTGATGCTCCTGGGCATTGGTGGTGCGATCCTCATCGCCCTGCTTTCCACAGAGGGTGGTGAGGATGTGGAAAAAGCCGAGGCATTCGCCGTTCTCCCCGTTCCGGAGGACACCCCGTCCGTCAAGGCATTCCTGGAGCATTACGCGTCACAGATCGCATGGATGGACGCCAAAGTCCTGCGCTGCGTGGTTCTGGTGAGCATTCCGGAAACCCATGCGCTCTGCGAGGAGCTTGCGCGGGACTACGAATGCTACACGGTGATGTCGCTCGGGGAGGTGCAGGCGTTTCTGGCACAGCAGTGCAAAGCGGAAAATTTGGGAAGTTCCTGATTCTGTGTTGCTTTTTCACGCAAAATGTTGTATAATGTAAGATGAAGTTTTTATCCGCGGAGGTGCATCCATGGCAGATGAGGAAAAAGTCCGGCAGATCGAGGGAACGGTCGAACATATCATCTACAGAAACGAGGTCAACGGCTATTGCATTCTGGAGATGGATGTGGACGGGGAGCTGACGACCGCGACCGGAGAGCTGGGAGATGTCGAGGAGGGCGAATGCCTTTCGCTCTACGGTGAGTTTGTCTCCCACCCTCGTTTCGGACTTCAGTTCCGTGCGGAATCCTGCGAGCGCAGGCTGCCGAATACTGCCGACAGCATCAAGCGTTATCTTGGCTCTGGTGTCATCAAGGGCATCGGCGAGGTGCTGGCGGAGAAGATCGTGAACGTATTCGGTGCGCGGACGCTTGAAATTATGGAGAATGACCCCATGCGCCTGCTGGAGGTGCGCGGCATGTCCCGAAAGAAATGCGAGGAGGTCGCCGCGGAGGCAAAGCACATCTTTGCACTGCGCGGTGTCATCTCGTACTTCGAGGCATACGGCATCAAATCGCGCTATTCCATTCGTGCGTTCCGCATCTGGGGCGAAAAATGCCGCGATGTCATCGAGGAGAACCCGTACCTGCTGTGCAATGAGGAGGTCGGCATCGGTTTCCGTGCGGTGGAGGAGTTCGCCCGGAACATGCACATCCCCAGGGCTTCGCATTACCGCGTGGAGGCAGGGATCTTACACATCCTGCGGCACAATCTCTCGCTGGGACATACCTGTCTGCCGCTTGACCGGCTGTGCAAGACGGCAATGGAATTTCTGGAGATCGGCGAAACAACGTTCTACGATGCGTATCAGGCACAGCGCCGGGAGGAAACGATCTTCGAGTATGTCAAGGCGGAGACCGGACGCGAGTTCGTCTATCTCAAGGAATACTATGATGCGGAGCGGTTCATTACCGACCGCATTGGCGTGATGCGTGACTTCGGCATCCGTGACAGTAGGAGCTTTGACAAAATGATCGCCGATGCCGAGAAACGCTGCGGCATGACCTACGCCGACCTCCAGAAGGAAGCGATCCGTGCGGCGCTCTCGCGCGGACTCCTCATTCTGACCGGAGGTCCCGGTACCGGCAAGACCACCACCCTCAACGCCATCATTTCCTGCTTTGAGAATCAGGGCAATACGGTCATGATCGCCGCCCCCACCGGACGTGCTGCCAAGCGCGTGTCCGACCTCACAGGCTACGATGCCAAGACCATCCACCGTCTGCTGGAGGTACAGTTTGACTCCTCGGGACAGCAAAAATTCCTGCATGATGAGGAAAATCCCCTGAAATGCGATGTGCTCGTGGTGGACGAGATGTCAATGGTGGACGTGCTGCTGTTCTCCCATCTGCTCCGTGCCGTCCGGCTTGGCTGCAAGGTCATTCTGGTGGGTGACAGTGATCAGCTTCCCTCCGTGGGGGCGGGAAATCTGTTACAGCACCTCATTATCAGCGGCTGCATGCCGGTCGTGGCACTCAAAGAGATCTTCCGCCAGGCACAGCAGAGCGTCATTGTCACCAATGCCCACAAGATCGTTCACGGTGAAATGCCCGATCTGATGCGCAAGGACAACGACTTCTTCTTTTTCCACCGCACGGACTTCGAGCCTGCCGCAGAGCTCCTGATCGACCTAGTATGCCGCCGGCTGCCTGCCGCACCGCAGTACCGGTTCGACCCTGTGCGCGACATTCAGGTCATCTGCCCGTCACGGCGCGGAACACTCGGCGTGGTCGAGCTGAACAAGATGCTCCAGGCGCGTCTGAATCCCCCTGCTGCTGACAAAGCACAGGTACGCGCACAGCTCTACGAGTTCCGCGAGGGGGACAAGATCATGCAGACCCGGAACAACTACGACATTACCTGGACACGTGACGGCGAGAACGGTACGGGCATCTTCAACGGTGATATCGGACACATCCGGACGATCAACCGCCGGCGCGGTGAGGCGGTCATCGACTTTGAGGGACGCATCACGGTCTATCCCACCATGCTCATGGAACAACTGGAGCTTGCCTATGCCGTCACCGTCCACAAGAGCCAGGGCAGCGAATTTGAGGCGGTCGTCCTGCCGCTACTGGGACGCTATGAAAAGCTCAGCTACCGCAATCTGCTCTACACTGCCGTCACCCGTGCCAAGCGGCTGCTCATCATCATCGGCACACCGCAGAAGGTCGAGCAGATGGTGATGAACAACCGCCGCACCAACCGCTATTCCTGCCTGCGCAACATGCTCGAGCGCAGTATCAAACCGGAGGCAGCCCATGATCCTGACGACCCTGCAAGCATCTTTGATTGATCTGCTGCTCCCGAACCGCTGTCCGGGATGCGATGCCTTTCTTGCCGCCGGTGAGCTGCTCTGCACCGCCTGTGAGGATGCGATCCGTCTGCCGGCGGAGACGTTCTGTCCCGTATGCGGCATGCCCTCGTGCAGATGCAGGCAAAGCCTGCCGGTCTATGACCAGGCACTGGTTTGTACGCGGTATCTGCATGACCGGGAAGCACCGGCAGTGCGTGCCATTTGGGCACTAAAGAACTCCCGGAACACCAATTTTGCAAGATACAGCGCGAAGATCCTTGCCGAGCGCATCCGGCAGGACGAGGATTCCGGCACTTACGACTGCGTAACGGCAGTTCCCATGCACCGTGCCAAGCAGCGCATGCGCGGATACAATCAGGCGGCACTGATCGCCAAGGCACTTGCACAGGAGCTGAACATCCCCTACCGCGGCAAACTCCTGTACAAGACGCGTTCGCAGCATGCCCAGCACACGCTCCGTGCCAGCGAACGTGCCGAGAACACCACATCATTTCACGCCTATGACGTGCCGCTTGACGGCATGCGCATCCTGCTGTGTGACGATGTACTTACCACGGGTGCAACGATGAACCGCTGTGCATCCCTTCTCAAAGCAAACGGTGCTGCCCATGTCACGGCAGCAGCCGCTGCCGTCACCTGTTATGACGAGGCATCTGCCTTTTACAATACATAAGGAGGAATCTCCCATGAGTACCCCGGATATCGGAATTGATCTCGGAACCGCCAACATCATTATGACCTACGGCAAGAAAGGCATTGTCCTCTCAGAGCCGTCCGTCATCGCCTATAACACCAGCACCCAGCGCATTCTTGCGGTTGGCAGGGAGGCATACCAGATGATCGGCAAGACCCCTGCCTACATTGATGTGGTACACCCTCTCAAAGACGGCGTGATCTCGGATGATCTGCTGACCCAGTGCATGATCCGTGAATTTCTCATCAAGGTCTGCGGAAGTGCGCTGGTCAAGCCTCGCATCATCATCTGCGTCCCGGCATTCATCACCGACCTGGAAAAGCGTGCTGTCGCGGATGCCGTCATGGCTGCCGGATGCCGTCAGGCATACCTCATTGACGAGCCGATCGCTGCCATGCTCGGTGCTGGTATCAACATCGGCAAGGCAAAGGGGCATATGGTCGTGGACATCGGCGGCGGAACAACGGATGTCGCCATCGTTTCCATGAACGGCATCGTCACCTCTCACTCCGTCAAAAGTGCCGGAAATGCCGTGGACAAGGCGATTCAGAAATATCTGATGAACCGCTACAAGCTCCTCATCGGCGACCAGACCGCCGAGACTGTCAAGAAAACGCTCACCAATCTGTACGATCCGCGTGACGATATCACCATGCTCGTCAAGGGCCGCAGCATCATCCGCGGACTGCCCGATGCGGTCGAGCTGAACGAGATGGAACTGTTCGATGCGATGGAGGACGAGGTTTTTGCCATCATGGAGGCAATCAAGAAGGTGCTTGAGGAAACACCGCCGGAGCTGGTCGGTGACATTTATGAAAACGGCATTCTGCTCACCGGAGGCGGTGCGCTGCTGGGCGGTCTGCGTGAGCTGATCCACCGCACGCTGGGCGTCAACTGCGTGCTTGCCAAGGATGCCGTCCACTGCGTTGCCAAAGGAACCGGTCTGGCATTCCAGAAGATCAACAACCTCCTCGACGGCTTTGAGGGTGTCACCATTTACAAGTATCATTGATGAAGCAATCTGCACTATTTGCCCTGATCGGCGTGTATCTGACGGCTGCTGTTAGCTGCGGACTGCTTGATTATCTCAGCTATCAGGAGTCCTTTGAGCCTATTATTATCTACACACATCCCACGCGTGAAAGCGAATTGCCAGAGACCGATGCCCCGACAGAACCGACAACGATCCGTGTCACCGAGCATGCCACGGAGACGATCCCCGAACAGCCCAGCGATCCGACCGAAACCGAACCGCCTGCTGTTACCTACCCGATCGATCTGAATACCGCAACATTCGAGGAGCTTTGCAACCTGCCGAACATTGGCGAGGTGCTCGCACAAGCCATCATCGACTACCGCACACAGATCGGCGGCTTTACCAACCGCCAGCAGCTTCTGGAGATTCCCGGTATCGGAGAAAAGCGGTTTCAGATGATCTTTCCTCTCCTGTTTATCGACAACGAGCAGCCGCTTCCGGAGGAAACCGCTTTGCCAGAGCCTGTGACAGCACCCGAGCCTGTGACAGAGCCTGCTCCAGAAGTGACTGAACCTCCCACAATTCCCATTATTGATCTCAACACTGCCACCAAGGAGGATCTGATGCTGCTCCCCGGCTGTGATGAGGAGATCGCCGAGTCGATCTTGCGGCTTCGCGAGCAGATCCACGTGTTTCAGAATACGCTGGAGCTTCTTATGGCGGACGAGATCACTGACGAGCTTTACATCAGTTGGATGGATTACCTCACGGTCGGGGATCAACCAGAACCTGCAACGTAACGAGCACCTCGCCCCCATCCGGGGGGGGGGGGATCATTTATCCTATTATATAAATAGGATAAATAGTGTTGACTTTTTGTATTCTGTGTGGTATAATGGAAGTACCCCATAAAGGAGGGCTTACTATGACATTACAGCAGCTTCACTACGCCATCGTTATTTCCGAGCAAGGCTCGATGAACAAGGCAGCAGAGTTACTCTATATCGCACAGCCGTCACTCACGAGTGCCGTCAAGGAACTGGAGCACGAGATTGGCATCACGATTTTCAACCGAAGCGGCAAGGGCGTGACGCTAACAGCGGACGGCACGGAATTTATTGCCTACGCGCGGCAGGTCTACCAGCAATACGAGACATTGCAGGAGAAATATATGGGCGGCACAGTCAAGAAGAAATTCGGCGTGTCCTCACAGCACTATTCCTTTGCAGTACAGGCATTTGTAGAGATGGTGAAACAGTTTGGCACATTTGATTACGAGTTCGCGATCCGTGAAACCCGGACGGCGGAGGTCATTGAGGATGTTTCCACACTTCGCAGTGAAATTGGTGTGTTGTATCTGAGCGACTTCAACCGGCAGACGCTGACGCGGCTCTTTCAGACGCATCATCTGGAATTCCACAAGCTCATTGACTGCGGCGTGTATGCCTACATCTGGAGGGAGCATCCCCTTTCCCGGCAGGATTCCGTAAGCTTTGAGGAGCTTGCCGATTACCCGTGTCTCACCTTTGAGCAGGGTGACCGCAGCTCGTTCTATCTGGCGGAGGAGATTTTCAGCACAAATGAGCTGGCACGGGTCATCAAGGCATCCGACCGTTCAACAATGCTCAATCTGATGAAGGGACTTAACGGCTACACATTTTGCTCAGGAATCATTTGCAGTGATCTCAACGGCTCGGAATATACTGCCATCCCCATCCGGGGCGACAGCAGCATTATGGAAATTGGCTATATTATGCGGAAAAATATCATTCTCAGTGAGATGGGAACAACCTATATCCAGGAGCTAATGCGTTATCTGGGTCACGTATAACCAATTCCACCCTGCATGAGATGCAGGGTGGAATTTTGTATAGATTTGGGGGATTTTCTCACATGCACGCGCAAAAAAACAGAACTGCGATTTCTCGCAGTTCTGTTTCTTGTTGTGTCAGATCAATTACTTGATCGGCATATCAGCCTGAGTCAGCAGCTTAACAACGAGCTTCAGGATATTCAGAGAATCGGTCGTATCAACGCCGCCCTTCTGATCCACATCTGCGTTCTTCGCACCCTGATCAGTCAGAGTAGCAGAACCCAGCAGGCTCTTGTTTACGATGATAACATCGAGGATATCAACCTCGCCGTCAACGTTTGCATCGCCCCACAGTACTTTACCATCATCCGGCTCAGTGTCCGGCGGCGTAATAGTACCAGCAGAATCCGGCTTCAGATCCGGATACAGCTCAGCGAGAGTACCCAGAGCCATCAGAGCGTCACCTGCATGCCAGAATCTGTGATACTGCAGGTCAACTGCACCAACATTGGTGAAGGCAGCCAGCTCAGCCTTACCAGCAGCACTAGATGCAGAATTGTCGCCAGACCAGCTTGCGCCTGCTGCAACGTCCTTATCGTAAGCTGCACGCAGCTCCTTAACGAGAGCGATCGCCTCATCGGAGGTCTTAGCACCCTTGCACTTGCTAGCATCGGTGTACATGGAACGGATATCCAAGAATGTAATACCATTCTTGATCTCATCGCCGTTCGGCATCGTGCCAGTATAAGTGGTGGATACCCATACCGGCTGGCTGAAGAAACGTGCCAGAGAACCGTTGTGATCGGTTCTGGTCAGACCGATGTCATCACGACCGGTAGTCCAGATGCGATCCATGAGCTGCTGTGCCAGATACAGACCAACTGCCGGAACTTCCTTATCACCTACGCTGTAGGTCTTAGAACCAGCCTTTGCGTTTGCATCATCAATACCGCTCTTATAAGCGCCGCCAACAGAAGCCTCGGTGTAGCCTGCGATATCCGCAGCAGTTACGCCCTTAGCCTTTGCGTAATAAATCAGCGTGTTAGACAGAGAGGACAGGCAGCCGAAGTCGGTGTTGCCGTAGCCGGTGATCTCGCAGGTCAGACCGCTGTTCGCAGTCGGAGCACCGCTCCACTTGTCAGGCTGACCGCTCCAATCGAGGTTGGAAGGCATGTAGTAGTCGCCATTCTCGGTCAGGATGGTGTTGTTTACGAACCATGCGCACCACTTGTCGAGGATCTGCTCCAGAGCAGCCTCAAGGCTCATGCCGCCTGCGGTAACGAGAGAACCGTTGCCGTCAACCTTAACCCAGTAGTACAGCTCTGCCAGACGCTGAACTGCCCACACCTGGTTACCAATCCAGTGGTTGGAACCCGGGTCAGCGTATACAGGATGCTCAGTATAAATCATGCCGTAGAAGGTGGATGCACCAGACGGATATGCCTCATAACGACCCTTGTAGGAGTTGGTAGCACCGCCAGCGATCGGACCATTAGCGGACTGCAGCCACAGATAGAACTCGATCTGTCTCTGGAGAGAGGTGGTGTAATCCTGAACTGCACCCTGTGCCTTCATGCCGGACTTCAAGCCATCCTCAGTGATCAGAGCGTATGCAGCCAGCGGGTTCTGATAGAACTCGTGAGCATGCGAGCAACCGATCTGCCAGCACCAGTTCTGACCGGAGGAAGAAAGCGCACCGCCCCAGGAGGTGTACCAGTTCATCAGGTAGTGCTTGGACTTGTCGCCAGCATTACCGTTGCTCCAGGAAGTGGTCTCAGAGATCTCCTGGTAGTACTTATCATACATGTTGTTACGGAGCTCGTCACCCATCTCTGCAGCCTTAGCGGTTACAGATGCGTCGCCTACGCCCCACTTGTTTGCGTTGAATACACCCTGGATCGCACGATCCTCAGCGTCAGGTGCGTTGGTGTATGCATACTGCGGAGTAACCGGATCATCACGGTTGAAGATACCCTTCAGACCTCTGGTCGCATTACCATACTTCAGCTCATCAACACACGGATGCGGAACAGTCTCCCAGCAGGACTCCTGCTCGCCGCGCTGGAAGGTATTGATGAAGGTGAAGTTGGTACCCTCGCCGTAACCATACCAGTTCTCAACGTCAGCCAGCCAGTGCATCAGGTAGAGACCGCCCTTGCCGCCCTTGCCCTGATATACGCTGGTAAACAGGTTGTAGATCGGGTTCTCAGCCGTCTTCTCCGGCTCAGATGCCCACTTATCCGGGCACTGATCGGGAGTGTCATACTCGCCGCAGTACTGTGCACTTACAGAACCAGCAGTCCAGAAGTTGTCCTGAACATCCGGGATCATAACCTCCATCGTCTTCCAAGCCTTAGCCAGATCGCCCTTGGTCTCAGACAGGTTGTCGTGCATTGCTGCAACCCATACGAGGTAGGACATAGCCTCGGAAGTGGTCTCATGACCGTAGTCAGGAGCCTCGATGATAACCTCCTCCACTGCATGGTACGGGATACCGAAGGAACCTGCGCCGCCGTCATTCTTGGACAGATAGCCGTTCTCCTGACCGTGTGTTACGACATCATCGTACAGGGACAGGAAGCGCTCTGCATAAGTAGACTCGCCGAAAGCCTCAGGCTTGGTTCTGGTACCAGCCGCGGATGCGCTGATAACGCCTGCTGCAAGTGCATTGGTAGCCATCGCTGCGGTCAGGATACCTGCAATTACAGCCTTGCTCTTCTTAAAAAGCATTGTGATTTCCCCTCTCGTTAAAAATTTTTGGTTCGCAGACTCTCGCCTGCATTTGCTTGCTTGCAGACCGCATGGTCTGCTCGTTGACATTGTTTTGAAAAATCCTTACCGACCCATTCCCCTCAGTGCAAAGGGCATACGTAGATTAATGGTTTTTCACAATTTATTATACCCAAATATCAAATTTTTGTCAAGCGTTTCAGCACTGTCCCTTCTGGTTTTTCTCATTTTTCAGCACTTTGAATATCTGACACACTCTCCTTTTGTTGATTTTGACAAATCCTTTTCTCCATTCTCAGCTCCCCATTCATTCATGCGCAACAATTTTCACCACAAACCGTTCGCATTTTCAGTGAATTCCCCCCAAATTCTCACAGACTATTCACACAGCGGCTGTATCATTTGCAAGGGTTCTGGTGAAACTGTCGGACGTTTTCGTCATTTTACCCCATTTTTCTTATTTTGTACATAGTTTAGATTTATCCTGTTCATATTTTTATGGGATAATAATTGTGTGTCTGTCTGCTTGAGAGGGATGACAGACAATTTTGCAAAGAGGAAAGGAGCCTCCTATGGTTGAAATCAAACAACTGACAAAGTTCTACGGACGCAACCAGGCAGTCCGCGGTATCAGCTTTGAAATCAAGGATAACGAAATTCTCGGCTTTCTTGGACCGAATGGTGCAGGAAAGTCCACCACCATGAACATCATTGCCGGCTATCTCCCATCCACCTCCGGAACGGTTACGGTCAATGGATTTGACATCACGGAGCATGCCGCTGATGCCAAGCGGTGCATCGGCTATCTGCCGGAGATCCCACCGGTCTATCCGGACATGCGCGTGGAGGAGTATCTGACGTTCTGTGCCGGCATTAAGGGTGTGAAGCGGTCTGATGTGCGCGGACAGGTCGAATCGGCAATGGAGCGTCTGCACATTACCGATATGCGCCGCCGCCTGATCCGCAACCTGTCCAAGGGTTACAAGCAGCGTGTGGGATTTGCGCAGGCACTGCTGGGGGATCCGAAGGTACTCATTCTGGACGAGCCGACCGTTGGACTTGACCCGGCGCAGGTCTCCGAGGTGCGTTCACTGATCCGGGAGCTGGGAAAGGATCATGCGGTCATTTTCAGCTCCCACATTCTGGCAGAGGTCAGTGCTGTCTGTGAGCGCGTGGTCATCATCAATAAGGGCGAGATCAAGGCGGTGGATACCATCGAAAATCTCGAACGCAGCATGACTGCCAACACGCTGCTGAACCTCACAGTGGAGGGGGATAAGACCGCTGCTGTGCGCATTTTAAAGGACATCCGCGGTGTCAAGAGCATTGAGGAGACCGGGGACAGCGACGGCAGATCCAGCTTTAAGATCACACTCGAATCCGAGGATGTGCGAGGCGAGATCATGTCCGCGCTGGTTGCGAACAAGTGCAGCATCGTCGAAATGTCGATGGCAAAGCTCGATCTTGAGCAGGTCTTTCTCAGGATCACTTCGCAGAACGAGAAGCGTTCCTCTTTGCAGGAGCTGCTCGATGAAACGCCGGATGCACCCGAAAATCCCTACGATGCCGAATAAAGGAGGCGCTCTATGTTTGCATTATATAAAAAGGAACTACAGGCGTTCTTCTATTCGCCGTTCGCCTATGTACTCACCGCACTGTTCATGCTGATCTTTTCGTTCGGATTTATCCCGTCTATCGCGAATATGGACAGCAACACGCTGAAATTCTCCTTCCCGGAGTTCTTCTACAACAACTTCTTCTACTTCATCTTCATCATTCCGCTGCTGACGATGCGTTCGTTTGCCGATGAGCGGCGCGGCGGCACCGAGGTGCTGCTGCTCTCCAGCCCATTGAGCGTCACGCAGATCGTGCTTGCCAAATTTCTGGCGATCGCCACCGTATTTCTGTTCATGGTGCTGCTGTCGCTGTTTTTCCCGATCTATACGGCTGCCAGCGGCAATGTTATCTGGTCCTCACTGATCTGTGCATATGCCGGATTCTTCCTCTGGGGACTGGTGTGCATTACAGTCGGCATGCTGCTCTCCTCGATGACGGGCAATGCCATCATTGCTGCGATCCTCGGTGAGATCCTTATGGAAGGACTGCTGTTCCTTGACCAGTTCGGCGCAACGCGCCTGGTCGCTGCTTATCCGCATCTCAATGCTGTAGTGACATGGTTCTCCATGCAGCGTCGTTTCATCTACTTCTCCCAGGGCATGTTCCGTCTGGAGGATCTGATCTTCTTCCTCAGTGCTGCGGCTGTGGTGCTGTGCTGGAATATCATCTTCATCGAAAAACGCCGCTGGAGTCACCGCTAAGGTAAGGAGGGAGTTTCACCTATGGCACAGACGAAAACCAAAACTAAGACCAAATCATCCGGAAAGCCGCGCAGCTTTACCGCCTTTGCCTTGATGTTCGCTGCACTGGCACTTGCCATCGCCGTTGTCATCAATCTGCTGGCAAGCCGCCTGGACGTTGTCTGGGATATGACCCCGACAAGCATGTACAAGCTCACTGATACCTCCAGAAATTATCTTGAAAAGCTTGACAAACAGGTCAATTTCTACTTCCTGCTCGACATGGATGTGCTATCAACGGACACGAACAGCATGGCTCTGTACCACGCACTGGACGAGTACCGCAAATGCGACAGCATCAACTTTGTTTCGTTCGAGCCGGATGAAGATCCGGAACTGACTGCCAAGCTCCAGGAGCTGGGCTATTCCCTCTCACGCGGTGATATCGTCATTGAGTGCGAGGGACGCAGCAAGCACATCCCTGCCAGAAACATGTACCAGAGCTACATCGATACCGCCGATGACGGAACGCAGTCCATCGACTCGATGTACTTTTCCGGTGAGAACTACATCACCGGTGCGATCGACTCCGTTGTCAGCGGCCGCGAGGCGGTCATCTACTTCCTGACCGGACACGGCGAGAAGTCCCTTTCCTCGGACTACACCACGCTGGTCAAAAACCTCTCGAACCGCAACTACCTTGCGAAAACGCTCGACCTCACCACAGCGGATGCCGTTCCGGCGGATGCCTCCATGATCATTCTGGCAGCACCGCAGCTTGACATTTCCAAGGACGAACTGCGAATGCTTGACGACTACCTCGACCAGGGCGGCAACATCTGCTTCTGGATGTCTCCCAACGAGGCAGAGCTGAAATACAACAACATCGACACGATCCTCCGTGAATTCGGTCTTGCACTGGAATATGACATCGTTGCCGAGACCAACAAGG
Source organism: uncultured Ruminococcus sp. (assembly GCA_964552525.1). GTDB lineage: Bacteria > Bacillota > Clostridia > Oscillospirales > Ruminococcaceae > UBA3855. Next base: position 4,654 of record CAZKHW010000012.1, on the reverse strand, counting down.
ATCTCCATGTCAGCGGTGATCCGCACACATTCCGGTGCAGTGTCGTTGCCCCGGCTGAGGATTCAGAGATCGACCTTACCTCGGGCGTGGCAGATTTCATCAACAACGGCATCGTGCCGTTTATGAGCGATACACGCAGCTTCTGCTATGCGGCATCCACATCCTCGGATTCCTCGGTTGTCAACGGTTCTCTGCTCCAGACGACTGCTGTGAACGGTGTCTGCACCGCAGTTGGCGAGGTCTGCGGCGGTACGGATGTGCTGGCAGAGGATCTCACCTCCGAGGAGCTGCCGTTCGATCTGGCAATGTACGGCACCAGTACCCTTCGCAACAATGCCAAGATCATGGTCATGGGCAATGCGGAATTCATTGATGACTCCAATGTCGCACAGGACTACATGATCGTTCCGGTCAATCTGATGCTGTCCGTATTTTCCTGGATGTACGACAGCGACCTGATGCTCGACATGGGCATTGCCGATAAGGAGCGTACCTACGATTCGCTGCTGCTCAATTCTGAGGCTGCTGCCAACACCACCAACATCGTTTTCATCGTAGTTCCGCTTTGTGTGGGACTTGTCGGTGCATGCGTATGGCTCAAGCGGAGGTACTCATGAGTTCCAAGAAAATTCGTATTGCACTCATCGCCATGCTCGTACTGCTCGGTGCTGCCGGAGGCGGTTACGCGCTGGTCGATCACATGAAAAAGCAGGAGGAGCAGGCTGCCATGGAGGAGGCTGCTTCCCTGAAGCTCTTTAGTTTTTCCACCTCGGACATTACCGGTGTGGACATCACCAATCCGGACGGTCATTTCAAGATTGATGCAGCAAACGGTGTCTGGACGCTCACCGAGACGGATTATCCTCACACCTTCACCCTTAACGAGTACTATCTCAACGTCATCAGTACGAGCATGAGCGATCTGACGGCACTGCGCAAGATCGATGCGGATGCTTCGCAGCTTGCCTCCTACGGGCTAGATGCGCCGGTCACGATCACCTTCCATGCAGGTAGCGAGGAATACACGCTGTATGTCGGCGCAGGTTCTGTCACCCGTGAGTACTGCTATGTGATGGTACCGGGGGACGATACCGTGTATGCCATCGACTATGAGGACGGCGAGATCCTGCGCGGCGGTATCGGCTATCTGCGCAATTCCTATATGATCAACTGCTTTGAAACAAACATCACGGAATTTTCGCTCGATCATGACGGCACAATCTCCTATGATCTGTACAAAGACACCGCCGGACAGTGGCAGCTCCGCGCACCTGTTACCGGTGTGGACATTAACACGGTGCAGGTCACGAGCATTCTGACAGATTTGGTGCGCATCGAATATCTGAGCTTTGAGGAGGTCTCCGCCGAGGAGAATACGCTTGCTAAGTACGGATTGGACGATCCTGCCTATACGCTGACGGTCAAGACCGCAGACAGTGCCATCGTACTCCAGTTCCCGGAGTACGACTCGAATGACGCAGTGGTTTATGTCTACGAACCGGAGACAGGTGCAATCGGCACGATCGCCATGCGCGACACAGCATTCCTGACGGGAAAGTGGCTGCACCTTCTGGAGGAAAAGCTCCTGCGCATTCCGTTCGCGGATGCCAAGGCACTGGATGTGACGGTGGATGACATGACATTCACCCTGACCATCGACCGTGAAAATCAGCAGTACCTGCTCGATGACATCGACATTACCGCACTGTCTGACAGCACCGCGATGGACTTTGAGTACCTCTACGCCTCGGTTTCGGAGATCGGCTTTGAGGAAGTCGTGGAACACCCTCAGCTCCCGGAAGATCCCGAGCCTGCCTGCACCTTCCGCTACACGCTTGATGACGATACGCAGCGTGAGCTGACACTTGTTCCCATTGATGATGTGACCTACTGGGCGTATGTGGACGGCAGATGCGTTGGCATGACCGTGCGCCGCAATGCACTCAGCGGCACCTCGGGTGTGCTGAATTTCCTCGAAAAGCTGACAGATTCTCTGGATGAACAGGGCATCTCCTACACGCCGCGCACACCCCAGGCGCAAGTATCTGAGGAGCTTTCCGAGGACGAGACACAGGAACAAGATGAGACAACTAAGACGGCGGCGGAATAGCACCTCTTCTCCCCTAAAAGCAGCAAACTAATGTCCCGATTCGATATCATGTTTTTAGTAGAATATTTTGAAAAATGATAGAATAATTAGGATATTCTAACAAAGAGGAGTGGTGAAAGAATATGATAATCACAATTGTGATAATATGCATTATATTAATTCTGTTATATGTCATTTTAAGTTCTCCATTTTCGTACCCATATTTTATTCATGAATTTAATGTTTCAGGAAAACGTAATCCGAATATTGACGACTATTTGGATAAGTTGTTAATTTCTGGCGGATTTACAGACATACAAGCACATCAAAAAATGATTGAGCAGTGGAAACTAGACAGTAATCAAGAAATTAAAAAGAGCATTCTAAAAAATTATCGGCGTGAGCAATATGAAAAAGTGTTGGATGATAGTGCTGCATTCAAGTTTTATTTTATTCGTTCTCAGACTCGGTATACGCAAAAAAATTATGTTAAATCAGCTTACAAAGTGAATGTGCGAGTGGATTGTTTTACATACAGCTATAATTATATTGAGTCACGTTATAAGCAATTGAATGGTATTAATTTTGAATGTACATTAAGAGAATATCATAGTAAAAATCAGCGGAAATTAGCCACTCGTGAAATGCGAGAAAAAATCATGAAAAGAGACAATTACACCTGCCAGCTATGTAGAAAGTATATGCCGGATGAAGTTGGCTTGCAGATTGATCATATCATTCCCATTTCAAAGGGTGGGAAAACTGTAGCATCGAATCTTAGAGTGCTATGTTCAAAATGCAATAGTTCAAAGTCTAATAAAATTTCATTTTAAAGTCAAAAACTCAGAAGACAAATATACAGAGGAAATGTATACTTAAGGTATCAGGAACACAAAAGCGAAGAGGTCGTGGAACACCCTCAGCTCCCGGAAGATCCCGAGCCCGCCTGCACCTTCCGCTACACGCTTGATGACGATACGCAGCGTGAGCTGACACTTGTTCCCATTGATGATGTGACCTACTGGGCGTATGTGGACGGCAGATGCGTTGGCATGACCGTGCGCCGCAATGCACTCAGCGGCACCTCGGGTGTGCTGAATTTCCTCGAAAAGCTGACAGATTCTCTGGATGAACAGGGCATCTCCTACACGCCGCGCACACCCCAGGCGCAAGTATCTGAGGAGCTTTCCGGGGACGAGGCACAGGAACAGGACGAAACCGCCGAAACGGCGGCGGAATAACAGATTATCCCTGAAATTGCCCCTTAGTTCGATACTCATAAAGAAATTCAAGCCCCGAAGCAATGATTTATAACTGCTTCGGGGCTTGTTGTTAAGAACCTGTCCACATAGGGGACGTACTTGGATTTTCGGTAAGCTACAATCAATCCTGTGAAATGCTGTGGGGAAAATCACGCCAACTTTGTTTTCCATCTCCTATCCATTTCAGAACAGCGTCATCTGTTCATACCGCTCCGGCAGCTCTCGCAGATATGCGAAGATCTGCTCATTGTCATGCATAATGCCATACTTTTCGCAGACCTCATGAAACAGCTGCATCAGCTCGGCATGATTCGGACTGACGATCTCGTAGGCATTGCCAAATTCTTTTCTGTAGCGCGCTTTTAAACCCGGAAAATGCCGGTCAAGTGCAGCGTAGTAGTACTCCCGGTTTCCCTCGCGGAGGGTCATCCCCATGCCAAAGCAGACGATTCCCTTCACACCCGCACGAATGCAGTATTTCAGAAGCCCCACCAGATTTTCGCGAGTGTCGTTGATATACGGCAAGATCGGCGTGAGCCAGACCACGGTCGGAATGCCGTGATCCCTTAGCATACAAAGCGTCTCGAACCGCCTGCGTGTCGTGCAGACGTTTGGCTCGATGATGCGGCATAACGCCTCATCAAAGGTGGTGAGCGTCATCTGCACCACGGCTTTCGCCTTCTCATTGATGCTTGTCAGAAGGTCAAGGTCACGCAGGACAAGATCAGATTTTGTAATGACCGCCGCGCCGAATTCATACCGATCGATCAGTGTCAGACTGCGGCGTGTCAATTGCAGCTCCCACTCCAGCGGCATATACGGGTCACTCATCGAGCCGGTGCCGATCATGCAGCGTTTTCGCTTGGAGCGCAGTGCCTGTTCGAGCAGCTCCGGTGCATTCTGCTTGACCTCAATATCCTCGAAAGCATGCGTAAACTGATAGCATTTGCTCCGACTGTCGCAATAAATGCAGCCGTGTGTACAGCCACGGCAGAGGTTCATGCCGTTCTGTGTGGAGAGGATGGTTTTGGCGTTGACCCTATGCATCGCAGCGCTCTTTCGTCATCAGAAAATAGGGGGATTTCCCGTAGCCGTATTTTTCATAGCAGCGGACAGCAAATGCATTCTCCGGCTCGACCTCTAGCTTAAAGCGCACCGCATCGGGATAATTTGCTTCGATAAACCGGAACAGCTCCCCCGCAATCCCAGTGTGCCGGTACTCCGATTTCAGATACAAGTCCTCCAGCCAGATGCAAATTCCGCCATACTCCGTCGTATAGCTGACCGCCGTCATCGCATAGCC